>CALKVW010000126.1 GCA_938004785.1 uncultured Polyangiaceae bacterium
CGAGCGCGGCGCGCGGCAGCCGAAGACAGAGAATTCTTCCCCGACTTCTCCGCATCGTCTCGATTCCTGACGAACAACAAGTCGGAAAAGCCGAACCCCTGGGTTCGGCTTTTCCGGACAGACATTGAGTCGAGGGCCTCGACCTCAGCCTGGCGCGCGCGCATCGCGGCGGGGAGCGCGCTACGCTCCCGTGCACCATGACCGCCCATCGAACGGCGCTCGCCTGCCCTCGCTGTGCCACGCGATCGAGCTCGCCTCCGCCGCTCTACAGCGGCAGCGCGGGCGCGATCATCCTGCACGCCTGCGGCGCGTGCGGGGGCGTCTTCCTCGGGACGAAGTGCGCCGCGCAGCTCGCGAGCTCCCTGCCCGACGACGCGCTCCAGCTCGCGGCGCAGGTGAGCGACGCGGCCCGCTATCGCGCCGACACTTCGGTCGCGCTGCGCTGCCCGGCCTGCCTCGACACGATGCAGCGCAGCACGGTCGCGCGCGCGGGCGTGGAGATCGATCTCTGCGCGAAGCACGGCACTTGGTACGACCGCGACGAGCTCTCTCGCGTGGCGGCGGCGATCCGCTCGAGCGCTTGGGGCCCGCCGGCGAGCGCAGGCGCGGCCGGCGCGGCGATCGGTGGCGCGGCGATCGTCGGAGCCACGGTCCAGCCTTCGCCCACCATGGAGCAGGTCAACCAGACCCTCGGCGACGTCGCAGGCGCGACCGCAGAGGTGGCGCTCGAGGTGGGGGCCGAGTCGGTGCTCGAGGGCGTCTTCGGCCTGCTCGGCCTGCTGCTCGAGTGAGCTCGAAGCTCAGCGGGCCGGGGCGAGCTCGGTCTCGGCGACGATCCGGAAGAGCGGACCCAGCCGACGGTCGAGCGCCCAGCCGTAGAGCGCCACTCGCCCGAGCCGGACGCGCGGCGCGCCGAGCTCGAGCGCGCTCGCCCACCGCAGACCTGCCCTGCGCTCCTGCTCGCTGGCGCTCTTCGCAGGCCTCGCGATCGTGACGTGGGCCTCCGGCGGTCGCCGGTCCGGCTCGACACCGGCCGCAGCGCAGGCGCGCTCACGCGCCGGGCCCATGGCGGCCTCGACCGCCTCTCTGCCCTCGCCCAGCACCGCCGAATACGCCGAGGGCCTGCGCGAGGATCCCATCGGCACCACCTCGCCCAGGGTCACGTCGAGCGCGCCCAGCTCCCAGGCGAGCGCCTCGAAGCCTCTCCGTGCCGCGGCCTCGTCGACGGGGCCGAAGAAGGCGATCGTCGCGTGGAGGTCGTCGGGGTGAAAGCAGCGCACACCCGGCGGAGGCGGAGGGAGCTGAGCGAACCACGCGCCCGCGTCGACGGGTAGACCGACGAACCAGTTCGGCATTCAGCGCTCTGCGATCGTGGTGGTGCCTTCGAAGACGCGCACCGCGGGGCCACGCATGCGCACGGACCAGTCGCTCGGATCCACGCGGATCGCGAGCTCGCCGCCCGGCAGTGACACACGGAGCGGCTCGCCTCGAGGCGCGCGGCCCTCGTGCACTGCGACCGCTGCCACCGCGCACGCGCCCGTGCCGCAGGCGAGCGTGTAGCCCACGCCTCGCTCCCAGACGACCACGTCGATGTGCGTGCCTTCGACGCGCACGAACTCCACGTTGGTCGCCCCGCGGGGCGCCTTCTCCACGATCGGCGCCACACGATCGCGCTCGGCCTCGCCGTAGGGCTCGAAGCTCACCGCGTGCGGGTTGCCGATGCTCGCGGTGAGGAATCGATGCAGCACGCCGTCGACCTCGACCGAGAGCTCGTCGCCGAAGCTCACCTTGCCCATCGCGACCTCGACCGACACCGAAGCATCGTCGCCGACGGGCTCGACGAGGCAGGCGAGCTCACCCGCGTCGGTGCGCACCACGGCGCTTTCGCCGACGCGCCCCTGCGCGCGCAGCGCTCCGACCACGCAGCGCAGGCCGTTGCCACACATCTCCGGGCGCGACCCGTCGGCGTTGCGCACGATCATCGTCGCGTCGACGCCCTCGGCTTGCCCGACGATCAACACACCGTCGCCACCCACGCCGAAGCGCCGATCGCAGAGCGCGCGGATCACGCGATCGTCGACGTCGGCCGGCAGCTCGCGCGCCTCGACCACGAGAAAATCGTTCCCGAGGCCTTGCCACTTCTCGAAGCCGAGACGCCTCTCCGTCACCGTCGTCCTCCTTCGAGCCTCGCGCGCACTTCGTCGGGAGCGAGGCCGGCGACCTCCACGACCTTCGTACGGCTGGCCTGCCCGAGCACCAGGCTCAGATCCCGCCGCGCCACGTGGAGCAGCTTCGCGAGCAGCTCGATGATCGCGGCGTTGGCCTCTCCGTCGACCGGCGGCGCCGCCACGGCGACGTCGAGCAGCCCCTCGCGCACGCCGAGCACCTGGCTCCGCGAGGCGCGCGGCTTCACGCGCAGCTCGAGGCGCGTCGCGTCTCCGCTCGCTCGGAGCTCCAGATGCTCGAAGGCGCTCGACACGGCCCAAGCCTAGCACTCCGCGGCGCGTCGACGATCGAGCGGCGCGGTGCACACCCTGGACCGATCGTCGCGATCGGCCCAGGGTGCATGCAAGCAGACCGCCGGGTGCACACCTCGAGCTTCTGCTTCGAGCGCCGGAGCCCTCACCCAGGCGGGTTCGGGCGCTCGAAGCACCATCGAGGCAAGCGATTGGCGGTGTAAGCTCCTCGCGTGTCACGGCTGCGTTTTCTCACCGCCGGCGAGTCGCACGGCCCCGAGCTGGTCGCGATCCTCGAGGGGCTGCCCGCCGGCCTGCCGCTCGAGGCCGAGCGCATCGACGCCGAGCTCGCGCGCCGGCAGCGAGGCTACGGCCGCGGCGGCCGCATGAAGATCGAGACCGATCGGGTCCGCTTCGTGGGCGGCGTGCGCGGCGGGGAGACGATCGGCGGCCCTGTGGCGATGTGCATCAAGAACCTCGACCACGACAAGTGGCTCGCTTCGATGGCGGCGGCGCCCTTCGCCGAGGCCCCGGAGCCGGTCACGCGCCCTCGCCCGGGTCACGCCGACCTCGCGGGCGGGCTCAAGTACGACCGCGCCGATCTGCGCGACGTGCTCGAGCGCGCGAGCGCGCGCGAGACGGCGGCGCGCTGCCTCGTCGGCGCCGCGTGTCGCGCCTTGCTCGAGCGCGCAGGCGTCGACGTCTACGCGCACGTGGTGTCGATCGGCGGGGTGCAGGCCGATACGAGCGGGCTCGACGACGCCGCGCTCCGCGAGCGCGCGCGCGCGAGCGATCTCGCGGTGGCCGACGCCGACGCCGAGGCGAGGATGCGTGAGGCGATCCACGCAGCCTCGCACGACGGTGACACGCTCGGGGGCGTCTTCGAGCTGCGCGCCACGGGGCTCGTGCCTGGGCTCGGGAGCCACGTGCAATGGGACCGCCGCCTCGACGGTCGCCTCGCCCAGGCGCTCATGAGCATCCAAGCCATCAAGGGCGTCGAGATCGGGCTGGGCTTCGAGGCCGCGCGCAGGCGCGGCTCGGAGGTGCACGACGCGATCGACTGGCAGGGCGACACCCAGCGCTATGCGCGGCCGAGCAACGGCGCCGGTGGGCTCGAGGGCGGCATGAGCAACGGCGAGACGCTCATCTGTCGCGCCGCGATGAAGCCGATCAGCACGCTGCGGCGCGCCCTGCGCTCGGTCGACGTGCGCACCAAGGAACGCAGCGACGCGGCCTTCGAGCGCAGCGACATCTGCGCGGTGAGCGCGGCGAGCGTCGTCGGCGAGGCGATGGTCGCGTTCGTGCTCGCCGACGCCCTGCTCGAGAAGTGCGGCGGCGACAGCCTGCGCGAGCTCTTGCGCAACCTCGACGGCTACCGCGCCCAGATCGCCGCGCATCCGGGGCAGGCTGCGCCGTGAGCCGAGCCGCGCCTGCTCCTCTCGATCGCGTCGTCCTGCTCGACGGCCCCCCCGGCGTAGGCAAGTCGACGCTCGGGCGTGCGCTCGCCGACGCGACCGGGAGGCCCTTCGTCGATCTCGACGAACGCATCACGAGCGAGGCAGGCGGCATGACGATCGGCGAGCTCTTCGCGGCGGAGGGCGAAGCGGGCTTCCGCGCCCGCGAGGCACGCGCGCTACGTGCGCTGCTCGACGCCACGAGCGGCGCAGCGCCGAGCCCCGTCGTCGCGCTCGGCGGCGGCGCGCTCGTCGATCCGGCGCAGCGCGACCACGCCCTCGCGCGCGCGCTCGTCGTCGGCCTCGAGCTCCCCATCGCGGAGCTCCTCGTGCGGCTCCGCGGTTCATCCGTGGAGCGACCGCTCCTGCGCTCGAGCCCCGGCACAGCTCCGGCCGCCGCCGTCGACGAGGCGCGCCTCCGAGAGCTGCTCGCGACGCGGCGCGCATCCTACGAGCGCGTCCACCTCCGCCTCGACGCGGCTCGTCCCACCGACGCGCTGCTCGACGAGCTGCGCTCGCTCGTCGGCGACGCGCCGATCCCCGTGGGTGGTTTCTCACGCCCTCAGCTCGTGCGGCCGACCGCAGCCGCCGCGTCTGCGTTGGCTCTCGCGCTGCGCAGCCATCGGCCGAGCTCCTTCGTGTTCGTCACCGACACCACCGTCGCCGCGCTGCACGCCGAGCGCCTGCTCGCCGAGCTCGCCGAGCGAGGCTTCACGCCCGCCGCGCGGATCGATCTGCCCCCGGGCGAGCAGCACAAACGCTTCGACACCCTCGAGGCGCTGCTCGAGCGCTTCGCGGAGGCCCAGCTCGATCGGGGCGGGCTCGTCGTCGCGATGGGCGGGGGCGTCGTGAGCGACGTCGCGGGCTTCGCTGCGTCGATCTACATGCGCGGCATACCCTGGATCGCCGTACCCACGACGCTGCTCGCGCAGGTCGACGCGAGCGTCGGCGGCAAGACGGCCGTGGACCTCGCCGCTGCGAAGAACCTCGTCGGCGCCTTCCACCCGCCGAGCACCGTCATCGTCGCACCGCGCTACGTCGAGACCGAGAGCGAGCGCGCCGTCGCGAGCGGCCTCTCGGAGATCGTCAAGGTCGCCGCCGTCACCGACGTCGCGCTGTTCGAGCGCTGCGAGCGTGGCCCCGCCGGCGCGGCGCGGCTCGATCGAGCCTTCCTCGACGAGGTCGTGCGCGCGGCGATCGAAGCGAAGCGCAGCGTCGTCGAGCGCGACCCCACCGAGCGCGCGGAGCGCATGTGGCTGAACTTCGGGCACAGCTTCGGACATGCGCTCGAGGTCGTGGGCGGCTTCGAGCGCTACACACATGGCGAGAGCGTCGCCGCTGGCATGCTCCTCGCGCTCGCGCTCGGCGTGCTCGCGGGGCGCACCGAGCCCTCGCTGCTCGGGCGCATGCGCAGCTTGCTGCTCGAGCTGCGCTGTGTGCCGATGGTCGAGCGCGGCGAGCTACGAGAGAGCCTCCGGTACCTCAGGGCCGACAAGAAGCGTCGCGGTGATGCGCTCCTCCTGGTGGAGCTCAGCGCGCTGGGCTGCGCGCACGTGCAGCCCTGGCGGTTCGAGGAGCTCGAATCGAAGCTCGAGAGCGCCCTCGACGTGATCGAAATTTTCCCTGACTGAGCGACCCAGCTAGGCTTGAGGGCGAAGGCGCGAAGACTTCTTCCCTTCGCGGAGGCTCCGACCATGTCGATCACCACCCGAGCTGCTCTGGTTGTTGCGTGTGCGCTTCCCGCTCTTGGCGCAGGCTGCGTGGAGTCCGAGGGTACCCTCGTGCTCACGAACGTCGCAGCCGCGACGGCCGTGGCCGTGGACCCGGATACCGGTGAGTGCGTCTCCGGAGAGGTCGAAGAAGGAGGAGCCGGTGTGGTGTTCCCGGCGGCTTGCGCCGGACGGGCCGCCATGATTTTCAACGCCACGCTTCGCAACCAGATGGCTGAGGACACGCGACCGTCGACGCTCCGTGTGCGTGCGCGCGACGTCGTGCTGACGGAGTACGAGCTCGAGGTCACCTCGCTGGCAGGCTCGACCGGGGTGTTCCGTGTTCCGGGCTCCGGATTCGTTCCCTCGGGCCAGGGCGTCGGCCAGTTCGACGAGGGGGAGACCCAGTTCTTCGTCGGCGATGAGCTCACGGAGGATCTCGACACCGCCCAGACCGCCGTGCTCGCCGTGCGCTACTTCGGGCGTACGACGGGCGGCGACGACGTCGAGACGCCGTGGTTCTACTACCCGATCATCGTCGCCGAGTGAGTCACAGCGCCAGCTGATCGCGACTCATCGAGCCGCAGCGTCCCGAGCGCCGAAACGGTGGCGACGCGCGCGCCCGCCGCGTCGATCACGACGCCGAGGACGGCTTGCGCATGTCCCTCGAGCCGCAGCGTCCCGACGCTGCGGCTCGATGCGTTCTACCTCGCTCGAGCCGCCGCTCAGGGCTTCGGCGAGGAAGACGAAGGGCAGCGCCAGGAACACGGTGTCGATCTGGGCCGCGATCACGATCGACGTCTCTCGGGCGTCTCCGAGACCGACGCGCCCTTGGGCGAGCAGACCAGCCGTCACCACGTAGCTGGCGCTGTGGTTGTAGCTGCGACTACCGAAGAAGAGCGAGCTCGCGAGGCCCGGCTCGAAGCCGTGGTCGTCGTCGCCCGCGCGCCCGTAGAGGCCGAGTGAGGCCACGACGGGCACGGCGTCGATCACCGGCAACAGGACGGACACGCCGCCCCCGAGTTGCAGCTCGTCGAAGGCGTGCGTGAAGACCTCGGCGTAGGGGCCCACGCCGAAGTCGGTGCTCGACTCGCGCAGGAAGAGCACGTCTCCGCGCAGGCCCATGTGAAAGGCGGTCTGCTGCCAGAGCTCGTACTCGTAGGCCCGGCCGGCCACCCCGAGCGTGAGGCCCAGGTTCGCTTGCGGCTCCGCCTGCGCCGGCCCGGCCACGAAGGCCACCGCGAGCGCCGCGGCGAGCGCCGCAGAGTAGACGAGGCCAGCCGGTCCGGTCCGCACCCGCGCAGGGTACTGCGTCCCTGGGGTTCCGCGTAGCCCGTCACTTCGAGCTCGGATCGCGCGCTGCGTGTTATGTTGTGCCGATGGTCAGCCGTGCCGTCGAGCTCCGTGTGGGGGGCCAGACCTACCGCGTGGTGTCCTCCGCGAGCCCCGAGGAGCTCTTGCGCTTGGCGGAGATCGTCGACGCGCGGATTCACGCGCTGGTGCCCCCGGGCAGGCCGGTCAACCCTCAGACGATGCTGCTCGCCGCCATGGCGCTCGCGCACGATCTCGAGGAGCAGCGGGCGAAGACCGCTCAGGTCGCCAGCAGGGCGCGCGAGTCCGTCGGCAGGATCCTCGACCGCCTCGACGCCACCATCGCGACCACCGAGGCAGCGCTCGGTCCCTCCGTCGACCCGGCGACCTGAAGCGTGCTGCAGGGTCGGCGGGGTCGCGGTAGCAAGGTCCTCATGATGGGACGCTCTCGGCTCGCCCGCGGCTCCACCGGAGTGGGCGGTCGCTCGTCGCGATCGCCCGAGGCGCTCGGGCGATCGCGCGCGGCGGCGTCATGAGCGCGCTCGATTTCCTCGAGCTCGAGCTCGCCGCGCTCGCGCACGCGGCGCGTCTGCGCACGACGCCCGAGCCGGGCGCGAACGCCGGCGCGATCGTGTTGTGCTCCAACGATTACCTCGGCCTGGGGAAGCTCCCGCTTCCTGGCGGTCCGCGGGGCGGCTCGGGTGCCTCGGCCCTGGTGTGCGGCTACGGCCCCGAACATGCGGCCGCGGAGCAGGCCCTCGCTCGCTGGCTCGCCGTGGAAGCTGTGCTGATGTTCAGCTCCGGCTATGCCGCCAACGTCGGGGTGGTGCCGGCGCTGGTGGGTCGTGGCGACGCGATCTACTCCGATGCCTTGAACCATGCGTCGCTCATCGACGGTGCGCGCCTCTCGGGTGCGGATATCCACGTCTTTCCTCATCTCGACGTCGAGGGGCTCGCAGGACGGCTCGAGGCCACGCGGGATCGCTACCGCCGGCGCCTTGTGCTGACCGAGAGCTACTTCAGCATGGACGGCGACTGTGCCGACCTGGCGCGGCTGCGTTCGCTCTGCGAGGAGAACCAGGCGATGCTCATGGTGGACGAGGCCCACGCGCTCGGCGTGTACGGCCCGGCGGGCCGCGGCCTCTGCGCTGCGGCGGGCGTGGTGCCCGACGTGCTGGTTGGCACGCTCGGCAAGTCACTCGGGCTTCAGGGGGCCTTCGTGGGGGGCTCGGCCACGCTGCGGACCTGGCTCTGGAATCGTGCGCGGAGCTTCGTATTCTCCACGGCGGCGAGCCCCGCGGTGGCCGGAGCGGTGCCGGTGCGCGTGGCTCTGGTCGCCGGTGCGGAGGCTCCAAGGGCATGGCTCGAGGAAGCGTCGGAGAGGGTTCGCGCCGTCCTACGCGAGGCCGGCGCGCCCATGCCGCCAGGCAGCACTGGGCCGATCGTGCCTTGGGTGCTCGGCAGTGAGCGCAGGGCGCTGGCCGCTTCGGACGACCTGCTCGAGGCCGGCTTCCTGGTGAAGGCCATTCGCCCGCCGACCGTGCCCGAAGCCGGGTCGCGACTGCGTCTGACGCTGGACGCCGGGCTTGGGCCGGAGGCGCTCGAGGAGCTGCTGACGGTGCTTCGTGCTGTGGCGGCGCGCCACCGTTTCACGTGAAACCGCGCGCGGGTGGCGCTGGGCGGCGCGCATGGTGCGTCGGCGCCAGCTTCGCGAGAGCTCGGGGGTCTCGGCCAGAGGGGCCGGGGCGTAACTCGTCGGCACAGCCACGCTGCGACCTGCACTTGGTACTCGGGGTGCTCGGCGTGTGAGGGCGCGCGCCGCCGGGGCGGGGAACGAAGGCCCCTGGCACCTGGCGTCTGGTCACCGGATTCGGTCTCCCGCTCGGCGGGCCGCCCACGAACGGCGCCGACTGGGCCGGCCTCCGTGTCCAGGGGCCGCTTGCTTGCGCTCCTGGCGGCGAGGTTCGTGGTGCTGGGGCCGTGCCGGCCGGAGGTCTCGCTCGCTGTCCGCGCCTGTGGCCCTGCAGAGCGAACAGGCATCGACGGCCTCGCGTCCTGGGACCTCCGAGGGCCGGAGTTCCGACTGCCGAGGCGCAGGGAGTTCCTCCGGCGTAGCCCCCGCGCGGGTGCGCGAGCGGCTCTGCTGGGTTCCTGCCTGGCCTGCGCCGGTATTCCCGCTCCGTCCGCGGCTCGCGAGGCGCTCGGTCGTCGGGGGTTCCGGAGAGGGCCGGTGCTCGTTCCGCGTGGCCGAGGCGCGGGACGACCTGAAGTCGCCCTCACCTGGGTTTCACGTGAAACGCTCGTCCGCAGCCACCCGACCTCGCTCCAGCCTCACGCGGTGGGTCACAAGGCCGCCGAACACGAGATCGTCGTGGGTCACCACCACCGCCACGGCGCCGCGCTCGACCTCTTCGCGCACCACCTGCACCAGTCGTTCGGAACCCGCCGCATCGAGTCCTGTCGTGGGTTCGTCCAGCAGCACCAGCGCAGGCTCATGGAGCAACGCACGTGCGAGCGCGATGCGTTGCCTTTGACCTCTCGAGTTGGTGCGCACGGGCCGATCGGCGAAGGACCCCAGTTCGAAGCGCTGGCGCGCGTGATCCCAGGCCTGCGCCGGGTCCAGCCCATGAAGCTCGGCCGCGAGCTCGATGTTCTGCCTCCCCGAGAGGTCCGCGTAGCAGAGCAGCTCGTGAGAGAGCAGGCCGACCGTGCCGCGCATGTGGCTCAGCTCCGAACGGCCGTCGAATCGAAGCTCGCCATGGGTCGGGGAGGAGGAGAGACCGAGCAAGCTCAGCAGGGTGCTCTTGCCAGACCCGTTCGCCCCGACCACGAGGCTCAGCTCACCGGCTCGGAAGCAGACCGACACGTTCCGCAGTGCCGTCGTATGGCCGAAGCGCTTCGTCACCCCCACCAGCTCGACCGTGGAGTAGCTCAAGGCTTTCGCCGCCCCGTCTCGGTATCGCCGTCGAGCTCCGCGAAGGACGGCGGGTCGTCCACCACGGTGTGCTCGTTGTCGTCTTCGTAGGCCGACACCACGGGAACCCCTCGCGGACCCTGCCTCATCAGCACCTGGGTCGGCTCCTCTTCGTCCGAGGTGGAGCTCGGCGCTTCGTCCCAGTGGTCCAAGGTCTCGACGAACGCTGGTGGCACCGACCCCGCTCGCTTTCCCGGCGCCCCGCTCGACGACCCGGCGCCGTTCTGTTCCAGCCGCTTGGTCGGTGCCGGCATGCGTCGCCCCACCCAAGCCCGCGCTCGCCCCGCCGCTTCGCCCCCGGCCGCGGCCTCCGGCGGCGCCCCCGATGCGTCCGACATACCCCGAGTCGCGCCTACCGGCGCAGCGACGCCGCCCGGAGCAGCTGCCACGGCCCGTGGCACCTCTGGCAGTCCACTCTGGGGGGGCATGGGTACGGTCGCGCGCGCTCCGAGCGGAGCTGCCACGGCCCGTGGCGCCTCTGGCAGTCCATTTCGAGGCGCCATCGGGGTGGTCGATCGAGCCTCGACGACCCTCTTGGGCGCCGCCGCACCGAAGCGTGGGTCACGCGCCACATTGGGATCTTCTGTGCCACTACTGGCCGCTTGCACAGATGTGCCACGCGTACCCGTAGGTAGGCTACCCACATCCCGAGCGGGCGCCGAGGCCCGCCCTCGGTCGCTCGGCCGCACGGCCGCGCGGAATGGTTGGAGCGCTTCCCCCAGCTCTCTCGCCGAAGCGAACCTCTGCTCCCGCTTCTTCGCCAAGGCGCGATGCACCACGGCCGCCAGACCTTGCGGCAGACCACGTGCGACCTTCTCGAGGGGCTCCGCTTCGGCCGTCAGGATCTGCACCAGGAGCGCGTTGTAGTTCTTCGCGACGAAGGGCCTCCGACCGCTGAGCGCCTCGTAGAGCACGACCCCCATCCCCCAGACGTCGAGCCGACCATCGAGATCACGCTCTCCGAGCGCCTGCTCCGGCGCCATGTAGTAGGGCGTGCCCATCACCATCCCGGTGCGCGTCAGGTGATGTGGTTTGTCCTCCAACGAGGTCGCCTTCGAGATGCCGAAGTCCAAGACCTTCGCGACCGCTCCACTCGCTCGCTCCGCGAGGAAGATGTTGTCGGGCTTGAGATCGCGGTGGATGACCCCCTTGCGATGCGCCGCTTCGAGCGCCGCCAGCACTTGCACGGCGATCTCCACGACCTCGGCGGCCGGCACCGGCCCGCGCGTCTCGAGGCGCCTGGCGAGCGTCTCCCCTCGCAGCCGCTCCATCACGAGGTAGGGCGTCCCGTCGTCGAGCTTGCCGATATCGAAGACCTGACAGATGTTCGGGTGCCCGATCTGCCCCACGACCCGCGCCTCGTGCCGCATGCGCTCGATCGCGTCGCTCTTCTGCGCGTTCTCGGGCCGCAGCACCTTGACGGCCACGTGACGCCCGATCGCCCCGTGCTCCGCCTCGTAGACGGTGCCCATGCCGCCTTGACCGATCACGTCGACGATGCGGTACTTACCGTCGAGCGTCGTGCCCACGAGCGAGCGCTCGGCGGGCTGCGACCGCGGTTGCCGCGTCGCTCGCACGCCCGTCCGCCCGCCTTCCCGACGCGAGGCCTGTCCACGCCCTTCGTGGACGATCGCCAGGCCCGTCGTCGGACAAACCGTCCTCGACGAGACGTGCAGCAGACCGCAGTGGGCGCAACGAACCATCGACACGCGGCACTCCACACTCGGCCACTTCGCCGCCGACTGCACGCGAAAACGGCAGACCCACCGCTCCCTCTCCTGCGCGAGCTCCAGCATCGAGCGCACACGCACCCCCAGCTGCGCCGGACCCCCTGCCAACCTGTGGGCAAGCCTGCTCACAATCTGCGGCAAGTGCGTGGAGCCCAGGACCACCAAGGCTCCGGAGGCCGGTCCTCCACAGCCTCACCCGCCGCAGCCCCACAGCTCGGCACCCGACGCATCCACCCGATAGTCTTGGCTCTTCCGGCCTTTTCCCCAGAGTCCACAGGGCCTACGAAGACCACCAGAGATCAATTCTCAATTCTCTGATCTCGACAGAGCGCGCTTCGCGCCCTGACCGAGCGCGGAGCATCCGTCCAGCGTAGCCGAGCCACCGATCCCCATACCTCCCCGCGCAGGAATCCTGCTAAGACCGCCAGCCCGAGGAGCCCATGGAAGTCGTCGTCCCGAAGAAGGAGCTCTTGCGCCTGGTGGCTCGCTGCCAAGGCGTCGCCGACAAGAAGAGCGCCATGCCCGCGCTCTCCAACGTCCTCCTCTCGGCCGAGGGCAACGCGCTGCACGTCAGCGCGACGGACCTGTTCCTCGCGATGACCGGGCAGACGCCGGCCGAGGTCACGGTCGCAGGCTCCGTGGCCGTGCCCGCTCGTGAGCTCCACGAGCGCATCAAGGCCATGCCCGACGGCCCGCTGCAGATCACGACGACTGCCGGCGCCCAGACGACGATCAAATCCCTCGCTTCGCCGCGACGTTTCACGCTCCCGGGCGTTCCCGGCAGCGAGTTCCCCCAGCTCCCGAAGGCCGACCCGGACGCACCCAAGCTCAGCCTCTCGGTCGACCTCATCGCCCGGCTCTTCGGCCGCACCTACTTCTCGATCTCGACCGACGAGACCCGCGCACACGTCAACAGCGCACTCTTCGAGTGGTCCGGCGATCGCGTCCGCATGGTGACCACCGACGGCCACCGCCTCTCGAAGATGGAAGCGACCGTCGACGGCTCGAGCGCGACGGCCACGATGCTCATCCCGCTCAAGGCCGTGTCCGAGCTGCGTCGCCTGGCCGACGACGCCCGCAACGAGCCCCGTGACACCAAGAGCGACGCCAGGCCCCAGGTCGCCATCACCCAGAGCGGCCCGAACGCCTTCTTCGACATCGCGGGCATGCGCTTCAGCGTGAAGCTCGTCGACGCGCAGTTCCCGCCCTACCAGCAGG
>CALKVW010000127.1 GCA_938004785.1 uncultured Polyangiaceae bacterium
CTGAAGCACCATGGCGGTTTCGACCACAACGCGCAGGCGCTGCGCGTCGTCACCCGGCTCGAGCGCCGCCGGGTAGTGGACGAGCAGCGGCACGCGCGCCTCGCCGTCGTAGAGCGTGCGTCCGTGCGTGACGACCCCGTGCTCGAAGAACATCTCGCCGTGATCCGAGGTGACGACCAGGATCGTGTCGTCGAGCAGCTCGAGCCGCTCGAGCGCGGCGTAGAGCGCGCCGACCTGCGCGTCGACGTAGGAGAGCGCGTTGTCGTACTTGTTCTCGATCGCCGCGCGATCCGACTCCGACCAGCTCACGTAGTTGAAGACCCCACGCGGGCTGTCGGGCGCGAAGCGCTTCGGCCAGCCGCGCGGCACCACGTAGGGGAAGTGCGTCGCTTGGAGGTTCACGTAGAGTGAGAAGGGCTCCCGCTGCTCCTCGATCCACCGGATCGCGCGCTCGACGGTGACGTGATCGGGCACGACCAGCTCGGTGCCGATGTCGAGGCGCTCGCCCGTGTGATCGAGCGCGTGCACGTAGTGGGTCGGCGTCGACGTACGCTGGAAGCGCAGCATGCCTTGCCAGGTCTCGTCTTGGCTGGAGATCGTCGCCGTGCGGTAGCCGAGCCCGTGCGCGAGGTCGTGCAGGAGCAGCCGCGGGTAGTCGAGGCGATCGTACATGTCGAGCGCCTGCCCGCGCCGCGGGAAGAGCGACGACAAGACCGCCATCTGCGCGTAGTTGGAGTGCGTCGCCGTGCTGTAGGCGCGCGTCATGCGGCGGCTCCGCTCCGCGATGCGATCGAGGTGGGGTGTGGTGTCGCGCTCGTAGCCCAGGTAGCCGACGTGGCTCGGCGCGACGGCCTCGAGCATGACGAGCAGCACGTTCGCGCGGCTGCCGTTCTCACGCGCGACCCGGAGCCAGGGCTCGGCGGCCTCGAGCGAAGGCGCCGCGAGCGCGGCGGCCGCGAGCGGCGACGAGACCTTCGGCTCGTCGGTCCCGTCGCGCGCGCGATCGCTCGCCATCGACGCGAAGAACGCGAGCTCCGGAGAGATCGACGCCATGCCGCGACCGAAGGCCGAGGGCACCGGGAGCACCAGCATGCCGAGCGCGCCGCCCACGAGCGCCGACTGCAGCGCGATCTCGTAGCGAGGCGTCGCGACGACCGGGGCCGAGAGCGCGCGCCGGACGAGGCTCGACAGGCCGTAAGCCAACAGCGCCGACACCGCCGAGAGCGCGACGAGGTGGGGCACGTAGCGCTCGGTGATCGCCGAGGCGATGTGCGAGGCGCTGTTGACGAAGAACTCGAGGCCCGTGCGCGTGAGCGGCGAGCCCATGAGGATGCGGAGCGTGAGCCCGAGCAGGTGGAAGACCGCGAAGATCGCGCCTACCACCGAGACCACGGCGACGACGGGCGCGCTCGACGCCGCGCGGCGACGGAAGGCCGCGAGCGCCGCGAGCGCCGCGAAGAACAGCACGCCGCCGAAGAGGCACGCCGTGAAGACCGCCCCCGCGAGCCGCTGGACGGCCGACGGCACGACGCTCAGCGCCTGCGCTTCACCGAGCGCCGCGACCAGGGCCTGGCCGAGCATGCTCGCGCCGAGCCCGAGCAGCGCGCCGACGCGCCCGACACGCGAAGCGAAGGCCAGGCTCTCGGGCAGCGAGCGCGCTCTGGGACTCTGGCTCGGGGGCGATGGCATGGGTGCTGCGAAGCAAGCTCCGGGGTGGCGGCGAACGCCGCCCCGAACCCACGACCATAGCGCAAAGCCGCTCGCGGAGACGAATCACCGGACGCGCTCAGGCGACGCCCCGAGGGGTACACCTGAGCAGCGACGGCGCCTCGGCCGACCGCCCTCCGCGACCCAGCTCCCTCCTCGGCAGAGCGCCTCGGCGCACGAGCGCGGGGCTCTTCAGGCCACGCGCGCTCTCGAGCGCAGGCGGCGTCGCGCGCTGCCGAGCGCCACCGTGAGCGCCACCATCCACCCCAGCGCCCCGCGAGGCGCGGCCGCTCCCGCAGCGCGGCAACCGCAGCCTCCGTCGCCCTCGGCCGCGTCGCCTCCCGAGCCAGCGCCACCCGAGCCCACGCCCGGGCCCGCCGGCCCGCCCGCTCCCGAGCCTTCGCCGCCCACACCCTCGCCGCCCGCGCCCCCGCCGCCCCCGCCCGCGCCTCCCGCGCCGCCCTCCCCGGGCCCAGGCGGCGGGAAGGTCGCACAGTCGCCGAGGGAGTGCTCGAGCGCGCCGAGCGTCTGCGCCGTCGCCGGCCGAGCGCGCGCGCAGTAGTCGTCGTCGACGAGGTCCGAGCCGGCACCGATGAGCTCGGTGGGCGTCGAGAGCAAGGAGAGGTCGCCGGCGAGCGGATCGACGTACCAAGCGTCGAAGCTCGACTGCGCGACGCTCTCGAGGTTCGTGCCCTCGGTGTGCGTCGCGCCGTCGCGATCGCGGATCGTGCCCGCGAGCACGTTGCCGTCGGCGTGGCCGCTCGTCGACGCGAAGCGGAAGTCGATGCCCGTCGTGCCGATGAGCGTATTGTGCAGGAGCGAGGTGTCGCTCGAGCGGTTCAGGTAGATGCCCACGTCGCTGCAGCCGACGATGACGTTGTTGCGCATCGTGCCGCCCGAGTGCTCCGGGTCGCAGGGCACGTTCGCGTCGTAGGCCGGCGCGCAGAACTGGTTGCCCGTGCCGCCCCCGCCGAAGGAGAGCCCGATGCGCGCGCCGCCGCTGCTCGCGCCCGCGTCACACACGACGAGGTTGCGCTCGAAGAGGCCGTCGGCGCCGCCGCTCTTCATGAAGGCGCCGTAGCTGATGGTGTTGCCGCCATCCTTGTGGAAGTCGTGCAGGTAGTTGTCGCGCACGGTCCAGCGCAGGCCGCCGTCGATGTTGAGCTTCGTCACGGGCGCGCTCGTCTGCCGCCCGCTCGTGTCGCCGATGTCGCAGAGCTCGACGAGGCCGTCGTCGGGCGCGACGTAGCTGCCGTTCACGAGCGAGGCGTTCACCTTGAGCTGGGCGTTGAAGTCGACCACCCGGCTCCGTCGCAGGACGAAGCCGTGCGCCGCGCCCACCACGTGGAAGGCGTGCTCACAGTCCGAGTCGTTCGCGCACACACCTCGGATGTCGAGGCCCTCGAAGCGCCAGTGCGCCGCGTCGACCTTGAAGCCCTCGAGCGCGTCGAAGCGGATCTGGGCGCCGAGCGGGTTCTCTGCACGCACGACGATCGGCTCGGCCGCCGTGCCCGGCGTGCTGCACGAGACGTTCGCGCCGAGCTCGTAGACCCCGTCGGCGAGCACGATCTCATCGCCGGGCGCGGCCGCCGCGATCGCCGCGAGCAGCGAGGCCTCGTCGGACACCGCGACGGTCGCCGCCGAGGCGAGCGAGGGCAGGAGAAGCACGAGCAGGGCCGGCGCGAGGCAGGAGGAGCGCATGCCCGGACGCTATCACGAGGCGCCCGGGGCCCGAGCCGGGCGAGGCGCGCGGGCCCCGTCGAAATCAAGGCTCCCCAACCGAGGCGCGCCGCGCTAGTCGTCTCGCCCGTGGCGGACGAGCTCAACCCTTCGCAGCGCGCGGCCGTCGAGCACGACCTCGGTCCGCTGCTCGTGCTCGCGGGCGCGGGCTCCGGCAAGACCCGCGTCGTGACCGCCCGCATCGCGCGCCTGCTCTCGCGCGGCGTGCACGCGAAGAACATGCTCGCGATGACCTTCACGAACAAGGCCGCCGCCGAGATGCTCGAGCGCGTCGCCAAGCTCGTCGGTCACAAGGTCGCGCGCGATCTCACGATCGGCACCTTCCACCACTTCGGGCTCGGCGTGCTGCGCGCGGAGTCGCGCGCGCTCGGCTTCCGCGGCGGGCGCTTCGTGATCTTCGATCAGGCCGATCAGTCCGGCGTCGTACGCGAGGTGCTGCGCTCGATCCGGAGCGACAAGGGCTACGACATCGGCGCGATCCTGGGGCGCATCTCGATGGCGAAGAACGCCTTCGTCGAGCCCGAGGACTACGAGAAGAACATCGCGAACGTCGCCGGCGCGAGCGAGTACGACGAGATCACCGCGCTCGTGTACCCGCGCTACCTCGCGATGATGCGCGGCTTCCAGGCCTTCGACTTCGACGACCTCATCTGCGAGGTCGTGCGCCTCTGGAAGCGCCGCCCCGAGGTGCTCGAGAAGTGGCAGAAGCGCTACCGCTACCTCATCGTCGACGAGTACCAGGACACGAACGCCGCGCAGCTCGAGCTCTTGCTCGCGCTCGGCGGAGGCCACAAGAACGTGTGCGTCGTCGGCGACGACGACCAGTCGATCTACGCCTGGCGCGGCGCCGACGTGCGCAACATCCTCGAGTTCGAGCGACACTTCGAGGGCGCGAAGATCGTCAAGCTCATGGAGAACTACCGCTCGCGCGCGTCGATCCTCGCGGTCGCGGCGGTGGTGCTCGAGAAGAGCGGCGCCAAGCGCCACCAGAAGACGATCGTCTCGACGCGCCCCGAGGGCGACAAGGTGAGGCTCGTCGTCTGCGGCGACTCGGAGGTCGAGGCGAAGTTCGTCGCGCGCGAGATCGACAGGCTCATCACCTCGGGCGTGCGCCACGACCACATCGCGGTGCTCTACCGCTCCAACCTGCAGGCGCCCGAGATCGAGACGGCGCTGAAGGAGCTCTCCGTCCCCGCGGTCGTGCTCGGCGGCACGCAGTTCTTCGAGCGCAAGGAGGTCAAGGACCTCTGCGCCTACCTCAAGGTCGCCTTCGACCCGATGGACGAGCTCTCACTTCGTCGCATCATCAACTACCCGGCGCGAGGCATCGGCGACGCCGCGCTCGAGCGACTCTCCGAGCACGCGACCGCGATGGGCACCTCGCTGTGGACGGCCGTGACGCGCTCGCACGCGGTGCAGAACCTCAGCCAGCAGGCCCGCGACGGCTGCCGGGATCTGGTGCGCATCATCGAGCACGTGCGCGACGCCACGAGCCGCGGCGAGACCTCGATGAAGACCGCCGAGCTCGTCTGCGATCTCATCGACCTGAAGAAGGACATCGTCGCCGGCTCGACCAGCAACGCGGCGGCCGCGCGCCGCTGGGCGAACGTCGAGGGTCTCTTGCGCGTCTTCGGTCGTCGCGACGACAAGGGCAAGGGGGGCCCCGAGGACTTCGCCGAGTTCCTCCGCATCATCGCGCTGCGCGACAGCGGCGACGACGAGCACAAGGGCCAGGCCGTGACGCTCACGACCATGCACGGCGCGAAGGGCCTCGAGTTCGACTACGTCTTCCTCGTCGGCCTCGAGGAGGGGCTCTTGCCCCACGTGCGCACCACGACGGAGCGCGCGACCGACGTCCCGATGGGCGACGCCTCGCTCGCGCTCGAGGAGGAGCGCCGCCTCTTCTACGTCGCGGTCACCCGCGCACGCGAGCGGCTCTACTTGTGCCGCGCCGAGAAGCGCCTCCTGCGAGGCAAGCCCGTCGCGCGCGTGCCGAGCCGCTTCCTCGTGGAGATCCCCGAGGAGCTGCTCGAGAAGGTCGACGAGAAGGCCGATCCGGCCGACGCGGTGAAGGCCACCGTCTCGGGCGTGGCCTCGCTGCTCGCCGCGCTCGGCGGACCTCCGGGCGCGAGCCCCGCGGCTCCCGGCGCGGCGGGTGGGCTGCCGCTCAGGCCGGGCACGAGCCCCTTCGGCGTGCCCCCCAGGCGCCCGAGCTGAGCGCCTCCCAGAGCGGCTACGCTCTCGAGCGATGCAGCGCATCCCCGACGTAGGCTCGCGCCGCGACCCAGCGTTCATCGCGCGCTACCACGCGCTCGTGGCGGCCGTCTTCGAGCGCTACCACGAGGTGCGCATCGACGGCTGGCAGCACGTGCCCGAGGGCGCCGCGCTCTGCGTCGCGAACCACAACGGCGGCATCATGTCGCCCGACATGGTCGCGCTCATGCTCGCGTGGTGGCGCCGCTTCGGACCGCAGGCGCCGACCTATGGGCTCGCGCACGACGTGCCCTTCCTCATCCCCGGCCTGAGCGAGGTGCTGTGGAAGGTCGGCGCCGTGCCCGCCCACCCCGAGCACGCGATCGAGCTACTGGGGCGAGACGCGAAGGTGCTCGTCTACCCGGGCGGCGACCTCGACGCCTTCCGCCCCCACGAGAGGCGTCACCAGGTCGTCTTCGGCGAGCGCAGCGGCTTCGTGCGCATCGCCCTGCGCACCGGCGCGCCGATCGTGCCGATCGTGGGCGCCGGCGCGCACGAGGGCTTCCGCGTGCTGAGCGACGGCACGGCGCTGATCCGCGCGCTCGGGCTCAAGCGCCTCACGCGCATCGAGGTGCTGCCCCTGATGCTCGCGGCGCCCTGGGGCCTCGTCGTCGGCCCGATGCCCTACATCCCGCTCCCCGTGAGGATGCGCCTCCGCATCCTGCCTCCCATGCGCTGGCCGGAGCTGGGTCCTGCGGACGCCGACGACGAAGCGACGGTGTGGCGCTGTCGCGAGGAGGTGCGCGAGGCGATGCAGCGCGGCCTCGACGAGCTCGTCCACGAAGGCTGGTCGGGGCCGCGCTTCAAGGCGCCTTGCCCCTGAGCCCCGAGCTCATCGAGGCCGGCGAGCCGCACCCCGCGCTCACTGCCCCTGTCCGAGCGCGAAGCCTTGCTCTCCGTCGAAGGTGCACAGGTTCTCGGTCTTGATGAAGTCGAGCCCGTCGCTCGTGAGGTTGTCGAGCAGCGCGACGACCTCTTGGTGAGTGACGGCGCGGGGGCGCCTGTCGGCGTCGACCCCCATGAAGCGGCAGCGCCAGTGGTCGGTGCAGAAGGTCTCGGGGAAGCCTCCCGGCCAGACCTTCACGCCACGGTTCGTGATCATCGTGAGCTCGAAGCCCGCCTTCTTCGGGTGGTCGGCCAAGGTCACGAGCTTGCCGGCGAGGAAGTCGGCCGAGGCGCTCGGCGCGTGCACGAAGACGTCGACCCCGACGATCTCCTTCTTCGCAGGGGGCCTGCGCACGTACGTGGGGGCGGGCGTCGCGCGGGCCTGCGGCGCGTCGTGGTAGGCCACCTTCGCGAAGCTCTGCGGCAGCTCGCCGAGGCGTGCGATGACCGCGTCGGCGAAGGCCTCGGTGCCGACGAGCTCCTTCGAGTGGGGCCCCCGCAGATCGCCCGTGTGCACGCCGTCCTCGATCGTGCGCAGCCAGGCGTTGTGCACGCGCGCGGCGACCTCGGACTGCCGGATGTGCACGAGCATCATCACCGCGCCCAAGAGGAGGCCCGAGGGGTTCGCCACACCCGTGCCGGCGATGTCCGGCGCGCTGCCGTGGATGGCCTCGAACATCGCGACGTGCTCGCCGATGTTCGCGCTGCCGCCGAGACCGACGCTCCCGGTGATTTCGGCCGCCACGTCGCTCAGGATGTCGCCGTAGAGGTTCGGCAAGACGACGACGTCGAAGCGCTCGGGGCGCGTGGCCATGCGCGCGGTGCCGATGTCGATGATGAAGTGCTCGGCCTCCAGATCGGGGTACTCGGGGCGCAGCTCGTCGAAGACCCGATGGAAGAGCCCATCGGTCATCTTCATGATGTTGTCCTTGGTCATGCACGTGACCTTCTTGCGGCCGTGCGCGCGCGCGTACTCGAAGGCGTAGCGCACGATCTTCTCCGAGCCCGGACGCGTGATGAGCTTGAGGCACTGGTAGACCTCGTCGGTCTGCCGGTGCTCGATGCCCGCGTAGAGGTCCTCCTCGTTCTCGCGCACGATGACCACGTCCATCTTCGGATGCGCGGTCGCGATGAACGGGGCGTAGGCGACGCAGGGGCGCACGTTGGCGTAGAGCCCGAGCGTCTTGCGGATGGTGACGTTGAGCGACTTGTAGCCGCCGCCCTGAGGCGTCGTGATCGGCGCCTTGAGGAAGACCTTCGTGCGCCGGAGCGAGCTCCAGGCCTCGGGGCGGATGCCGCTCGAGTGCCCCTGGGCGTAGACGCTCGCGCCCACGTCGATGGTCTCGATCGCGAGCTTCGCGCCGGCGCGCTCGAGGATGCGCAGCGTCGCGGCCATGATCTCGGGGCCGATGCCGTCGCCATGGGCGACCGTGATGGGGGTGTGATCGGGCATGCGATCCCGTAGCACGTCCCCAATTACCTGACTCCTATCACACGAAGCTCACGTCATATATATGCCCGGCCGGGCGCTCCCGGGCTCGAAGGAGGCCCAGTGCTCAGAGGCCCAGCGCTCAGAGGCCCAGCGCTCAGAGGCCCAGCGCTCAGAGGC
>CALKVW010000128.1 GCA_938004785.1 uncultured Polyangiaceae bacterium
CGCTTCGAGCAGGGCCACCCCGGTGATCGCTCGCGTCAGCGGCGTGGGCACGCCCGGATCGACCTGGAGCGAGATGGTCTGCTCGACCAGTCCCCCGGCGCCGTCGTTCCAGAAGACGTGCAGCGAGCTCGCATCCGACAGGCGGAGGAAGCCGAGCAGGTCGAGATCGCCATCTCCGTCGAGATCGGCCGCGAGCAGCTCGCTCGAGGCCGCGAAAGGCACCTTCGGCGCCTCGAAGGCCACCCTCGGGCCCGAGACGATCGAGCGGACGGTGGGCGCGCCGGAGGCGTCGATTCCGACCACCACCAGCCGAGGCAGCATGGCGACGATCAGCCCGTCTTCGCCGAGCGCGCTGCTCGGCTCTCCGCTCGGAAGCCACAGCAGGACCTCGTCGGTCGAAGCCTCGGCGCCAGGCGCTCCAGCTCGGGCGTCGAGATCGGCCGCCACCGCACGCCCGGCCGAGATCGTGAGCACGAGCTGCTCGGAGTCGAAGGGCACGTCGACGTCGAGGCGCCGAGCCGCGCCGAGATCGAGCTCGGCGTCGCCGGAAGAGGGCGCGACCCACAACCAAGGGGAGATCGAATTGGCCGCGCCGAAGCGCAGACCGAAGGCCGCCGCGTCGTCGTGCTCCGGCTCGAGCGGCTCGAGGCTGAACCGACCGATCGCCGCACCGAGCGTGATGTCGATGCCGAAGCCGTCGGACGGGGTCACGATGGCGGGCGAGGTGATCTGTCGCGTCGGTGTGCCCAGGAAGATCGCAGCGCTCGCGGGCAGCTCGGACGAGGCCGAGGCCGCGCAGCTCGACACGACCCCGAAGTCGCTCGCGCTGTCGACCCGCTCGGGTCTGAACAAGCGGCCGACCGCCACCTCGCCGATGCCGGGCAGCGTCCCGACCGTCACGGGCGCCTCGGGGAAGGCCCCAGCGCGACCGAAGGCGATCGCGAGTTGGTCTTCGACGTCGCAGTCGTCGCCGCCGATGAGCATCGACGCGAGCACGTCGCGCGAGCCGTCCGCATCGAAGTCGCCGGTGTGCAGCGAGCTCACCGGGAAGGAGGTCGGCAGGCGCAGACCGCTCGACAAACCGAACACGACGTCGATCCCAGGCAGCGGCGAGCTCGCGACGAGATCGGGCGAGCCGTCGCCGTTCAGATCGTCGATGAGCGCATCGGTCCAGGGCAGGATCGCGTTGGTGGCGTAGACGATGGGCAGGGAGCAGGGCGCGCCCAGGGGGCCGGCGGGACAGTCGAAGACGCGCACCGTGGACGCATCGACGACCTCGGCCACGCGATCTCCGTCGAAGTCGCCGATGTAGAGCGGCGGATTCAAGTAGCCGGTGGCGCCGACGCTGGGTTGGAGCACGTCGCCCACGACGCTGAGCCCGCCGGGCGAGGCTGGATCACGCGTGAGCGCGACCAGATGGATCCGCCCGAGCTCACCGCCGCGGCGCAGGGCGAGCACGATCTCCTGCGCAGCGTCGTCGGGCCCGGGCGCGCGGGGGGCGACGTCGACGGCGAAGGGCTGGCCGTAGAAGCGCGCTCCCCCGAGCGCGGACATCGGCAGATCGAGCAGCACCTCGGCTTCGGTGTCGGTGACGCCGAGCGACAGCACGACGAGGCGTTGCCGCAGCTCCCCGCCGGCATCTGGAGACTCGAGCGCGAGCAAGAGCTCGGGGCCCTCGTGCTCGAGCGACCAGTCGATGCGACGGATCGGCGCGACGAGGTGCTGGAGCCGCACTCCCTCGAGGCGCGCGAGCCCGGCGCTCTCGGGCGCGCCGTAGTCGCGGCGGTGGATCTCGAGCGCGTGACCCAGCGCGTCGCTGCCGGTCTCGAAGACCGCGCCGTCGATATCCAGGCCCTGCGTGTCTGCTGCATAGGGCACGACGTGGGGAGGCAGGGCGATCGGCTTCGACGGAGGAACCGGGTACGAAGCGTAGGCCTTGGGCAGGAGCGTCGCGCCTTCCCTGCCGCGCAAGACGCTGAGCCCACCCGCGCTCGGCACCAGGAGATCGGCGCTCGTGTCGAAGCCCTGCTGCTCGCGTCGCACGCTCGGCACCCCCGGCTCCAGCGCGCGCCCCGAGATGCTCCCCAGCGCCGGCTCGGTCGCCGAGCTCAGCACCGAGGAGAGCGGCACCTCCAGCTGCGCGCGCAGCGCTCCACCCGGGGCGAGGAAGCTCACCCGGTAACGCCCGATGCTCGAACCACCGACGACGAGGTCGTCGAGCAGGTCGCCGTCCAGATCGCCGACGAGCGCGCGCACACCGCCACCAGGGACCGTGAACGAGACGGAGCGATCCCAGCTTCGCGTCGGCTTGCGGCAGACGCCGTCGAGCCCCCAGCCGAAGCCAGGTGGACAGCTCGCCTCGTCGTTCCAGACGAACTTGCACGCGGCGACGGAGCTCGCGCTGCCGCAAGCCTGCCCCTCCGGCACGTAGGTGTCGCAGTCCTCGCCGGCCTCCTTCACCTCGTTGCCACATCGATTGACCTCGATGTCGGGCAGGTCCTGGCAGGCGTAGAGCGGCAACGCGGCCGCGCCGAGCCACAGGTAGGAGCGCGCGCGCATCTCAGAAGCTCCCGACCAGGCCGAGGTAGGCCGTGTCGACGCCCAACACGGGCAAGAGGCCCACTTCCATCGACGGAGCCTCCGGCTTCGGTGGAGGCGCCTCCGGCCGGGGTTTCGTCGGCTCGGCGGGCGCGAGCACGGGCGCAGGCTCGTCGAAGGCGAAGAGCCCGAGGCTCACGATGCCCACCACGACGCCGAGCCCGGCGACCGTCGACGCGCCGGCGACCAGACGATCGCGCTCCGAGCGCAGCGAGAGGTACTCGTCGCGCTCGGCCGGTCGGAGCGCGCGCCCCTCGGTGCTGGGGATGCCGTAGATGTCCTTCGCCTGCGACTGCCGCACGAAGGCGAGACCGCCGAGCACCGCGCCACCGGCGAGCAGCGCGCCGCTCCCGATGGCGCCAGCCAGCGCGAAGTCACGCTGCGTCGTCGTCGAGAGGTCGAGCTCGAGCCGCTGCGCTTCGCCGCGCGCGAGATCGAGCTCGGCGGTGCGCGTCTTGCGACCGGCACGTGTGACGGCGATGAAGCGGCGCCCGCTCGGGAGCTCGAGCGCGCGGGAGAGCGGCGCCTCGCCCACGAAGCGGCCGTCGACGCTCACCGAAGCGCCCGCGTCGGTGAGCACCGTGACGCTCGCGGGCTCCTCCTCGAGCTCGATGTTGCTCGCGGGCACGAGCTCCCCCTCGATGGCGACGAGCACGAGCTCCTTGTCGCGGTAGCCCGGCGCACTGACGACGACGCGGTGCGGCCCAGGCTCGACCTGCACGCTGAAGGGTGAGACGCGCGGAGCGGCGCCGTCGATCGAGATCGTCGCTCCCTCCACGGCGGCGCTCAGCGCGAGGCGCGTGGGAGCGACGCGCGCCGGCGCGGGCTCGGTGGGCGCTTCACCGCTCGGTGGCGTGGGCTTGCTTGCGAGCGCCTCGAGCTCACCGAGGGCCTTCGTGGCCTCGGCGCGCCGGCCTCCGTGGCTCACCTCCGCGAGGTACTGCCTGTACAGGGCGATCGCGCGCTCGAGGTGCACGCGATCCGAGCCGATGGTGAACTGACGCCGGTGCGCCTGCGCGAGCGAGAACAAGAGGCCCTCTCGGCGCACGAGCTTGTAGGCCTGTTCGAAGGCCTGGATCGCCGTCTCGAAGTCGCCAGCGTCGTAGGCGCGACCGCCGGCCTCGAAGAGGGCCTTGGCCTTCGCGACGTCGGCCGCGCTCGGCGCCGTGCCGGTGGGCGCGTCCGTCGTCTGTGCCCACGCGGCCCCGAGCGGCACGACGACTCCGAGCGGCACGACGACTCCGAGAGGCACTACGACTCCGAACGGCACTGCGGCCCCGAGCAGCGACGCGGTCACCCGGAGCAGCCGCGCAGCCTTCGTCGAGCCTGGCCGCGGCGCGCGCCGGCGGTCGCCCGCGCTCAATCCCACGAGTAGTCCTTCTTGGGCTGCGCCTGGAGTGGCTGCAGGATCAGCGCCTCGGCCAGATCGCGATCGGGCACGACCTCGAGCTTCCTGGAGGCGTAGCCGGGCTTGCGGATCTCGAGCGTCACCGAGCGATCGCCGCGCTCGAGCTCGAGCGGGTCGTCGGCTGTGCCGAGCTTGCGCGAGCCGAGGTACACCTCGGCGCCGACCGGCACGACCTTGAGGCGCAGCGCCACTTGCGCCGACGGTGGCGGCGCGCTCAGGGCCGGAGCCGCCTCCGAGGGGACCGGCTCGACGAGCGGCGCGCTGCTCGCGCGATAGGTGGGCGTGGGCGTGGGCGCGGCGTGCCCGGCGCCGGGCAGCGCCGCCGAACCCGGCGAGGGCACGCTCGATGCACCGAGGCGGATCACGAGCAGCGAGGCGGCCGCGACCACGACGACGCCGAGCACCGCGTAGAGCGCCACGGGCCGTGGTCGCTTCGAAGGGATGCTCGCCGCCGAGCCGTGCAAGGTGCGCGAGGGCTCGCCGACCGCGATCGTCTTGCCGGCCTCGTCGACGTCGAGGTCGCCCGTGCGTGCGATGACGCCGCTCGAGGGCACACCCGACGAGAGCACCCCGGGGTTCGAGAGCGCCGCCGCGGGGATGGGCGCGTGTGGCCCCGACGCACCGACGATGCCGAGCTTGTTCGCCGCGGAGATGAGCGCGTCGATCGCCTCGACGATGCTCGCCGGCCTGTCGCTCGCTTCCTTCGCCATCATGCGCTGGACCGGCTCGTCGAACTCCGCCGGCAGGTCCGCGCAGCGCTCGCTCATCGCGGGCACCGGCGCGGAGAGGTGCTTCATCATGAGGTCCATCGCCGACTCGCCGTCGTAGGGGGTGTCGCCGGTGAAGAGCTCGAAGGTCATCACGCCGAAGGAGTAGACGTCGGCGCGGGTGTCGACGGCGCGCCCGTGGATCTGCTCCGGCGACATGTAATAGGGGGTCCCCATCTGCGCGCCCGACTGCGTCTTGTGCTGGGCGTTGCCCTCGCCGAGCAGCTTCGCGATGCCGAAGTCGAGCAGCTTCGGGATGGGGTGCCCGTCGTCGTCGAAGGTGAGGAAGACGTTCTCCGGCTTCAGATCGCGGTGGGCGATGCCGGCCTGGTGGGCGCCACCGAGCGCGCGGGCGAGCTGACGCAGTATCGGGAGCGCCTGGCTGGGCTGGAGCCTGCCGTAGGTGCGCAAGTAGGCGTCGAGGGTCGTGCCCTCGAGCAGCTCCATGACGTAGTAGTGCCTGCCGTCGTCGAGCACGCCGAAGGCGAAGATGTCGATGATGTTGCGGTGCCGGATCTGGTTCACCGCGCGCGCCTCGGACAAGAAGCGGCTCACCACCTCCGGGTCGGCCGAATACTGCCGGCGCAGCACCTTGATCGCGGCGCGTTTGCCGATGACCGGGTGCGTGGCTGCGTACACGGTCCCGAAGGCGCCCTCGCCGAGCACGCCCTCGACGCGGTACTCGCCCACCTGCGTGCCGATGGCGAGCGGTGTCTCGGCCGCGACGAAGGCCTGGTCGGGCAGGAGCGAGGCTCCGTCCTTCGCGCAGGAAGTCGCGGGCTCGTCGTACCGGGTGCGGCAGACGGGACACGTGGGCATCACCGGGCATCGTAGCGAACCGAGGCTCGTTCGAGCCATCGGAACCCGATCCCAACGTCTCAAAGCCACGCGCACGCTGGAGCCGCGCGCGCTCAGGAGCCGCGGCGCACGGCGGAGCCGCGCGCGCTCAGGAGCCGCGGCGCGCGACGATCGCCGAGAGCATGCGGCCGCTCACCTGACCCTCGCGTCGATAGCTGAAGTAGCGGTCGGCCTGACACACGGTGCAGCCGCGCACGTGGTCGACGCGCTTCACGCCGCGGGCGGCGAGCTCCGCCGCGAGCATCGCGCGCAGGTCGACGTGGGGCTTCGCCCGGCTCCGATCGACGAGCGCCTCGCCCGCCGGCGAGGCCGCGACGATCTGCGCTGCGACCTCGTCACCGACCTCGAAGCAGCAGGCCTCGATCATCGGCCCCGTGCTCGCGACGAGCTCCGAGGCCGCGATGCCCTTCGTCGACAACAGCTCGACGACACCGCTGACGACGCCCTGCACCGCGCCGCGCCAGCCTGCGTGCACCGCCGCGACCGTGCCCGTGCGTGGATGCGCGAGCAGCACGGTGCCGCAGTCGGCGCTGCGCACACCGCAGGCGACCCCGGGCGCGGCGGAGAGCGTGGCGTCGGCCTCGCGCAGGATGACCTCACCGCGGTCCTCGGTGCCGTCGAGCTCGACGACCGCCGTACCGTGCACCTGACTCGGGAAGAAGATGGCCGCGCGCGCGACCCCGAGCGCACGACCCGCGCGGTCGAGGTTCTCGAAGACGTGCTCGAGCTTGTCGCCGGTCGACGCGGCGAAGTTCAGCGAGGCCCAGGGCGCGGGGCTCACGCCACCTCGGCGCCCGAAGAACCCGTGGTGGAAGCCCTCGGCTTCGAGCAGCGGGCTCGTCTGCACGAGCAGCGCTCGCTCGGACCCCGGCGACGGGGCCGCGGTGGTCTGGATGCCCCCTGCTTCGGCCATGGCCGGACCCTAGCTCAGCGCGCGCGATCGGTCGAACTACCGGGGAACGCGCTCCAAGCCCCCGTAAGCACGGCGCTCGGCGCGCGCGCCTGCCGGCCCAGCTCGCTCGATTCCTGCTGGCCCCGGTGGGCGCCTCGGCTAGCCTGAGCGGGCTTTCCGCCCTCGGTGGGCCCCCGCATCTTCATGTCGACCGCTCAGAAACAGCCCGACCCGTACATCGGCCGCTCCGTCCTGAACGGGCAGTTCCTCGTCGAGCAGAAGATCGGCTCCGGCGGCATGGGGGCCGTGTACCGGGCCTCGCAGCCCGCGATGAACCGGCTCGTGGCGGTGAAGATCCTCCACCCGAAGCTCACGAACCGGAAAGACCTCGTCTCCAGGTTCCGCCGCGAGGCGCGCGCGATGAGCCACCTCAGCCACCCCAACACCGTGAAGGTGTTCCTCTACGGGGAGCTCGAGGACGGCTCGCTCTACATCGTGATGGAGTACCTCGAGGGCAAGAACCTCAACCAGCTCGTGCGCAAGGAGGGGCCGCTGCCGGTCGAGCGCGCGGTCCCGGTGCTCACACAGGTCTGCGGTGCGCTCCAGGAGGCTCACTCGCAGGGCATCATCCACCGCGATCTGAAGCCCGAGAACATCTTCATCTGCAACAGCGGCGGGCTGAAGGACTACGCGAAGGTCCTCGATTTCGGCCTCGCGAAGGTGACCGAGCGCGAGCTCAGGCCGGGCAGCATCATGCTCACCCAGGAGGGCATGGTCTTCGGCACGCCGGAGTTCATGTCGCCCGAGCAGGCGCAGGGCAAACCGCTCGACGCGCGCAGCGACATCTACTCGCTCGCCACGATCCTCTACGAGGCGCTGACCGGCAAGCTGCCCTTCGATGCGAAGACGCCGATGGAGTACATCCAGCTCCACGTCACCAAGTCGCCGATTCCGCTCGACGAGCGTGTGCCGGGCAAACGTTTCCCCGCCGGGCTCGGCCAGGTGATCGCGAAGGCGCTCTCCAAGAAGCCCGAGGATCGCTACGGCAGCGCGATGGAGTTCGCCGAGGCCCTGCGGGTCTTCGCGCCGCACGCACGCTTCAGCGACATCATGCCGCAGAACCGCACGGTGGAGCCCACGCAGGTCGATCCCCCCACCGTGCCGAACGGGCGCGCGAACCCGGCGCCGCAGGCCGCTCCACAGCCGGCGCCGATGCCCGCGCCCGCGGCTTCGCAGCGCGGCCCACACGACGCCGGGCGTACGCTGCGCATGGAGCCGCTGGCCGGCCCGGCGCCGGCGCCGCTACCCCCGAACCTCCAGCAGGGCGCTGCGGGTGGACCGGGCGGGGGAGCACCCCAGGCCCTCCACGCCTCGATGGCCACCACCGGTGGGCTCATGCCGCAGTCGATGCCGGGCTCGCACGGCTACGGCGCGAGCTCCTACCAGGCCCCTGCGAAGACGCTCCCTGGCGCCGGCCGCGGCAAGCTCGTGGTCGTGGCGCTCGTCTTCCTCGTGCTCGGGATCGGGCTCGCGATCGGTATCCTCTATGCCACTGAGAGCCTGGGCTGAGCCGGGCTCCGTGCCACTGAGAGCCTGGGCTGAGCCAGGCTCCGTGCCACCGAGAGCCTGGGCTGAGCCGGGCTCCGTGCCACCGAGAGCCTGGGCTGAGCC
>CALKVW010000129.1 GCA_938004785.1 uncultured Polyangiaceae bacterium
GACCAGCTCGGCTTCACCCGCGCACCTCGAGCTCGGCTCGCCTCGAGCGCCACCACCAAGCGAACGCGCCGAGTGCGCCGAGCGCCGCGAGCGCGAGGCCGAGCCCGAGCCCGGGGGGACGGTAGCGCAGGCGCACGGTCGAGCTGCCCTCGGGCAGGCCCACTGCGACGCGATCACGATCCGAGCTCGGTTCGGCGCGCCTGGGCCCCGAGCCCTCGTCGAGCTCGGCCGTCCAGCCCGGCTCGGCGTTCATGTTGTAGACGAGCCTGGCGCCGGCGGGCGCTCCGTCGATGCGCACCTCGGCGCGCGCGTGACTCCAACGCACGAGCGTCGCGCTCGCGCCTTCGGCGAGGCCCGAGGGCGTCCGCACCTGCACCTCGCCACGGTAGCGCGGATCCTCGAGCGCGAGCGCGCCGCGGCCCTCGAAGGGTGGCGTGCCGTAGCAGTCGAGCACGCCTTGGTTGGAGCGCATCGCGAGGTACAGCGGCCCGGCCCAGTCGCGCACCACGTATTGGAGCGGGGGGCTCCTTCGATGGACGAACTGCTCGCGGCGCGCGATCGGCTCGGGGGCGCGCATCCACATCGCGTCGCGCATCGGCTTCTGGGCGACGCCCGCGACCTCGAGCGCGAGCGCGAAGACGAGCGTGGCCGCGGCGGGCTCGGCCCAGCCGCGCGAGCGCCCCAGGCGGCGCAGCAACCGGTCGACGAGCCTGGCCGCGCACAGCGCGAGCACCAGCGCCGCCGGGTAGAGGAAACGCGAGGGCACGTGCTGCGAGCGGAAGACGGGCAGGTGCTCGTGCAGCAGCGACCACGGCGCGAGCGGGTGAAAGGCGCCGAAGCCCAGCACCACGAGCAGCGCGCCGAGCACGGCGAGCTCGAGGTCCTCTCGCTCGCGGCGCCACAGGCTCACCGCCCAGCCGAGCGCGAGCAGGACCGCGCCGGGCGCCGCGACGTACATGCCCCACTCGTGCCAACCGTAGGGGCTGACCGCCGCCGGCCGGTCGTAGAAGGCCTGGGCGCGGGAGCTGAGCAGGATCCACAGCGCCTCGACCGAGAGCGTCTCGGTGCTGTCGACCAAACGCGGCGCGCGCCGGAAGGTGGCGAGCATCGGCAGGAGCTTGGGCGCCGACCAGGCCACGGCGAGCGCGCCCACGCCCGCGAGCACGCCGATGGGTCGGAGCGAGCGCGTGCTCAGCGAGCGCGCCGCGCACACGAAGCCGACGACGAGCACCGTGTGCGGCAGTGGATAGATGCCGCCTGCGTAGACGAGCCACGCGAAGCCGGCCGCGGCCGAGAGCAGGTCCGAGGGTCGGCGCTCGTCGGAGAGCGCTCGCTCCACGTAGAGCCAGCACCAGGGAAGGATGGCGTAGGCCAGGTGCCACGCGTGCCCCGACGCCGCCTGCAGCCCGAAGCGCCCGTTGACGGCGAAGAGCGCGACGACCAGCGCGCGCGCCGCGAGCGAGTCGGCGTAGCGCCCGGCGAGCGCGTAGCTGCCCGCCGCGCCGACGATGCACATGCCGAGCACCTCGAGCCGGAGCGCCCAGCGCAAGTCGAGCCCGAGGTAGAGCGGCAGCCAAGGCGAGACGACGATCGTCGCTCCCTCCACGTAGCCCCAGGCCGGGAAGCCGCCGCATGCATAGGGGTTCCACGCCGGCAGCTCGCCGTAGCGTCGCAGCGCCTCCACCGCGAGGAAGCGGTGCGAGCTCATCACGTCCCAGTCGTGGAAGCCGTAGGTCGAACCGTCCAGGAGCCAGGGCCACACGAGCCAGAGCGGCGGCACGATCACGACGAGGGCCGCGTAGAGCGCGGCGACGCGACGCGCGCCGGGCGCAGCAGGGCCGGAGCCCGAGTCGCCAGCTTGCCTCGACGACGCGGGCCTGGCGAGCTCCACGGGCGCCTCGTCGCTCGCGCTGTCCCCGACGCGGCCGCTCACGCGGGCGAGCTTAGGCGATGTCGCCTGGCTCGTGAGGCGCGCTTCGCGCGCGGGAGCGCCGCCGTGGGCGCCGAAGCTTGGTGTATGTTGCGCCGGATGCGTGAACCCCGCCCGCTGCCACGCGGCTCGCTCGCCGCGCTGAGCCTGCTGCACGCGCTCGTCTTCACCGCCGCGGCCGTCTTGCTCCCCTGGCCGAGCTTCTCGGCCTTCGCGCTCGCCGCGGGCCTCGTCGCGACGTCCCACGCGTTGACCTTCGCGCTCTCGCTGCTCGGCTCTCCGGCGCGTGCGCGCGCCTGGCGCGCCTCGAGCGTGCTCGCGCTCGGTTTCCTCGCGTACCTCGGCTACGCGGCGCTCGGCTCGGGGCTCTACATCGCGAACCTCTACGATGGCGTCGGGATCGCCCTGCTCGGCGCCTCCTTCGCCGCCTTCTCGGTCGGCGTGCTCTTCACCGTACCGCTGGCCGCGTGGGGCATCGCCGCCACGGGTGGCATGTTCCCGAAGAAGCGCTCCGGCCCGGCGTCGGGGCCGCTCATGCTCACGCTCATCGCGCTCGCGCTCGCCTTCGGAGCCGCGCGTGAGGCGAACCGGGCGACCGGCGAGAGCCCGAGCCCGGCCGCCGCGCCGGCCTCGATCGACGAGGCGGTCGCGCGCGCGCTCGCCGGCCTGCCCTTCCCCGCCCTCGCGCGCACCCCGGCGCTCTACGCGCGCGATCCGGTCGCCTGCCCACGGCCCGCCTCGGCGGCCGGCGCGACGGTCTTCCTCGGCTACATCGCGGCGCAGCAGGCGCCGCGCTCCGATCTCGGGCCACGCCAGGTGTGCATCCAAGCGCCCACGCTCGACGAAGCGCTCGCGAGCGCCCGCCGCGAGCTCGACCGCGAGCGCGCCGGAGGCCCCGTGCTCGTCGACGTCGTCCGGACGACCCGAGCGCTGCCGGACGCGGGCCCGCTGCTCGGCGCCGTCGTGCTCAGGCCTGGGCTCGACGGCGTCTGCAGTGGCGCGCGCTGCCTCACGCCGATGCAGCTCGTGGGGCTCGACCAGTTCACCAAGCTCGCGTCCTTCTCGTCGATCCAGCTCGATCTCGGCGTCGAGCAGAGCGCGCTGCGCAGTGCCCTCGGAGAGAGGGCACACGCAGAGGCCGCGCCCGGGTCGGGCTTCGCCGGCCTCGAGGCCTTCGACACGAGGAGCTACGTGCGCCACGAGCGCGAGGGGCTCGTGCCGCTGGTCCGGCAGAAGGCGCCCGACCCCGCGTTCACACCCGAGGAGGTCGACCGCTCGGTGCGGGCTGCGCTCGCCTACGTGGCCTCGTCGCAGGCCAACGACGGGCGCTTCCGCTACATGCTCGACCCCTACACGGGCAGAGCGAGCTTCGACGGCTTCAGCGTCCCCCGGCAGGCAGGCACGACGCTCGCCACCTGCGAGCTCGCCGACTTCTCCCCGCGCGCGAAGGACAACGCGCGCCGCTCGGTGCGCTTCCTCGCTTCGCTCGAGCAGATCCACGGCGAGCGCAGCGCGATCGTGTTCCCCAAGGGCGCCGCCCGCGACGGCGCGCTCGGCCCGACCGCGCTCACGATGATCTCGATGCTCGCCTGCCGCTCGCTCGTCGGGCCGGAGGTCGATCCGACGATCGAACGCCTGGGGCGCATGTTGCTCTCGCTGCAGCGGGAAGACGGCGGCTTCCACCCCGCGGTGAAGGCCGGCTCGGGGGAGATCGTGCGTGGGCGCGATCCGATGTACGCCGCCGGGCAAGCGGTGATGGCGCTCGTGATGTGGGAGGGCCAGAAGGGCGAGGGCCTCGGCCGCCCGGCGGAGCTCCGCGACGCGATCGAGCGCGCGATGCGCTACTACGCCACCCAGTATTGGGACATCCCGCTCTACGACTTCTTCTTCCTCGAGGAGAACTGGCACTGCCTCGCGGCGCGCGAGGCGCTCGAGCACCACAGGCACGACGCCTACGAGCGCTTCTGCATCGACTACGTCACGATGAAGCAGCGCTTCATCCAGACCGAGAGGAGCGGCATCGACGCCGAGCTCGTCGGTGCCTACAGCTTCGGCCACGTCTTCCCGCCGCACCACACCGCGACCGCGGGCTTCGGCGAGGCGCTCGCCGCGAAGCTCGCCTTGCTCGAGGCGCGCGGCGGCTCGACCGAGCGCGAGCGCGAGGCCATGGCGACCGTCATGCGCTACCTCCTGCGGCATCAGCATCGCGACGTCGACGCGGTGGCGCTCACGAAGTCGACCCTCGTCGTCGGCGCCTACTCGGAGCACGTCGGTTCCGCAGAGATCCGCATCGACTACGTGCAGCACGCGGTCGCGGCGATGGGACACGGCGGGCGCGCGCTCGGCTTGCTCCCCCCCGCGCGCAAGGGGAACGGGCGCTCGTGAGCACCCCAGCCCTCCGAGAGCGCCGATCCAGGCTCTCGAGGCTGCTCGCGCCGCTCGGCGCGCTGCACCACTCGGAGGTGCGCCTGCCGCGCGCCGCGCGCCTCGTCGACGTGCTCGCCGAGCTCGGCGGCCCCGCCGCGAGCCTGCTCGACGTGGGCGCCGGCGACGGCCTCGTCGGCGCGGCGCTCGCGCAGCGCCTCGGCGCGGAGCTCGCGCTCGGCGTCGACGTCGCCCCTCAACCCGGCGCCGCCCTGCCGACCCTCGCCTACGACGGCGCCCGCCTGCCGCTCGAGGATCGCAGCTACGAGCTCGTCGTCCTGTCGGACGTGCTGCACCACGCCGAGGACCCGCTCCTGCTCCTGCGCGAGTCCTTGAGGGTCGCCTCGCGCGCGGTGCTGCTCAAGGACCACCTCGCGTTCTCGCCGATCACGCACGCCCTGCTCTGGGCGATGGACCTCGCGGGCAACCTCGAGCAGGGCGTGGAGGTCCGTGCTCGCTACTTCGACCCCGCCTCGCTCTCGGCGACCCTCGAGGCTGCAGGCGGCGAGCTCGTGGCGCTCAGGTGGCCACTCGAGGTCCACTCGCCCGCGCTCGGGCGCGTACTTCCGAGCCGTATCCAGTTCGCCGCGTCCTTGCGCAGGCGGGGCCACGCCGCGCCGACGGAGCGCGCTTGAGGTCCCTCGTCGTCGGAGGCGCGGGCTTCATCGGGAGCCACCTCGTGGAGCGGCTCGCGCTGCGCGGGCCGGTCACCGTCTTCGACGATCTCTCGGTGGGCCGCCGCGAGCACCTCGTCGAGGCCGAGAGGCGCGGCGAGCTACGCCTCGTCGTGGGCGACGCGCGCGAGCTCGACGCGCTCCTCGCGATCGCGCCTGGGCACGACGTGCTCTTCCACCTCGCGGCGAACCCCGAGGCGCGCTGGGGTCTCGAGCGCCCACGCCTCGACCTCGAGCTCGGCACGATCGCCACCTGGAACGCGCTCGAGGCCGCGCGGCGCTCGTCGATCCCACGCTTCGTGCTCGCCTCGAGCGGCACCGTCTACGGCGAGGCCCCGGGCGCCTCGCGCGAAGCGGAGCTCGGCGCCCTGCCGATCAGCCTCTACGGCGCGAGCAAGCTCGCCGGTGAGGCGATGCTGAGCGCCTACGTGGAGTGCTTCGGGCTCTCGGGGCGCATCCTGCGCTTCGGCAACGTGGTCGGCCCTCGTGGCACGCACGGCGCGGCGCTCGACTTCCTGAAGAAGCTCCGCGATACGCGCGGCGCCGAGCTGGAGGTGCTCGGCGACGGTCGCCAGAAGAAGCCCTACCTCCACGTCGACGACTGCGTGAGCGGCTTGCTCTACGCGCTCGAGCACGGCGAGGAGCCGCTGGGCATCTACAACCTCGCCCCGCCCGACGAGACCAGCGTCTCCACGATCGCAGCGCTCTGCGTCGCGGCCTCGCCCTACCCGAACGCGCCGATCCGCTACACCGGCGGAGCGCGAGGCTGGCCCGGCGACGTGCCGCGTTCGAGCCTCGACCCCTCCAAGCTCGCCGCGCTCGGCTTCCGCGTCGGCGCCTCGAGCGACGAGGCCGTACGCCGCGCGGTCGCGGAGCTCGCGCGCGAGGTCTACGCCGAGGAGGCACGCGCGTGACGCAGGCCGTCGTGCTCGCCGGCGGGCTCGGCACGCGCATGCTCCCGGACACGGAGCGTGTGCCCAAGGCGCTGCTCGAGATCGCCGGCCGCCCCTTCCTCGGCTGGTTGCTGCCTCGCCTCGCCTGCTCCGGCGCCGACGAGCTCGTGCTGTGCATCGGGCACCTCGGCAGCGCCATCCGCGACTACGTCGGCGACGGCGCGCGCTTTGGTCTACGGGTGCGCTACGCCGACGAAGGCGCGCGCGCGCTCGGCACGCTCGGCGCCCTGCGCGCCGCCCTGCCGCTGCTCGACGAGCGCTTCGTCGTCACCTACGGCGACTCCTACCTCGAGCTCGATCACCTCGCGCTGCTCTCCGCGCTCGAGGCCTCGCCCGACACCGACGCGGCGATGGCCGTCTGGAAGAACGACGACCAGCTCGAGCCCTCCAACGTCGCCGTCGCAGAGGGCCGCGTCACCCGCTACGACAAACGCGCCGCCGGCGTCGAGCCTCGCCTCGACCACATCGACTTCGGCGCGTCGGCGCTCCGGCGCAGCCTCGTCGCGTCCGTCGAGCCCGGCGTGCCCTGTGGTCTCGACGCGCTGCAGGCCGAGCTCGCGCGAGAGGGCCGCCTCGCCGCCTACGTCGTGCACCACCGCTTCCACGAGATCGGCAGCCCCGCCGGGCGCCTGGCGCTCGAACGACACCTCTCTGCCCGCGCGAGCTCTCAGCCCACGGAGCGGCGCCCGTGATCGTCTCGCGCGCGCCCGTGCGCTTCTCGCTCGGCGGAGGCGGGACCGACCTGCCCGCCTACGCGAGCCGTCATGGCGGCTTCGTGATCTCCGCCGCGATCGACAAGTACGTCTACGTCTGCGCGAACAGGCGCTTTTACAGCGACATCCGCCTCGCCTACGCGAAGACCGAAATCGCCCCCGAGCTCGACCGCATCGAGCACCCCATCTTCCGCGAGGCGCTCAGGCTCGTGGGCATCGAGCGAGGCATCGAGCTCGTGAGCGTCGCCGACCTGCCCTCGAACTCCGGGCTCGGCTCCTCGAGCAGCTTCACCGTCGCGCTGCTCAACGCGCTGCACGCCTACCGACGCGACTACGTCTCCTCACGGCAGCTCGCCGAAGAGGCATGCCACCTGGAGATCGACGTCCTGCGCGAGCCCTGCGGGCGCCAAGACCAGTACATCGCGGCCTTCGGCGGCGTCGCCGCCATGCACTTCCACCCCGACGGCTCGGTCGAGATCGAACCGGTGCGCGCCCGCCCCGAGGTGCTCGACGAGCTCGAGCAGAACCTGGTCGTCGTCTACTCGGGCACCGAGCGCCCCGCGCGGGTCGTGCTCGCCGAGCAAGGCGCCAAACTCGACGAGCTCGACGAAGACGCCACCTCGCGCATGCACCGCATCAAGGCGCTCGGTCACGAGGTCCTCCGTCTGCTCGAGACCGGCGAGGTCGATCTCTACGGCGAGCTGCTCCAAGAGCACTGGACCGCGAAGCGCCGCGTCACCTCGTCGATGAGCGACGGCACGCTCGACGAGCACTACGAGGCCGCGCGCCGCGCAGGCGCGATAGGCGGCAAGCTCATGGGCGCCGGCGGCGGTGGCTTCTTCATGTTCTACGTGCGCCCCGGCGAGCGCCGGAGCTTCGTCGAAGCGATGGCCGCGCGAGGCCTGCGCCTCCTGCGCTTTCGCTTCGACGAGGGCGGCGCACGCATCGTCGCCAACATGCACGACACCTGAGTGTCGTACGATGCGAGCGATGACCGAGACGCTCGCGTTCGTCGACCACTACCTCCGTCAGACCGCCGAGATCGCCGCGCGCGTCGACCGCGACGACGTCGCGCGTGTCGTCGAGGTGCTCCACCGCGCCTACCTCGACGACCGCAGCATCTATACCTGCGGCAACGGCGGCTCGGCGGCGAACGCGAGCCACCTCGCCTGCGATCTGGCGAAGTTCACCTGGGCCGAAGGCAGGCGCCGCGTGCGGGCCTCCTCGCTCTGCGACAACGCCGCCCTCATCAGCGCCCTCACGAACGACGTCGGCTTCCACCGCATCTTCGTCGACCAGCTCGAGGGACGGATCCTCCCGGGCGACGTGCTCGTCTGCCTCAGCGTGCACGGCGGCGCCGGCGCCGACCGTGCCGGCCCTTGGTCGCAGAACCTCGTCGGCGCCGCGCGCTACGCGAAGGACCAAGGCGCGAGGGTGGTGGCGCTCGTGGGCTACGACGGGGGCGCGCTGCGCAGCCTCGCCGACGCATCGATTCTCGTGCCCTCGGCGGACGACGGCACGACCTCCACGCCGCACGTCGAGGGCTTTCACGTGGTGCTGCACCACCTCGTCTGCGAGCGGCTGCGTCAGCTCGTCGCGAGCGGCGAGCCCGCGTGAAGCGGCGCGGCGTCCTGCTCGATCGCGACGGTACGCTGATCGACTTCGTGCGCGACGCCGAGCTCGGCCTCGTCACGCCCGCCTTCCATCCCTCTCAGCTGAGGTTCCTGCCCGGCGTGCTCGCAGGGCTCGGCGAGCTCGTGGCCTCGGGCTACGTGCTCGCGCTCGCGACCAACCAGCCGGGCGCAGCCAAGGGCGAGCTGTCCCGCGCCGCGATCGAGGCGACGAGCTCGGCGCTCGTCGAGCGCCTGCGCGCCGAGGGCCTGCCCATCGCGGCGATGCGCATCTGCCTGCACCATCCGGAGGGCGGCGACGGTGGCGACGCCTCGCTCGTCGCGCGCTGTGGCTGCCGCAAGCCCGAGCCCGGCATGTTCCTCGAGCTGCTCTCCGAGCTCGGCCTCGACGCGGCCTCGAGCTGGGCCGTCGGCGACACCCCGACCGACGTGCTCGCCGCGCAGCGCGCTGGCCTCAGGAGCGCGCTCGTGGCGCCGATCGGCCGCTGCGAGCTCTGCCCGATGCGCGACCAGCCCGACCTCGGCGCGCGGCCCACGCTGCACCGCGCGCGCTTCGACGAGCTCGTGCGCGCCATGCTCGAGCTCGACGCGTCGCGCCCCTGAGGCCGCGTCGACGAGCCGAGCCGTTCCCTCCGCCCGGCGCTCAGTTCACCGTCTTCGCGCCGCGCGCCGGCAGCATCGGCGGCGGGAGCCGAGGCGGAGGCAGGGCGACCGCGCGCAGCACGTTCGTGGGCTCGATGAGCTCGTAGGACTCGAAGAGGGCCTGGTGCATGTCGGTGAGCGTGTCGACCCCCGACAGCAAGGTCGCGTAGGGGACGAAGAGCTCCTCGCGCCGCCCGTCGCCGGTCGTGCGCTTGAGCGCGAGCTCGCCCTGCGCCGAGCTGCGACGACCGATCTCCTGCACGTAGGGCGCGATGCTCGAGACGACGAGCTTGCCGATGTCCTCGGGGCGGTCGACGTCGCCCACCGGCGTGCCGCGGAACTCGGCGCTCTTGATCTTGCTCCGGTGGGCGCTCAGCGACTTGATCGTCGCCTCGACCTTCAGCCAGAGCCTGCGCATCACGGCCGTGTCCTCTGCGCGCAACGGCTCGGGATCACCGAGCGGCTTGCCCTCGGCGTCGATGCGCGTGGCGCGCGCCACGGGACGTGACTCGCAGGGCAGCTCGATGACGATGCCCGGCGAAGCCTTGTGGCTCTTCTTGCGCATCGTGAGCGCCGGGTCGTCGGGCAGGTTGGAGAACTCGGTGATGAAGAGCCCGTCGAGCGGCTCGGGCAGCACGCGCGGCTTGCGCAAGAAACGCTTCTTGAGCAGGTGGATCGTGACACCTTGGTCGATCGAGGCGACGCGCACCGGCTTCGCCCAGGCGTGGGCGACGGGCACGGAGACGACGAAGCTCGTATCGAGGCCACCAGGCGCGCGCGCAGAGGCGACCGCGACCGGGCACTCCTTCTTGCCGAGGCCCGCGCGCCACGCGAGGCTCCACTCGGTGCCGGGCAGCTGGTGCTTCTCGTAGAAGCGGCCGATCGCCGGCAATACGCGCGACTGCGCCTGGGTGGAGAGCGCCTTCGCGATCGTGGCTTCGCGCCAGCGCAGCACCTCGTTGCGCATCTCGAAGACCATCGACTTGGCGACCGCGCCCGTGTGCGCGCGAAGCTCGTCCATCGCGTAGGCGTAGACGTCGTCGACCCTGCGCGCGAACTTCTCCAGGTGCGCGAGCTCGCCCGAGGCCCGCGCCTCGGTCTCGGCCACCAGACGCCGTTCGTCCAGCACCACCTCGTCGGCGGCGAGCAGCGAGACGGCCAGCTCCGTCGCCGCCTGCGCGGTCTCGAGGAAGTTCTCCGCGAGCGGGAACGGGGTGGAGTCGCCATAGAGGTAGCGCGTGGTCATGGCAGAGGGCGAACGCATCAAGCCCCGTGCCACCCACGCGCACGAAGGACTGCGCCGTGGAGCTGCATCCGTCCGCCTCGGACGGAATTTCGTCCACTGGGAGCGGAACCAGGCGCCCCAGGCTCGGATCAGGAGCGATCCATGTGGGGCTCGCTCGATCCACCGCCGCCCTACCGGCGTCGGGGCCCGGGCCGACCAGGGTCGTAGTAGCGTCCCCGCCGATGAGCCCGTCCGAGCCCCGAGCACCCTGGGTGGTCGCGCACTCCGTCGCTGGTGCGCCGCCCGGCGGGTCCACCTCGCCCGAGGCCGAGCGCAATACGCGCTCGGGCGGGCCCGAGGCCGAGCGCAACACGCGCTCGGGCGGGCCCGAGGCCGAGCGCAACACGCGCTCGGGCGGGCCCGAGGCCGAGCGCGCCACGCACCCGGCCGGGTCCGCGGCCTACGCCGTCGCCGAGCCGAACCTCGCGCTGTGTCGCGCGATCGGTCGACCTCGCAGCGTGCTCGACGTGGGCTGCGGCCTCGGGCTGAACGGCCAGGTCGCGCGAGGTCGAGGCGCGCGCGTGGTGGGCATCGAGCTCGACGAGGCCGCGCGCCGCGTCGCCGCCACGCGCCTCGACGAGGTGCTCGGCGTCGATCTCGAGCACCCCGAGGCGCTCGGCGCGGCGCTCGGCGCTCGCCGCTTCGACCTCATCCTCTGCGGAGACGTGCTCGAGCACCTCAGGGATCCGCTCGCGGTGCTCCGGCGCCTGCTCGAGCACCTCGACGAGGAGGGCCGCGTCGTGGTCTCGCTGCCGAACGTCGCGGCGTGGACGATGCGACTCGAGCTGCTCGGCGGGCGCTTCGAGTACGAGCCGAGCGGCATCCTCGATCGTACGCACCTGCGCTTCTTCACGAAGGAGAGCGCCGAGTCGCTCCTGCGCGACGCCGGCCTGGAGCTGCTCTCCTCCGACGCCAACCCGATGCTGGTGCGTGCGCTCGCCAAGCCGCTCGTGAACGCGCTCGGCCTCGCGCAGGGAGGCGATCCGACGAAGCTCGCGCGCTCCTACCCCTACGCGGCCTACCAGAGCCTCGTCCGCCCACTCGAGGACTGGGTCACGCGCGCGCGGCCGGAGCTCCTGGCGTTCCAGCACGTCTTCGTGGCGCGCCGCCCCACGCGACCGAGGCCGCTGCGGCTCACCGTCGGCATGCTCACGATGAACGAGGAGGCGAGCATCGCGCCCATGATCGAGGCCGTTCGAGCGCAGGCTCCCGACGCGGAGCTCGTCGTGGTCGACAGCTCGACGAAGGATCGCACCGCCGAGATCGCCCGGGAGCTCGGCGCCCGCGTGCTCAGGCAGATCCCCGCGAGCGGGCACGGCCCGGCGATGGAGCTGCTCATGTACGCGGCCGCCGCCGAGAGCGACGCGCTGATCTACCTCGACTGCGATTTCACCTACCCGCCGCGCATGATCCCCGAGCTCAGGCGCCTGCTCGAAGAGGACTGCGTCGACGTCGTCAACTGCGCTCGCACGCGCGACAAACCCGCCGCGATGCCGTGGCCGAACTACGTCGCGAACCGCAGCTTCGCCGCGATGGCCCACGCGCTGCACGGCGTGCCGACGGTCGACGTGCACAGCGGCATGCGTGCGTACCGCACGAGCGTGATCCGCGCCTTCGACTTCGACGGCGAGGGCGACGCGCTGCCCATCGACACGCTGCTCTGGCCCGTGAAGTGCGGCTACCGCGTGAGCGAGCTGCCCATCGACTACGACGAGCGCGTCGGCGACTCGAAGCTGCGCAAGCTCTCCGGCACCGCGTGGACCTTCGTGCGCCTCTTGCGCACGCTGCCGGTCGGGCGGCGGGGCGGCCGCTACGAGCGACGCTGAAGGGAGCCGTCTCGCTCGCCGCCTTCGCGAGCAGGCTCGTGATCGGAGCGAGGCGCCGCGAAGCGCGCTACGATCGCCCTCGATGCGCCTTCGCTTCCACCACCTCGCCGCCCTCTCCCTCTGGATGCTCGCCTGCGGAGACGGCGAAGCGGAGGACACGAGCTCCTCGAGCGGCCCTTCGCAGAGCTCCTCCAACGCGAGCGGCACGGGCGGCGGCGGAGGCGCGGGCGGCGAGGGCGGCGCTGGCGCGAGCACCAGCGCCACGACGACGAGCACGACGAGCACCGGCACGGGCGTCGACCCCTGGGCCGGGCCGCTCGAGTCGCTCGGCGTCTACGACATGGGACAGGTCGAGCTCGGCCAGGGCGTGAACGTGCCCATCCCCGATCGTGGGCTCGGCATGACGACGCTCAGCGAGGTCGCCGGGAGCGCGGTCATCGGGGTGTACTCGCTCCGTCCACCGGGCAACCCCTCGGTCATCTTCGACTTCGCGATCCCCGGCACGAACCTGCAGGTCTTCGGCGACGAGGGCCTCATCGTGGGCGCGAGCCCGCTCGCGGACTCGGCGGCGGCCGTGCCCTTCAAGAGCGGCATCTGGCGCATGGTGCTCGGAGGAGACGGCGGCGCGGACACGGCGCGCACCCGCGTCTACGTGCGCCGCACGAACGACGGAGCGTTCCATGGCGGCGTCGTCGACGTCAACGTGCTCGTCGCGCCCAGCACGGGCGCGAGCACGAGCTACCTCACGGGCGTCGTGAACGCGCTCTTCAGCCAGAGCTACGGGCCGCTCATCGGCCTCGAGCGCGGCGAGCTCAGCTTCGCCACGCTGCCGTCGTCGGCGACCGTCGTCGGCGGCTCGAGCGAGTTCGTGTCGCTGCTCGAGTCGACGGCGGGTGTCGGCTCGGCGCCCGCGCTCAACCTGCTCGTCGTGGGCGACTTCACCGGCGACATCGGCCAGGCGCAGGGCATCGCCGGCGGCATCCCTGGCTCGCCGATGGTGCACGGCACGCGACGCAGCGGCGTGGCCTTCGTCCCGACCGGCAACCAGTCCTACGACGTGAGCGTGCTCGCCCACGAGATCGGGCACCTCGCGGGCCTGTTCCACACGACCGAGATCGCCGTGACCGCCTCCGACCCGATGAGCGACACGCCCAGCTGCGCCGCGAGCACCTTGAACAACAACCCGAACAACTGCCCCGACGTGAGCAACGTCATGTTCCCGATCGCCTACGGCGGCACGGTGCTCTCCACGGGCCAGGTGCGGGTCGTGCGCGGGAGCGCGCTCTACCGCGGCGTGCTCGACGAAGGAGGCAGCCCGAGCGCTCCGCTCGCGCTCGACGCGCCGAGCGAGGCCTGGCGTTCTCGCCGCTTCGACCCGAGCGCCGTGGACGCGCTCGGCTCCGCCCCGATGCTCCCACCCTCGACCTCCGCTCCGCGGACGGAGCTCGAGCGGCTGCTCGCTGCCCACGTCTGCCCGCTCGACCCCGACGGCCGCGTGATCGATCTCGACCAGACCCTGCTGGACATCGCCGCCTCGCTGGCCGGGCCCACGCTGTCCTCCGAGCTGGGGCGCGTCGCGCTCGATCCTAGGGCCTCCGACGTCGCCCGCGAGAAGGCGCTGCGGCTGCTCGCACGCGCGGCCACCGGAGCCACGGAGCGGGCCACGCTCCTCGAGCGCGTGGAGTCGCTGCTCGACGACCCGCGCACGCCGCTGCGCACGACGACGCGGGCGATGAGCCTCTTGGCCGAGCTCTCGCCGTCCGCGCTCGACGAGCGGCGCGGCGCACTGGCGGCGAGGGCCCATCCCGTCGTCGACGAGCGGCTGCGCAGGCTGGGCCGCTGAGGCCGAGCGCGCCCGGCTCGACTCGGCGCCCGGCTCGACTCGGCTCAGGGCGCGCGCACGCTCAGGCTCAGCCCGATGTCGGACTGGGTGCCGTCGGCGGAGAGCAGGCGGCTCGGGTCGCCGACGATGCGGAGGCGCTCGGGCAGCATGCCGAAGCTCGCGTGCACGCCGATCTCGAGACCCGAGTCTGGGACCTCGACGGCGCAACCGAGCGAGGCGCGGTGGCGCGTGGTGTCGACGACGAACTCGCTCGGGTCGTCGTCGCCGAGCGGGCTCGGCTCGAGCGCGTAGCCTGCGCGGATCGGCACGCGCAGCCCCGAGCGCTCGAAGCCTGGCATGAGCCACTCGAGACCGACGCGAGGCGAGACGCGATCCTGCAGGCGCGGAGCGCGAGGCGCGAGCGAGTCCTCGGCGCGGTCGACGAAGGGCCCTTCGAGCGCGGCGTAGCCGAGGTAGGCCACGTCGAAGCTCAGACGGATGCGCTCGGAGACCTGCGCGCTCGAGCCTACGATCAGCTCGGGCGGCACGTAGGCGGCGAGCGCCGACGCGCCGCGGGGAGCGCGTCCATCGACGCCGCCGCCGGGAGCGCGCGCAGCGACGAGACGGGAGCGCAGCTCGGCCCCACCGCGCAAGACGAGCCCGAGCCGCGCGCGCGGAGAGAGCTCGAGCGTGATGCCCGCCTGAGGCAGAGAGCGAGCGCCCGAGCTCGGCTCTACCCGCGACGTCGAGCCGGGGCCGAGCTCGCGCGCGGTGCCGCGGTCGGACACGCCGATCAAGTGGACCGCCCCCAGGCCCAGCTCGAGCCGAGCGTGTGGCCGCAGCGCGACGCTGGTCGCGAGCTCGAGGACCTGCACGCGCGGGTCGTGGCGCTCCCACCACGGACCGCTCGCAGCGCG
>CALKVW010000130.1 GCA_938004785.1 uncultured Polyangiaceae bacterium
GGGCACCGGCGGCGGGGGCGGCGGCGCGAGCTCGGAGGCGCGGGCCTCGTCGGCGGCCTCGGCGAGCGCGGCCTCCTCGAGCGCGACGAGCTTCGAGAAGCTCTGCTGCTCGGTGAGCTCCGGCCTGGCCGGCGGCGGCCTCGTCGTGATGCGCCGACCCTGCTCGCTGAGCGGCGCGCCTTCGTCGGCGCGCATGGCCTGGGCCTCGGCAAGCACGAGCGCCTCGATCTCGACCGCGCTCACGGCCGAGGTCGACTCGTCGGCGAAGCTCGGGCGCGCGAGCTCGTCGCCGTCGAAGCGCACGAGTGGGCGCTTCTCTCCGCCACGAGAAGGCGGAGGCACGAGGCCGAGCCCGGAGCGTGGAGCAGGATCGGGGTTCGGCTCGCTCGCGACGAGCGGTCGAGGAGCGTCGTTCGTGGGTTCATCGGGCATGGGGCTCAGGTCCGGTGCACGGAGCGCGAAGCGCTCGCCGGGCTCGTCTGCCGAGGTGGCTGGCTCGGCGAGCGCGCCGTCGTCCTGCTCTTCGGAGACGTCGTCGTAGAGGACCTCGTCGTCGGCCACTTCGTCGTAGATCTCGTCGTAGGCGATCTCCTCGCCCTCGGCCTGCTCAGCCGACGCGAGCGGTGGCCCCGACTCGAGCGGCGAGGAGGTGGGGAGCGCGACGGCCGGTACCTCGCTGCGCGCCTCGAGCTCCATCGCTCGGCTGCGCGTGTTCGCTTGCACACGCTCGAGCAGGGCCTCGAGCCGAGCGACCCGCGCCGAGCTCGAGATCTGCCCCTCCGTGACGTCGAGCTCGTCCTCGATCACCCGGCGCCCTCCGGCGTGCCCGGCTCGCCTCCGGCGGCCCCCTCACCACGGTGCAAGGCCTGCACGATGTCGACGAGGCCGACGCCGGATGCGCGCATCTCGGCCACGGCCTCGCAGAGCGAGGCGTGTACGACGAGCACGCGGGCGTGCTGCTCGGAGCGATCGACCACGACGGCGCCGAGGTCGTCGTCGGAGAGGTTGCCGAGCGCGGCCTCGACGAGCCCCTCGAGCAGCTCGTCTGCGCGTGCGTCGAGCGCGCAGGGCTCGAAGACGAGCACGAGTGCGCGGCCCCAGCGCTCCACCGCGAGGCTGCCGAGGCCGGTGAGCGCGAGCTCGCAGCCCAGCCACTCCACGACGGTCTCGAGCGAGGCCTCGCGGACGCTGGAGAGCGTGTCGCTCGGAGCTGCTTCGCCTTCTGCGCTCCGCTGGAGCCGCGCCGCGATGCGCGCGAGCAGCGTGCCTCCGAGCACGCGGCCCACGTCACGCGCGCCCATCGCGCCGGTGGCCAGCGAGACGAGCACCGAGGCCGGCACGAGCAGCTGAGGCTCGTCGTCGCTGAGTAGGATGCGCCCGCGATCGAGGTCGAAGCGCACGGCGGCGCTCGGATCGAAGCTGGGTGCGCTGGCGTCGGCTCGCACGGCGACCGAGAGTATGGGAAAACGCCGCGAGTAGGCGGACAATCCGCCAGCCCCGATGCGCACCCGAACCAGTCCGAGCCGAGCTCCCGAGCGCCTCGCTGCGCTCGTCGTGCTGCTCGGCTGCGCCTCTGCGTCGCTCGCGTGGGCTGGGCCCGAGCAGCAGGCCGAGGGGAGCGCCGAGCCGCGGATCGATGCTTGGGGCCCCATCGAAAGCCTGGACGATCGCGTCCTGCTCACGAGCGAGCCCTCCCGCGCGAGGCTCGCGGAGCGACCTGTGGGCCCGTGGCGCGTGCGCTGCGCGAGGGAGCGCCCGGTGTGCGTACACGCGCGGGACTCGGTCGGCGAAGCCGCGCTCGAGCGCGCTCTCTCGGCGGCGAACGACGGCCTACGCGCGCTCTCGGCGCTCGGGCTTCCTCGCCCGCTCGAAGACGGCTCACGCGGAGGCAGCCCAGCGCTCGACGTCTACCTCGACGAGCGCGTCGAGCGCGCCGAGGCCTACGGCGATCCGGGCCTCTGGGGCACGAGCTGGGACCGCGCGCCGGCCTTCGTCGTGGCGCCATCGCCTCCGCCCGGCGACTGCTCCGGCGAGCTCGAGATCACCCGCGGCCTCGTCGAGGCGAGCCTGCTCGGGCTCGACGCCGCCACCGACCCCTCGGTGCTCGAGGCGGTGTCGACACACCTGGGGCTCTTGCTCTCACCTTGCTCGACGGCCGAGTTCGCGAGGGTCGACGAGGCGCAGCGCGCACCCGAGCGCGCGCTGCTCGAGAGCCCCGCCGCGTTCCTCTACCTGCGCCACCTCGAGGAGCGCTGGGGCTCGGGCCGCCCGGGCGAGCTCGCCTTCTCGATGGTGGCCATCAGCGCGCAGCGCAGCCCCGCCTCGCGCGCGCTCGTCGACGAGCCCGACGTCTACGACGCGCTGCGCGTCACGCTCCGGCAGAACGAGTCCTCGCTGCCCGCGACGGTGCTCGACTACGCGGTCGCGCGCGCCTTCCTCGGCAGCCGCAGCGACGACGCCCACCTCGTCGACGTCGCGCGCTACGGCGATCTCGGGCGCCCGCGCCACGAGTGGGCCGTGCCCTACGACTCGCTGCCCAGGAGGCTCATGCCCGCGCGCCCCGTCGACGCGCTCGGCGCCACCTACGTCTGGGTCGACCTCGCTTCGGCGCCGCTCGACTCCGAGCTCACCGTGGTCGCCGAGTGGGAGGAGCCCGTCAGCTTCCGCTGGGCGCTCGTGCTCGTCGACGGCGGCGGCGCCGAGCTCTCGCGGACCGAGGTCGCGCCCGTCTTCGGCGAGACACGCATGGAGAAGACGCTGCGCAAGCTCGGCGGCGCCGGTGGCGTGTTGATCGTGGGCCTGAACGAGGGTGAGGCGCGCCGCGACGCGCCGCTCGACCCCTCGCGCTCCGGACCCGGGCCGAGGATGTACCAGTTCACGCTCTACCGCTGAGGTCGGGCCGCTCGACGTCGAACCCCCGGGCTCGGCATCGCGCCTGGGCGCGTGCTACATGCCCGCCGTGACCGCCACTCCGCCAGAACGATCTCCACGCGAGGCCCTCGCCGGCATCGCGTGGATGATGTTCGCGAACACGCTCTTCGCGGTGATGACGCTGAGCGCGCGGCTGGCCTCGGAGAGCGCGAGCTGGTCGACCGTCGCGGCGACGCGCGCCTTCGTCGGTGGGCTCTGCGCGCTCGCGCTCGCGTGGCACACCGGAGCCACGCTGCGTACGAAGAGCTCCGGCCTCTCGTGGGCGCGCTCGCTCTTCGGCACGGCGGCGATGATCAGCACCTTCTACGCGCTCTCGGCCCCCGAGCTCGCCGTGGGCGACGCGGTCACGCTCTTCGCCACGAGCCCGCTGCTCATCGCCGCGCTCTCGCCGAAGATCCTCGGCGAACGCACCGGTCGCGCGCTCTGGGCCGTGCTCGCGATCGCCTTCCTCGGGGTCGCGCTCGTCGCGGGGCCGCACCTCTCCTTCGCGAGCCCCGCGGCAGGCGCGGCCTTCGGCGCTGCGGTGTGGAGCGCGCTCGCGATGATGTTCCTGCGCAAGATGCGCTCGCCGCGCGACGGCAAGGCCCCCGAGAGCGCCGAGGCGATCGCGCTGCACTTCTCGATGACCTCGTTCACGATCCTCGCGCTCATCGCGATCCCGAGCTTCCGCGTGCCGAGCGCGCGCGACGCGGCGCTGCTCTTGCTCACGGGCGTCTCGGGCGGCGTCGCGCAGCTCGCGATGACGCGCGCCTACGCGCTCACCGAGGCCGCGCGCCTCGGCGCCGTGAGCTATCTCGGCACGGTGCTCTCCTTCGTGGGCGCCATCGCCTTGCTGGGCGAGCGCCCCGAGCCCACGCAGATCGCCGGCTCGCTGCTCGTCGTCGGCGCGGGTGTGGCGCTCGCCTGGGTCACGAGCCGCGTCGCGCCCGCGGCGCCACCCTCGGCGGTGATCACCACGGTGAGGAGCAGCGACCCTGCCATCGAGGCAGGGGACATCGCGGCGCGAGGCGCCACGCCGGAGCAGGCGGCGCGACCCGGCGACCGCGCGCGCAGCGCGGCCTGAAGCGCCTTCAGCGCCTGCGCTTCGCGAGCACCGCGAGCACCTCGTCGAGGCCGACGCCCGCGGCGTGGAGCGCCACGAGCGCGTGGTAGACGAGATCGGCGCCCTCTTCGGCGACGCGCTCACGGTCGCCGTCGGCGAGCGCGACGACGAGCTCGCTCGCCTCTTCGCCGATCTTCTTCAGGCGGAGGTTGCGATCGCCGAGCAAGCGCTGCGTATACGAAGGTCGCTCGGCCGCCGGCTCCTCGGCGCGCTCGGCGATCGTCTGCGCGAGCTCGCGCAGCGCGTCGACGCGAGGCTCGCCCCAGCACGTGACCGAGCCCGTGTGGCAGGTGGGCCCCGCCGGCTCGACGCGCGCGAGCACGGCGTCGCCGTCGCAGTCGGCGGAGAGCTCCACGATGCGCAGCACGTGACCGCTCGTCTCGCCCTTGAGCCAGAGGCCGCGCGTGCGCGAGCGGAAGTGGAGCAGCCCCGTCGCGAGCGAGCGCTCGAGCGCCTCGCGATCGGCGTAGGCCAGCATGAGCACCGCGTTCGTGCGCGCGTCCTGCGCGACCACGGCCACCGAGCCGCCGCCCTTCTCGAAGTCGAGCGCGTCGAGATCGAGCGCGTGACGCGGCGCCTCGCCGGCGCCGCCCGCCTTCGCCGCGGCGCCGCTCATCGCACGGCTCCGCCGAGCGGCACGCCGAGCATGCGCCGCGCTTCGTCGGCGAGCTTCGCGTTGGTCGCGATGCCTCCCAGGCCGAAGGCCGTGCGCTCGCCGCGCCAGTCGGTGAACACGCCGCCCGCTTCTTCGATGATCGGGATCCAGCACGCCGCGTCCCAAGGCGAGAGCGTGCCGTCGGTCATCAGCTCGGCCCGGCCGGTGGCGACCAGCCAGTAGCCGTAGCAGTCGCCCCAGGTGCGCGCGATGCGCGAGGCCTGGGCGAGCGCGCGCCAGCCGGGCACGCAGGCGGGTGCGTCGGCGAAGCGCTCGTCGGTCGTGAGCACGGTCGCCTCGGCGAGCGCCGCGACCTCCGAGACCCCGGCCTTCGCGCCGATCACCGTGAGCCCCTCACCGACGGCGGCGGCGATCGCCTCGTCGGTCACGGGGAACACCGCGGCGCCCGCGAGCACCTCGCGCCCTTCGACGACCGCGACGAGCGAGCCCCAGAGCGGCGCGCCCGCGAGGAAGCTCTTCGTGCCGTCGATCGGATCGATGCACCAGACGCGCTTCGCGTCGGGCTTCGAGGCGCCGAGCTCCTCGCCGAGGATGCCGTCGTCGGGGAAGCGCTGCGCGAGCCAGGCGCGCGCGGCCTCCTCGGCAGCGCGGTCGGCGACGGACACGGGAGAGCCGTCGCCCTTGCGCTCGACGAGCAGGTGGCGCTCGCGCACGTTGCGTCGGTAGTGCTCGAGCGCGACCCGGCCGGTGAGCTGGGCGAGCTCGAGCGAAGCTTCGAGCAGCTTGGTCATGGAGTCCTCCGCACGGGCACACCCGCCTCGGCGAGCGCGCGCTTCAGATCGGCGACGGTGTAGAGGCCGTCGTGCACGATGCCGGCGACGAGCGCGGCGTCGGCGTGCCCCTCGAGGATCGCCGGCGCGAGGTGAGCGGGCTCGCCCGCGCCGCCCGAGGCGACGACCGGCACACCGACCGCGTCGGCGACGGCGCGCGTGAGCGCGAGCTCGTAGCCCGTGCGTGCGCCGTCGCGATCGATGCTCGTGAGCAGGATCTCTCCGGCGCCTCGGCGCACGCCCTCGACGGCCCAGGCGACGGCGTCGAGCTCGGTCGGCGTGCGCCCGCCGTGCGTGACGACGCGGTAGCCCGAGGGGATCGCCTCGCTCGGAGCCTCGCGCTTCGCGTCGATGCTGAGCACCACGCACTGCGCGCCGAAGCGCGCGCTCGCCGCCCCGAGCAGCGCCGGATCGCGCACCGCCGCGGAGTTGATGCCCACCTTGTCGGCGCCCGCGCGCAGCGCGCGCTCCACGTCGTCGACGCTCGCGATGCCTCCACCGAGCGTGAGCGGCACGAAGAGCACCTCCGCGGTGCGCCTCGCCACGTCGAGCATGGTCGAGCGCCCCTCGGCCGAGGCCGAGACGTCGAGGAAGACGATCTCGTCGGCGCCGGCACGTTCGTAGCGCTGCGCGAGCTCGACCGGGTCACCTACGTCGCGCAGGGCTTCGAAGCGCACGCCCTTCTTCACGCGGCCGCGGTCGACGTCGAGACACACGACCACGCGCCTGAGCGCCGCGGTCACGTCTCGACCTCGTCCGCGTCTTCGATCGTCCACGCGATCGAGCCCTTGGTGCTGAACACCGCGCCCGACTCTTCCATCGCCTGACGCAGCGCGAGCCCGGTGGCCTTGAAGGCCGCCTCGAGGATGTGGTGGCGATCGCTGCCGGCGAGCACCCTGAGGTGCAGCGCCGCGCCGAGCGCGTCGGCGAAGGAGCGGAAGACGTGCGTGTAGAGCTTGCTCGGCAGCTCGCCGACGAAGTACGCCCGACCGCCGACGTCGATCGCCGCTGCGACGAGCGCGTCGTCCATGGGGATGCTGCGCTCGCCGTAGCGAGCCGCCGTCGGCGGCGTGATCTCGCGCACCGCGCGGCCGAGCGTGAGCGCGACGTCTTCCATCAGGTGGTGGGTGAGGTCGCCCGTGGCCTCGAGGCGCAGCGAGAGGCCCGCGTAGCGCGCGAAGGTCGTGAGCATGTGGTCGAAGAAGGGTTTGCCCGTCGCGACGTGGATCTCCGCGCCGGCCACTGCGGCGCGCGCGATGCGGATCTCGACCCTCGACTCCTTCGTCTCGCGCACGACTCGCTTCATGAACCCAGCTCCTCCAGCGCCGCTCCGAGATCGATCTTGCCGGTGTAGAGCGCCATGCCCGCCACGGCCGCCGCGCAGCCCAGCTCGCGCAGGAGGCGCAGATCGTCGATCGTGGTGACGCCGCCCGAGGCCATGACCGCGTGCCGCGTGCGTGGCACGAGCGCGCGGTAGAGCTCGGCGTCGACGCCCTCGAGCTTGCCCTCGAGGTGCACCGCCGTGACGAGCAGCCCCGCGAGCGGCAGCGCGTCGAGCTCCGAGGCGAGCTCGAAGACGCTCTTGCCCGAGCCGCCCTGCCAGCCGCGCACGAGCACCTCGGTGCCGCGCACGTCGAGCGCGACGATCACGCGCTCGGGCAGCTCGGCCGCGACCTGCTCGAGGAAGCTGCGATCCTCGACGGCGCGTGTGCCCACGACGACGCGATCGACGCCGGCCGCGACCAGGCCGAGCGCGCGCTCGACCGTGCGCACGCCGCCGCCGGCTTGCACGGGTACGCCGGCATCACGGGCGATGCGCGCGACGAGCTCGGCGTTGTCGCCCCTGCCGGTCGCCGCGTCGAGATCGACCACGTGCAGGCGCTCGGCGCCCATCGCGACGAAGGCGCGCGCTTGCGCGACCGGGTCGGGCAGGCGCACCCGCTCGTCGGCGTAGTCACCCCCGACGAGCTGCACGCAGGCGCCCTCGCGTAGATCGATGGCGGGCAGGAGCATCATCGCAGCACCTCGCGCGCGAGCGCGCCGAGCAGCGCGAGGCCCTGCTGCGAGCTCTTCTCCGGGTGGAACTGACAGCCGATGGTGTTCTCGTGGCGGACGATCGCCGCGAAGCGCTCGCGCGCGCCGCCCTGCCCTTCGATGCTCGACCACGCGAGCACGACGCGCTCGTCGACCGGCCTGCAGCCGAAGGAGTGCGCGTAGTACACGGCCTCCGGCCAAGGCAGCGGCGGCGCCGAGGCCGCGGGCTCGAGCGGCGTCCAGCCCATGTGCGGCAGGCGAGGCGAAGCGAGGCGCTCGACGCGCCCAGGGATGAGGCCGAGCCCCTCGCCCGGGCCCTCGTCGCTCGCGTCGAAGAAGAGCTGCATGCCGAGACAGACGCCGAGCGCGGGTAGGCCAGCGGAGAGCGCACGTCGCAGCTCTTGGCGGTGCGGCGCGAGGCGCTCGGCCGCACCGCTGAAGGCGCCCACACCGGGGAACACCAGCAGATCCGCGTGCGCGAGCGCCTGGGCCGGGTCGGTGTCGACGTAGAGCGTGGCCTCGGGCAGCGCGAGCGCGAGCGCCTTCTCGAGCGAGTGCAGGTTGCCGACGCCGAGATCGAGCAAGGCGACCCTCACGAGGCGCTCCCCTCTCCTGCGCCGAGCGAGGCGCCGCCCCACGCGGCCCGCTGCTCGGCGCTGCCGAGGCCGGCCTCGAGCAGCGCGAGCGCGGGCTCGAGCACGCTCCACGGCCCGATCGAGATGCGCAGCCCGTCGCCCAGCCCGGGCAGCGCCGTGAAGGGGCGCACGCCGAGCCCACGCTCCCTGAGCCACGCCGCGCGCCCGGCCGCGTCGTCGATGCGCACGAAGAAGAAGTTCGCCTCCGAAGGCAGCGGCGCATGCCCACGCTCGCGGAGCCACGCGGCGAGCCTCTCGCGCGCCTCACGCACCTCGGCGACGTAGCTCGCCACCCAGGCGCCGTCGCGCTCGAGCGCCGCCGCGCCCATGCGCTCGGCGAGACCGGAGAGCTTGTAGGGCCCACGCGCCTTCTCGATCGTGTCGACCAGGCCGCGCGCACCGAGCGCGTAGCCCGCGCGCGCGCCCGCGAGCCCGTAGGCCTTCGACAGGGTGCGCACCACGAGCAGCCTGCCGGACTCGCGCACGCGATCCACGTAGCTCGGGCCCCCGAACTCGGCGTAGGCCTCGTCGAGGATCACGAGCCCGGGCGCCTCCGCGAGCACGCGCTCGATCGACGCGCGCGGCACGAGCGTGCCCGTAGGATTGTTTGGGGAACAAAGATATGTGATGCGGGGCTCGCCCTCGAGCAAGGCGTCGACGTCGAGGTCGTAGCCGCGCTCGGGGCCCGCGAGCTCGACGAAGCGCGGCACGAGGCCGTTGGTCTTCGCGAAGTAGGGCAGCATCGCGAAGCTCGGCCAGAGCATCGAGAGCGTATCGCCGGGCTCGGCGAAGGCGCGGATCGCGCACTCGATGACGTCGTCGCTGCCGCAGCCGGTGACGACCTCCTCCGGCTCGAGGCCGAAACGCAGCGCGGCGGCGCGCTTGAGCGCGTCGCCGTAGTGGCTCGGGTAGCGGGCGTAGACGCTCGGTCCGTCGGCCGCGCGCGCGGCGAGGACCGCGGAGGGCGGCGTGCCACGCAGGTTGGTGTTGTCGCTGAGATCGAGCGCGACCTGGCTCCGGTTGGAGCGGTAGAGCTCGATCGCGCGCACCGAGGCGCGCCCGAGCTCGCTCGGCGGCCTGCGGCTCACGAGCCTCTCCCGAGCGCCGCCGCGGAGCGTGCGGCCTCGGCGTGCGCGTGGAGGCCCTCGCTCTCGGCGAGCGCGACCACGTCGCGCTCCATCGCACGCGCGGCCGCGGGCGACACACGCTGCCAGGTCGTCCAGCGGATGAAGTCGAGCGTCGACAGCCCGGAGTAGCTGCGCGCGGCGCCCGCGGTGGGCAGCACGTGGTTGGCGCCCGTGAGGTAGTCGCCGAAGGCCACGCTCGCGGCCTCGCCGAGGAAGACCGTGCCTGCGTGGCGGACCTGCGCGAGCGCCGCCTCGGGGTCGCGCACCGCGAGCATGAGGTGCTCTGCGGCGTAGGCCTCGGCGAAGGCGTAGGCCTCGGCGAAGTCGTCGATGGAGAGCACCGCACCGCGCGACGAGAGCGAGGCCTCGACGATCTCCCGCCGCTCGGGCTCGATGCGCGCGAGCTCGGCGAGCACACGCGCGGTGAGGGCCTCGCCCTCGCAGAGCGCCACGCAGCTCGCCTCGGGGTCGTGCTCGGCCTGCGCGACGAGCTCGTGTGCGATGCGCGCTGGGTCGGCCTCGCGATCGGCGATGACGAGGATCTCGCTGGGCCCGGCCGGAGCGTCGATGCCGACCACGCCGGCGACCTGGCGCTTCGCCTCGGCGACGTAGGCGTTGCCGGGGCCGACGATGCGATCGACCTTGGGCACGCTCTCGGTGCCGTAGGCCAGCGCGCCGATCGCCTGCGCGCCCCCGAGCGCGAGCACCCTCGACGCACCCGAGATCGCGGCGGCGGCGAGCACGACGGGCGAAGGCAGCCCGCCCGGCCCGGGCGGTGAGGTCACGACCACGTCGCGCACGCCCGCGACACGCGCCGGCACGACACCCATGAGCACGCTGCTCGGATAGGCCGCGCGCCCCCCGGGCGCGTACACGCCGACCGCGGCGAGCGCGTCGGGCCTGCGGCCGACCACGACCCCCGGCTCGCTCTCGACCTCGACGGCCTGCGGTAGGAAGGCCCGGTGGACGCGCTCGAGGTTCTCGGTCGCATGCTCGAGGCCTCGGCGCACGGCCGGATCGAGCGCCGAGAGCGCGCGCTCACAGGCCTCGCGAGGCACGACGATGGCGGGCGCGTCGACGCGGTCGAGCTCCTTCGTCAGCGCCAGCAGCGCGGCGTCGCGTTCGCGGCGCACGCGCGCGAGGATGCCGCGCACGCGCTCCTCGATCGCCGGATCGGCCTCCGCGCGAGCGCGCTCGACGAGCTCGGCGCGCGCCTCGCGCGACAGCTCGGCGAGCTGCCCTCGGTAGCGCGGCGCGAGGCTCAAGGCTGCAGCCTCTCGATGCGCGTGACGAGGATGCCCTGACAGCCGAGCCCCTTGAGCTTGGCGATCGTGCGGTACACGCTCGCCTGCGGCACGACGGCGTGCACGGCGACGAAGGCGCTCGTGCCGGGCGCCTGCGCCCCGCCGAGCCGAGCGTCGTCGGCGACGTCGACCACCGTGGGGCCGTTGAGCCCGGGCAGCACGTCGCGCACGCGCGCGAGCTCGGCGCGCGGCACGTTGGCCATGAGGTAGCGCTGACCTCGCGCGCGCACCACCGACGCGAGCGCGAGCGCGAGCTCGTCGAGCTCTTCGGCGACCTCGGGCGCCAGGGAGGCCCTCGGCCTCGACACGAGGCGCGCGCTCGACTTCACGATCGTGTCGAGCTCGACGAGGCCGTTCACCTTGAGCGTGGAGCCCGTCGACACCAGATCGACGATCACGTCGGCGATGCCGAGGTGAGGCGCGACCTCTGCGGCGCCGCTCACCTCGACGACGTGCACGTCGCGCCCGAGGCCCGAGAAGAAGCGACGCGTGAGCCTCGGGAAGGACGTGGCGACGCGCGTACCGCTCGGCAGGGCGCTCGTGCGCAACAGCTCGGGCGTCGCGCGCGCGGCGACGACCACACGGCACTTGCCGAAGCCCAGATCGAGCAGATCGTCGAGCTCGCGGCCCGACTCGGCGACGCAGTCCCAGCCCGTGATGCCCGCGTCGGCGGCGCCGTCGGCCACGAAGGCCGGGATGTCCTGCGCGCGCACGAAGAGCGCGCCGAACTCGTCGCCGAGCGTCGCCACGAGGGCGCGTTCACTCGCGCTCCTCACCTCGAGGCCAGCGTCGCTCAGCACGGCGCGCACGTCGTCGAACAGGCGACCTTTGTTGGGCAGGGCGATCTTCAGCATGCACGGGCTCCGGAGGCCGGGGCGGCGATGGTAGCGCGTGCCGGCCCATACGCGAGGCGCCGCGAGGGACCGCGCGCGCGGCGCACCCCGACGGCCCAGCGACGCCTCAGGCGAAGGCGCTCCACTCGTCTTCGAGCAGCTTGAGGCCGTCGGCGATCTCGATCGCGACGCGCCGATCGAGCCACTCGTCGGCCGGCAGACCGGCGGCGATCGCGGTGAAGGTCGGCGGCACGAGGCGCCCCGCGAGCTGGTAGATCACGCGGCTCGCGCGCGAGAGGCGGCCGACCCACTCGGAGCCCCGGTAGGTGTCGTCGGCGTGCTGCTGCAGCGACTTGGCGAGCGCCACGAAGCGCGCGCGCAGCACGTCGGTCGGGTCTTCGCGCCGGCTCACGGCGCGGTGCATGTCGCCGAGGCCGCGCAAGACGAGGCCCACCGGCACGCCCGGCGTGACCGGGAGCGGGCCCGAGGCCGCGCGCAGCGCGCGCAACGCGACGAAGTGCACGAGGTGCGGCGCCTCGACGGCGTGCACGAGCTGCGCGCCCGAGGTGTCGGCCGCGGCGAGCACGATCTCGCGCGCCTGCGCCTCGTCGACCTCGAGCACGTCGCCGTACTCGTCGAGCCGCGCGACGCTGCTCGAGCGCAGCACCGGGTCGGACCAGGCCATCACGAGCTCCGACGAGGCGCGCACGAAGCACGCGAGCAGCTGCGCGCGGGCCTCGGCGAGCACGAGACCATCGGCGTCGTGCCATACGAAGCGGCCCTCGCGAAGGTCGAAGCGCCCCTCGGCGGCGCCCGCACCCAGCTCGGCGAGCAGCAGCGAGAGCTTGCGCTGCGCGTGCGGCCAGCCGAGCAGCGGCGACGGCGGCGCCTCGTCGTCGTCTTCCCAGTCGACGTTCTCGATGGAGACCGTGGGCGCGCTCAGCTGCTCGGGCCGCGGCGTGACCGCCGTGCGCACCGGGATGAGCGGGAAGGGCTCGGGCGAGAGCTCCGCAGGCTTCGCTCGCTTCTTGGCGTTCTTCGACGCGAGACCTCCCTTGCCCACCAAGGCGGCCGCGGGCTCCGATTTGAGCACGAGCTTCGCGTCGGCGAGCGACCGGGCGCTCACGCGCACCCTCGAGGGCGTGCGATCGACGGCCCGAGGCTTCGCTCGGCTCGTCGTCTTACCCCCCCGGGTGCCTTGAGCTCTTCCCATGATCAGTTCGTCCCGTGACGCGTGGATGCTCCGGGCGCCTTCGAGGAGCCCATGTGGTGCGTGGCTTCGTTCGGCTCGGCGGGCTCGCGGGCGCGCGGCGGGTCGAGCTTGGCACGTTCCGCGACGGACGCCCGTGCGAAGCTCGAGAGCTTGCGCACGAGCCCCGCGTCCTTGACGTAGAGGTCGTTGTGGCCGGCGCCTCCGACCGCGTGGAGCTCCGCGTTGGGAAAGTGCTCCGAGAGCGCGCGCCCCATCTCGAAGGGCACGACCTCGTCACGGTCGCCGTGCACGACGAGCGTGGGTACGACGACGCGCGGAGCCTTGGCGAGGTTGTCGAAGCGATCGCGCAGCAGGAGATCGAGCGGGAGGAAAGGCGCGAAGCGGCGCGCGACCGCGGGGATCGACGTGAAGGGCGCGATCAGCACGAGCCCCGCGCCGTGACCTCGCGCGGCGAGCTCGGTCGCGACGCCCGAGCCGAGCGACTGCCCCACGAGCACGACGCTCTCGGCGCGCACCCCTCGGCGCTCGAGCTCCGCGAGCGCGACCTCGGCGGCCGCGTAGAGCGCGGGCTCGCTCGCCTTCTGCGCGCGGGAGAGCCCGTAGCCCGGATACTCGACCGCGCAGAAGCCCACTCCCGCGTCGAAGAGCTCACGCCCGAGCAACACGGTGTCGGCGAGGTCTTCGCCGTTGCCGTGGAAGAACACGATCGTGGGCTCGCCGGGCTTCGCGCTCGCGTGGAGCGCGACGACCTCACCGTGCTCGGACGGGATCCGGTAGAGCTCGGCGCCCGACAGCGCCGGCTCGATGACGGCGCGAGGCGCGGGGAAGAGCAGCGCGCGGTAGCTCGCGCCGACGATCGCCGAGAGCGCGACGTAGGCCACGGAGGCTCCCACGACGAGCCGGGTGAGCTGATGAGCGCGCACGAGAGGAGAAGAATCCGCGAAAGCTCCGGCGCTGTCGAGGGCGTCGCTGCGGCGCGAGTGTGTGCGGATCGGCGCAGCACGGCGGTCGGCGCGATCCTGCGACGCGCAGCTTGCCAAGCGTGCCGAGCCTCGGTTAGGCGGCTACACCTCCGAGCCGACGATGCGAAGCCCCCGCCGCGCAGCTCTCTTCGATCTCGATCGCACCCTCGTGCGCACCGACACCGCCACGCTCTACACGCGCTACGAGCGGCGCATCGGCGCGGCCACACGCGCCGACGCGGTGAAGGTCGCCTGGTGGCTCCTGCAGTACGGCCTCGGCGTGCTCGACGCCCCGAAGATCGTCGGCAAGGTGCTCTCGAAGTACGCCGGCATGGAGGAGCGCGAGATGCGTCGCCGCAGCGAGGAGTGGTACGGCGAGTACGTCGTGCCGCACATCGCCGAGGCCGGGCGCCGCGCCGTCGCGAGGCACCACGCGCGCGGTGACCTCGTCGCCATCGTGACGAGCGCCACGCCCTACGCCGCGGATCCGCTCGCCGCCGAGCTCGGCATCGAGCACGTGCTGTGCAACCGCCTCGAAGTCCAGGACGGCCGCTTCACCGGCGAGCTCGTGCCGCCCTTCTGCTACGGCGCCGGCAAGGTCGACTGCGCCGAGGCCCTCGCGCGCGAGCAGGGCTTCGAGCTCGGCGAGGCCTACTTCTACTCGGACAGCATCACCGATCTCCCGCTGCTCGAGCGCGTGGGCACCGCGGTCTGCGTGAACCCCGACCTGCGTCTGCGCCGGGTCGCGCTCGAGCGCGGCTACCGCATCGAGCGCTGGTGAGCCCACCCCGAGGGCGGCGCGCGCACCCGCATCGAGCGAGCTCAGCTCCTCGCGCGCACCACGGCGGGCACACCGCCGCGCGGGCGCAGCGTCGCGAAGTCGTCCGGGTCGATCCTGCGCTCGGGGTCGACCTCGAAGCGGAAGCGCCTGAGCAGCGTCGCGAGCACGATCGGGCCTTCTATCAAGGCGAAGTGCGAGCCGATGCAGAAGCGCGGACCGAGCCCGAAGGGGATGTAGGAGCCCTTGGGCCGCGAGGCCTCGCGCTCCGGCGAGAAGCGGTCCGGGTCGAAGCGATCCGGATCCTCGAAGACCTCCTCGCGGCGGTGCTGGGCGTAGGCGCTGACGAAGACGAGCGTGCGGGCAGGCAGCTCACAGCCGGCGATCTCGACCGGCTCCAGCGTGCGCCTCGGGAACATCATCACCGGTGGGTAGAGGCGCATCGCCTCACGGAAGACGCGCCCGCAGTAGTCGAGCTTCGCGGGCTCCCACGCCTCGAGCGGCGCGTCGGTGAAGGCGTCGGCCTCGGCCTGCGCGCGCGCGAGCGCCTCCGGGTGGCGCCCGAGCAGATAGAAGCACCAGGCAAGCGAGGTCGCGGTCGTCTCGTGCCCGGCCACGAACAGCGTGACCGCCTCGTCGCGCACCTGCTTGTCGCTCATGGGCGCGCCGCCGTCCTCCGGGTCCTGCGCGGTGAGCAGGCGCGTGAGCAGATCCTGGCGCGAGAGGCCCTGACGCCTGCGCTCGTCGATCATCGCCTGCACGCGCTCGTCGAGCAGCCTCACGGCCGCGCGCAGCTCGGGATCACGCATGCCCGGCAGCATGAAGGGTCGCGTGAGCTCCTCGCGCCAGCGCTCGAAGGTCGCGCGTAGGCCACCGCGCGTGCGCAGGGCGAGCGCGCCCGTGAGATCCATCGCGAGCACGTGCGCCACGAGCATGGGGCTCGCGAGGTTCTGGTTCACCCAAGAGAGGCAGGTCGTGAGCGCTGCGCCGAGCGCGTCGGCCTCGTCGAAGGTGTCGGTGTCGAAGAGCGCCTTGCCGACGACGCTCATGGCGATGCGGGTCGTCTCGTGGGCGAGATCGATCGTCTGCCCGGGCTGCATGCCGTCGGCCGCGCGCTCCGCGACGACGCGCATCGTCTCGGCGTACTGCACGAGCGGCGCGGGCTGGAAGATCGGCGACATGAGCTTGCGCTGGCGCTTCCACAGCGCACCCTCGCTGGTGAACAGCCCCTGGCCCGCGAGCTCGCTGAAGAGCACACGGATGCCCGGCGACTTCTCGAAGCTTTTCGCCTTCGTGACGAGCACCTCGTGCGAAGCCTCGGGCGTACACGGCAAGACCAGCGGCATCTGCAGGATGCGCCCACGCACGAGCGGCGTGCTCCTCCGGGCGAGATCGCGCTGGAAGTCGAGCCGCTCCTTCGTGCTCAGCCCGAAGGAGCCGAGCCAACCGACGTCGGGCACACGCGGCAGATCCGCGAGGGTGGTCATGGCGCAGGCTGTACTCCTCTCACCGTGGCGCCGCCATCGACCCCCGACGCGGCGCGACCTGCGGGGTCTGCGCTACACTTCCGGTCATGCCGGGAGACCCCGCACGCCGCGAAGCGACCTACGCCGAGCTCGAGGCGCTGCCTCGCCACGTGGTCGGCGAGATCCTCTACGGCGTGCTGCACGCCTTCCCCAGGCCGCGCATCCGCCACGCGCGCGCCGCGAGTCGGCTTGGCGTGTCGTTGGGACCAGCCTTCGATCGAGGGCACCCGGGACCCGGAGGCTGGATCCTGCTCGACGAGCCCGAGCTGCACCTCGGGCGCGACGTGCTCGTGCCCGACCTCGCGGGCTGGCGTCGAGAGCGCCTGCCCGAGCTGCCCGACGAGGCCTACTTCACCCTCGCGCCCGACTGGGTCTGCGAGGTGCTCTCGCCCACGACGCGCGCCGTCGACCTCACCGACAAACGCGACATCTATCTGCGCGAGCGCGTCGAGCACCTGTGGCTCGTCGACCCAGCCCCCGAGGCCTGCACGCTCGAGGTGCTGCGCGGTAGCGAGCGCGGCTACGTCGTCGTCGCGAGCCACCGAGGCGACGCGGTCGTCGAGGCCCCGCCCTTCGAGGCGGTGCCGCTCGAGCTCGGCGCGCTGTGGGAGCGCTGAGCAGCCTCGGCGCGCAGACCGCGGCGAGAGCTTGTCGACCCGCCGCCGCTGGTCGAGCATGCCCCGCATGCACCGAGCGACCTCGACCGTGGCGCTGCTCAGCCTGCTCGCAGCTTGTGGAGCGCCTCCCAGCCCCGACGTGCAGACCCCCACGCCGGAGCCGAGCGCTCCGGTCGACGCAGGAGCCACCGAAGCCGCCGACGCCTCCTCGGCCGAGCCCGACGCTGCTGCCCCAGGGCCTCCTTCCGCGTCCACGGCGGGCCTCCTCACCAGAGAGCAGCTCGAGAGCAAGCCTTCGCTCGACGGCGGGGAGACCCCCTTCCCCGACATCGCCGCCGTGACGAAGGACCTCGGTCCACCCGCCGTACAGGGCACGGTGAAGCGCGTGGAGTTCCGCTACGACGTGAAGCCGCTGGGCTCGACCTTCAGCTGCCAGACGCTCGACGTGCTTCGACTGCCGAGCGGCGCCGCGGTCTTCGATCCCTCGGTGTACACCGCGCCGGAGTGCAAGAAGGTCCAAGCGACCGAGAAGAAGCTGCGCGAGGCGCTCGTTGCGCTCGGTGAGGAGGACGACGACCGCCAGGGAGGGCTCTCGTTCATGCTCGAGAAGACGGCGGGCAAAGCCTTCGACGGCGTCGTGAAGCAGCTCGAGAAGTCCCTGGGCAAACCGGCCTCCGAGGGCGAGGTGCCCATGGCGGCGTGGCGCTACGTCGACTGGGACGAGCGCTGCAAGCTGGTGGTCGTGACCAAGCACCTCGGCTCGGGCGCAGGCCAGGCGATCTGGGGTACGCCCTGCGAGTGAGCCTGCGGCCTCGGTGGCCGATGCGCGCGAGCGCGCGCGCCCCGGGCGCCGCGATCGTGGGCGCGGCCTCCGCATGTGCGCTGCTCGGCGCCATCGCCCCGATGGCGCGCGCCGAGCCCGCGTCGACGCCGCGCCCCGCGAGCCTGGGCTGGACGCGCCTCGAGGGCGCCGAGGGCTGCATCGGCGCGGGCGAGCTGGCGCGCGCGGTCGAGGCGCTGCTCGGCAAGAAGGCCTTCGTCTCGGCGGCGGAGGCGGAGCTGTCGATCGAGGGTCGTGTGGCGCCGCGCAGCGAGGGAGGCTTCCGCGCGAGTCTCGAGGTCGCCGACGCCGGCGGGCGGAGCCTCGGCAGGCGCGACCTCGACACGCTCGCCGACGACTGCCGCGCGCTCGACGAGCCGCTCAGGCTCGCCATTGCATTGATGGTCGATCCCGAGGGCGCGCTCGGCGCGCCTCCGCCTCCGCCCGTCGCTCCGCCACCTGCGAGCCCGATCCTCGACTCCGCGCCCGAACCCGCGCCCATCTCCGCGCCTCCGCCCGCGCCTACGCCCTGGCGAGGTGATCTGGCACTCGGTGCCACTTTTGGCTTCGGGCTCCTGCCGAGCGTGGCGCCCGGCCTCGTGCTCTCGGCGAGCCTCGAGCCGCCTTGGTTCGTGCCCATGGAGTCGGTGCTCTCGGTGTACCTGCCGCAATCGACCGAGAGCCCGGCCGGGCTCGAGGCGAGCCTCTTCACGATGCGTGGCGAGGGCTACGTCTGCCCGCTGTCGCACGTGGGCGAGACGCTCGGCGCGCGCGCCTGCCTGGGCGGCGAGCTCGGGCTGCTCTCGGCCGAGGGCGCGGCGGTCGACGACGCCGAGGAGGGCCTCCGGGTGCAGTTCGGCGTGGGCCTGCGCGGCCGGCTCGGCCTGCGTGTGGCCGCGCCGCTCGGGCTCTACGCGGCAGGCAGCGTGGCGGTGCGGCCCCTGCGCGAGGGCTTCGCCACGGTCGACGAGGCCGGGGCGCGAGCGGAGCTCTTCCGCCCCTCGCTGGTGAACGGCGCCCTCGAGCTCGGCGTGGAGCTCGGCTTCCCGTGAGGTGGGGTGCGAGTCAGGGGCGGCAATTCGACGCCGGGCGATCGGAATCGCCTGGGCCCTCGCCCAACAGGGAGGCGTGCTCGCCTTGAGCCTCGCCGCCGCTCCTTCGCCTCCCCCGCTCCGCTTCGAGCAGGTCTTTCGCGAGCACGCGCCCTGCGTGTGGCGCTTTCTGCGCCGCCTCGGCGTCTCCGCCGCCGACGCCGACGACGTCACGCAGGAGGTCTTCGTGATCGTGCACCGCAAGCTCCACGAATACGACGGCCGCGCGAGCCTGCGCGCGTGGATCTACGGCATCGCGCGCAGGAAGGCCGCCGATCACCGAGAGCTCTCCCACAAGCGCCACGAGGCCGCGACCGGCGAGCTACCCGAGCGCCCGCGCGACTCCACGCCGAGCCCCGAGTCTGCGAGCGACCGCAGGCGCAAGATCGCCCGCCTCGACGAGGCCCTCGCGGGGCTCGACGAGCCCAAGCGCGCGGCCTTCGTGCTCTACGAGATCGAGGGGCTCTCGCTCGCCGAGATCGCCGCCGCGACCGAGACGGCGCTCTCGACCGTGCACGCGCGCCTCGACGCCGCGCGAAAGCAGCTGCGCGCGGCCCTCGGTACCGACGAAGGGAGGCCCGCGTGAGCGAGCACGACGAACCTGCGCGGCTCATCGACGACACCGACGACGCGCTCGGCGAGCTCCTGCGCGCCGCGACGCGCGACCTGCCCGACGACGCGCGCGTGGACGCGATGCTCGAGAGCGTGCTGCGCGAGGTAGGCGGCGGCGACGACGGCGGTGGCGACGGCGGCGGCGGCGACGATGGCCGTGGCGCGATCGGTGGTGGTGGCGGCGCGGCCGATGGCGGAGCGACTGCGGGCGCGAAGGCCGGTGGCGCGTGGCTCGCCACGGGTGCGGGCAAGCTCGGTGCGGCGCTCGCCGTCGCTGCGGTGGGGGCGAGCGCGACCGTGTGGGTGCTGCGCTCGAGCGACGCACCGCAGCTGGCGGCGCCGTCGGCGAACGTGCTCGTCGCAGAAAGCACGTCGACGGACGGTAGCGTGGGTGCGTCGGCGCCCACGAGCGCTCCGGTGCACGACGACGCCGCAAACGCCGATACGGTGGGCACGGCGACGGCGAGCGCTTCCGTGTCGGCGCCCCAGGCGATATCGAGCGCGGCGCGAGCCGCCCCCGCGGCGTCGACGACCGCGTCGGCGATCGCATCCGCGACCGCGTCGGCGTCGAACGAGCCCGCCGACCCTCGCGCCGAGCTCGCGCTGCTCACTGAGGCCCGCGCGGCGCTCTCGAGCTCACCGGCGCGCGCGCTCTCCCTCGCCGAAGAGCACGCGCGCCGCTTCCCCTCGTCGCAGCTCGGCCAGGAGCGCAGCGCCCTGCGCATCCAGGCCCTCGCCGCGCTCGGCCGCACCACCGAGGCGCGCGCCGAGCTCGACGCCTTCCGCGCGCGCAACCCTCGCTCGGCCTACCTGCCCACGCTGGAGGCGCTCGTCGCTCGCTGAGCCGCGGGCCGGCCGCGCCGTCGGTCTCGCGGCCGCGCCCGCAACCCGCGCCACCGTCAGCGCCTGGGGACATCGCCGCCATGTACCCCCGCGCCGTCGGTCTAGCGAGCTCCGCTCACTCGCGCACGTTTCGCAGAAAGTCGGCCACCTCGGCGAAGCGCGCGTCGAGGTAGTCGCGCAGCTCGCCGCGCACCTCGCACGCGTCGAGCGCGCGCTGCATCGCGCGCAGCCACGCGTCGCGCATCGCGACGTCGACGGTCACACGCCCGTGGCGCATGCGCAGCCTCGGATGACCATGCTGCGCCATGTAGTCCTGCGGACCACCGAGCCACCCCACGAGAAAGAGCCCGAAGCGATCGCGCGAGCGGCGCGATACCTTGCCCGGCGGATCGCACTCGTGGATCGCCGTGAGCGCGGGCTCGTGCTCCTCCATCGCGTCGTAGAAGCGCTCCGCGAGCGCGAGCACCGCCTCGCGACCACCGATGAGATCGTAGGGCGTGCGATCGGGACCGATCGGCGGCGCCTCGGGCTGCGCATCGGCGGGCTTGACCTTCGGCTCGTCGTTCACGCGGGATCGTCTAGTCGAGCGACCGCGTCTCGACCAGTTGGCGTGCACCGAAGGAGCCCGCTCAGACCGCGAGCTCTCGCTCGAGCCGCGCGCCGAGGCGCTCTCGCAAGCGGTGGTGGATCCTGCGCAGGTGTCGCTCCGTACAGCCGAGGCTCGACGCGACCTCTGCGCTCGAGCGCCCCTCGAAGTAGATCGCCTGCGCCACGCGTCGGTCTTCGTCGTCGAGACGCTCGAGCTCACGCCGCAGCGCCGCCGCCCGCCGCTCGGCGAGCTCGCGATCCGCGAGCGACTCCTCGGTCGAGGGCTCGTCACCGCCCTGCGCAGCGGCGACGCGCAGCACCACGTCGGCGACGCGCGCACGCAGCGCCGCGAGCGCCTGCTCGCGCGGCGAGGGCGCCTCGAAGAACGCCGCGAGACTGACGGCGCCGTCAGCCTCGTCGGCACCGAGCCCGTCGCCCGCGGCGAAGGCCGCACCGAGCACGAGCAGCTCCCTGCGCCGCAGCCGCGCCTGCCCGCGCAGCGCGTCGAGCAAAGCGCCACGCACCCGCAAGATCACCCAGGGCTCGAGCGGGCCACGCGCTGGATCGTGGCGCAGCACGGCGTCGACGAGCGCCTCGTGCGCCGGGCCCCTCAAGTCCGAGAGGTTGCGCGCCGAGCTCGCGCGCACGTAGCGCTTCGCCATGCGCTCCGCGAGCGGCGTGAGCTCCGCCACGCGCCTGCGCTGCTCCGCCGACAGGGGCGTCACGCGCTGCCACCTCGCTTGGGTCCGCCGCCCGACGCGATCTTCGGAGCGTCGCTCGCGCCGCCAGCCTCGCCTTCGCCTGCCTCTCCGCGCGCGACCTCCGCGCTCTGCTGCACCTCGGCGTCGGGCGCGAGGGCGCGCAAGAGCCGCTGCCCCTCGGGCGTCGTGAGCATCTCGGCCACCAAGAGCTCGGACAGCTCCTTCTTCTCCCGCTCGCTGAGCGTGCCCTCGACCTCGGCGAGCGCCTCGGCCACGAGGTCTTCCGCCAGCATCTCGTAGAGCTCGTCTCGGTTCATCGTCGCCCCCTCGCGGCCACGCGCCGCCCCGCTGCCCACGCAGACGCGCTCCACCGCCCGAAGCTCCCGAGGACCCCCGACACGCGCAGTACTCTCGCATGGTTGGACCATCCGAGGTAGAACGTCGTGGACGCAACGGTCGCGCCGTCGAGGGGATCGACGGCCGAACCGCCTGCGAGCGAGCCGAGGGGAGGCTTGAGGGTGAGAGCGCGTTCGACAGGCACATCGCTACCGAGCAAGTCGCTCGCGGGCCTCGGGGGCGGACCGGAATTCGCCCACACGGGTCGATCTCGAGCGGCTGCGTCGAATTCGTGTCCGCCTGCCGAGGCCTCGAGCGACTCCCTCGTCAGGACACCCCACCGCCGATGACGCTCGACGCCGACCTCGCCCACACACGCTACGACTTCGTGCGCAAGCTCGCGCGCGGCGGCATGGGCGAGGTCTGCGTCGTGAAAGACCGCTATCTCGGCGGCGAGTACGTGCTCAAGGTGCTGCGCGACGACCACCCCGAGATGGTCGACCCCGAGGTCGTGAAGGATCTCACGCTGCGCCTGCAACACGAAGGGCGCCTCTTGCGCTCGCTCGAGCACCCGAACCTGGTCAAGGTCGTGGAGTTCGGCTTCACCTCGAGCGGGCGGCCCTTCCTCATCACCGAGCTCTTGCACGGCGCCTCGCTCAAGCTCGTCGCGAAGCAGCGCGCACCGCTGCCGCTCGCCGAGGTGCTCGATATCGGCGCCCAGGTGCTGAGCGGGCTCGAGATCATGCACCGAGCGGGCATCGTCCACCGCGACATCAAACCCGACAACCTCTTCCTCTGCGACGCCGCGCCGGGCTCCCCGGAGCCGGCTCGCCCGAGCGTGAAGATCCTCGACTTCGGCCTCGCGAAGCTCGTCGGCGAAGGCGGCGCGCTCTCCGGTGTCGTACCGAAGACGAAGACGGGCGTGGCGCTCGGCACGCCGCTCTACATGCCGCCCGAGCAGGCGCTCGCCAAACCCTCCGACGCGCGCAGCGATCTCTACAGCACCGGCTGCGCGCTCTTCCACCTCGCGACCGGCAAGCCTCCCTTCAGCGGCGACCAGCTCCAGCTCTTCCAGGCGCACGTGCTCGAAGAGGCCCCCAAGCCGAGCTCGCTCCTCCCGGGGCTCCCGCCCGCCTTCGACGCGCTCATCGCCCGCGCGCTCGCCAAGAAGCCCGATGATCGATTCCCGAGCGCCGAGGCCATGCGCAAGGCCATCCTCGCCATCGCGGCGATGCAGGCCGCGAGCCCTGCGGCCCAGCCGAGCGCAGCCCAGCCGAGCGCAGCCCAGCCCGGCGCGGCACACGCGAGCACGGCACCCCAGGCCCCGCTCCAGCCCGCGCCCTCCGCGGCGGCGCACGCCGCGCATCACCGCGCGACGCCACGACGCACCGAGCGCCTGCCGGACGCACCGGCGCACCCGAGCGCCGCAGAGGCGCCGCCTCCTCCCACGCTCGCGCTGCCGGCCTCAGCACAGTCGGCCTCGCCAGCGCCGCCGCACGCGGGCAGCGCGCGAGCCTCCGCTCCCCACCGCGAGCTCGCGCGCGCCGAGAGCGCACGTCGTGCGACCGTCGCCGTGCAGCCGGTGAGGCGCGTCTCGCCCGAGCGAGGCTCGGCGATCGAGCCCGCGCTGCTCGAGGCTTCGGGCCGGGGCTCACGCGCGTCGAACGTCGACCTCGCGATGCTCAGCGCCGCGGCGGGCTCGGTGCCTCGCACGGCCGTACAGCCCGCGGGCAGCATCTGGAGCTTCGTGGCGATCGGGCTCGTGCTCGGTCTGCTCGCGCTCGGTTCGATCGTGGCATGGAGCTTCCTCGGATGAGCGCGAACCTCGGCGTAGGCCCGCGTGGCACCGTGAAGATCGCCTATCCGGGGCGACCCACGCTGCGCAACGCCAACCCCTGGGGCGAAGGCGCCGAGCAGGCCGCGCCTCCCACGCTGCCCGTGCCCGACTTCGGCGCCGTGCTGAGCTCGGTCGCCTCGGCCGCGCACCCGCTCGGCGCGCGGCCCACCCTGATGAGCCCGAACGCGGCGCCACTCGGTCCGGGTGTGCCGGTCGGCTTCGCGGGCGCGGCCACGATGCTCGCGCCCCAAGGCCCCGCGCCTGCGGCGCCTGGTGGTGCGCGTCCTTCGCCCGTCGTCGTCAAGAACGCGAAGCTCGCCGGCACGATGCCGCTCGAGCCAGGCTCCGGCGCCGCAGCCTCCGTGCTGCCCTTCACGCCCCAGCCCTCGGCGCTGCCCGCGCCACCGCCAGAGGCGCGCATCCTCGTCTCGCCCGACGCCCAGGCCGCCTCCGCGGCCGCGATCGCCATTGCACGCGGCCAGGTCGCGCCACCGAGCTCGGCGCCCCAGCTCGGCGTCTTCGCCGACGGGCGCCCGCGCTCGGCCTACTTCCTCCGCCGCGGCGACACGATCGGCCCCTACACGATCGTCGCGCGCCTCGGCGAGGGCGGCATGAGCTACGTCTTCGAGGCGAAGCACGGCACGACGGGCGCCGTGCACGCGGTGAAGATCCTGCTCGAGAAGGCGCTCTCGCGCTCGGCGCTCGTCGCGCGCTTCAAGGCCGAGGCGCGCGTGCTGCAAGACTGCCGGCAGCTCCCGGGTGTCGTGCCCGTCTACGAGATCGGCGACGACCCCGACCTCGGGCCCTACATCGCGATGGAGAAGCTCGCGGGCCATTCGCTGCGCGCCACGCTCCAGCAGCTCCAGCAGTCGAACGATCACCTCGATCTCTCGACCTGCCTCTTCATCGTGGTCGAGCTCGCCGAGACCTTGCACGCCATCCACCTGGGCGGCGTCGTGCACCGCGACATCAAACCCGAGAACATCTTCCTCCAGAGCCTCGGCCAGGGCCGCGTGCGCCCGATGCTGCTCGACTTCGGCGCCGCGAAGAGCCGCCACAACGCCTCCACGGCGCACGACGAGCTGAGCGTCGTCACGCCCATGTACATGGCGCCCGAGCAGGTGCAGCCCAAGCGCCATTCGAGCGTGAGCGCCGCCGTCGACCAATACGCGCTCGCGCACGTGCTCTACGAGATGCTCTTCGAATACGCCTTCGCACAAGGCCTGCGCGACAACCCTGGCGCGAGCCACCTCGCCGCCTCGTGGCAGCTGCTCGTCGATCCGCTGCCGCTGCCTGCCAGCGTCGCGCCTCGCGGCGTGAGCGACGCCATCCTGCGCGCCCTCCACAAAGACCCGAAGCAGCGCTACCCCACCATGCTCGCCTGGGCCGACGCGCTGCGCCCCTACCTCACGCGCGCCGACCGCACCCTGGGTGTGCGCAGTGAGCACCACGAGCGCGCGCCTACCGCGCCCACCGGCGCCCGCGCCGTGCAGCCCCAAGCTGGCGCGGGACCGGGCCTCAGCGCGCCGCCGAGCCCCGTCGCCGACCCGGCCAATCGCAAGCGCCTCATCGCGCCCTGCACGGTGCTGCCCGAGCCGAGCTTCGTCGTGCTCGAGCCCTTTCGCCTGCGCGGGCAGCGCTGGGTGCTCGGCGACACGGGCGTCGTCGGCCGCGACGCTGGCGCGGCGGATCTGGTCGTGGAGCACGACACCATCTCGGCGCAGCACGCGCGCTACAACTTCGTCACCGGCGACGCCGCGCAGCCCGTCTACGTGATCGAAGACCTCGACAGCCTCAATGGCCTCGCCATGGCCTCGAGCAAGCAGGCCATCCGGAGCGACAGCGACTACGTGCCCGTCGTGGGCAGCGCGGTCGCCCCGGTGTGGACGCTCATCGCTCTGGGCGAGGTCATCGGCATGATCCTGCCCGCGGGCGGCTTCGCCGAGCCCGATCTGCGAGGCTGGATCTGGCCCGGGCAGCCGCGTGGGCTCGGTGGTGTGAGCACCGAGGAGTCGGTGCAGGCCGCCGCGCTGCTCGCCGCGGCGGGGCGAGGCCCGGGGCAGCCCTGGTGGTGGCGCGGCGACGGCCACGACGACGAGCGCGCCAAGGCCATCGAGTTCATGACCAAGTACAAGCCGCAGCGCCTGCTCGGCTGGCGCGAGCTCGGCGAGGATCCGCTCGACGAGTGGCGCACCATCGCGCCCAAGCTCGCGCGCGCCGAGACCGCGCCCGCGTGGGTGCGCGCCGAGCCGGAGCTCTTGATGCGCTGGTCGGAGAGCGACGCCGACATGCACGCGATCCTCGCCGAGCGCAGGCGCGGTATGGCGCTCCGGGGGCTCGTGGTGCTGCTCACGGCGCTCGCGATCGCCGTGGGTGGCTGGCTGCTCTTGCGTATGTGGGGTCGAGCATGAAGAGCGACATCAAACCCAGCGATCTCGACCTCGAGCGCGCCGCCAAGGGTCGCTCCCCGGAGGAGCTCGCCGAGCTCGCCGCGAAGGCCAAGGCCGATCCTGGCCTCGCGCGCGCCATCGCCGAGCTCGGCGGCGAGCCCCCGCCGGGCGCGGTCACGCCCCTGCAGGGCACACCGGTGGCGCTCGACGACGAGGCGGCCGCTGTGCGCCGCACCGTGCCGCGTGCGGGCGGGCACCGATTGCAGCAGAGCGCCATTCCCACGAGGCCGCGCTTCGAAGATCTCTCGGGCCTCCACGAATACGCAGGCGACGCCGAGGGCGCAGGCCCGGCGCAGGAGCTCGCGCCGCTGCCGCCCTCGCCCCTGCCGGGCGCCGTCGAGCCGGCGCTGCCCATCGAGGCGCTGCGCGAGGCCGCCGAGGCGCGCGGAGCGCGCGGCCCGGGCGCCTACCGGAGCTGGTTCATCGCGGCGCTCGCGGGCACGCTGCTCGTGCTCGCAGGCGGGTGGTACCTGCTCGGCGGCGGCGAGCGCGCCTCCGGTGCGCAGCCCGGCGCGAGCGCGCAGCCGGCGGTGACGGCCCAGCCGACGACGACGGCGCCGGCGGCGAGCGCGCAGCCTGCGGTGACGGGGCAACCGACGGCGAGCGCGGAGCCCACGGCGAGCGCAGAGCCCGTGGCGAGCGCAGTTCCCGCGGCGAGCGCGGAGCCCACGGCGAGCGCAGAGCCCGTGGCGACGGCGCCTCCCACCGCGAGGCCCGCGCCCAGCGCGAAGCCGAGCGCCAAACCCAGCGCCACGGCGCCGCCGACACCGAGCACCGCGGGACCGCAACCCAGCGCGTCTCCCTGGTCGGTGAAGCTCGACCGATGAGCCGGCCAAGCGCGAGCACACTTCAATCAGCGGCACACACAGCGCCACGAACCAAGACCGAACGATAGGCCTCCGCGATGACCAATTCGAGAGAGCTCCCAATCCGCACCACGCTCAGCACGCTCACGCTGGCCCTCGTCGCTTCACTGGCGTCTGACGCGAGAGCACAAGCCGGCGGCACCGATGCGCCGCCCAACAAGGCCGATGAGGTGATGGACGCGCGCCAGCGAGCCTTCGACGAAGCCGTGGCAGCGATGGCCAGGAGAGACTGGGGCGAGTGCCGTGTGAAGACGCTCGGCGCCTGGGCAGTGAAGAAGGACGCGACGATTGCCGGGCTCGCTGGCGTTTGCGAGGTGGAGCTGGAGCTCTATCGAGATGCTGCTGAGCACTTGCACTTCGCGATGGCGAATGGCGAAGGCGAGGTTGCTGGTCGCGGCCCCCAGGTGAAGGCGGCTTACGAGAAGGCCCTCACGAGGGTGGGCGCGCTCGATTTCAGCTCGACTCCAGCGGGCGCAGAGCTGCGACTGCAGGGGCAGCTGGTCGGTGTCGCACCGGCCATGGTGTTCGTCGACCCCGGCAAGCATGCTTTCGAAGCACGAATTGATGGGCACGAGTCGAAGACCGAATCGATCGAGCTTGCGGCGGGCGAGAAGAAGGTCCTATCGCTTCGCTTGAATCCGATCGACGGCGCCACGAGACCTCCTCTCGACCCGCCAGACGACGAACCGAGGAAGCGGCGCCCAGCCTGGCCGGCCTTCGTCTTGGGTGGAGTCGCGGCGGTGGGCGTGGGTGTAGGCATCACGGGCTTCGTCGTCGCAGGTGGGGCTCGCAGCAGCGCGGAGGAGACCGTCGCGGCGGTCGGCCCGCGAGGCTGCGGCGTCGACGGCTCCGCTTGCGCGAGCCTGGGCGTGGGCGACGAGCTCGACCGACAAGACACGTTTCGAGGACTCGGGATCGGTGGCTTCGCTCTCGGAGGCGCCGCGCTCACGGGAATGATCCTCTATCTCGTATTGCCGGAGAGCGAGTCGCGCTCGACCGGGCTTCGTATCGCGCCGAGCTTCGGCGAGGCTCAGGGCCTCATCTTGGGAGGGACGTTCTGATGATTCGACGAGCTAGTACGACTGCGGTCTCAACAGCGCTGTCGCTCGGAGCGCTGCTCCTTGCCGCCGGATGCAATGGTTCGATCTGCGAAGAGTTCCCCGACTCCTGTGGCCCGATCGGGGGCGGGGGCCAGGGCGGCGCCACCACGACCACTTCCTCCGGCGGCAACGGCCCAGGAGGCAATGGCGCAGGCGGCGAGGGAGGCGGCATCCCCACCGACTGCGACCCTCTCTCGGTCGCCGCCGGCACCGCCATCC
>CALKVW010000131.1 GCA_938004785.1 uncultured Polyangiaceae bacterium
TGGTCTTGTGGGAGGGCAAGCGCCCCGTCTACGCCACGCTCGTATCGACGGGGCGCAAGGAGTACCCCACGGTCACCGGGACTTATCGCATCTACAACAAACACATCACCGCCACGATGGACTCCAACGAAGCCTCCGACGTCGGCGGTGGCTCCACCCGGACCGCGAGCGCGAGCGACGCCGGCAGCGCTCGCGAGAGCAAGTCCTCGGGTTCGAGCGGCGCCGTGCCGCGCAAGGGCGATGGCGAATACGGCGTGACGAAGCGGCGCGGAGAGGGGACCTACCAGCTGCGCGACGTGCCCTACATCCAGTACTTCGAGAAGGGCTTCGCGCTGCACGTGGCCTATTGGCACGACAAGTTCGGTCAGCGTCGCAGCCACGGCTGCATCAACCTCTCGCCCATCGACGGGCACCGCATCTTCCATTGGACCGAGCCCGCCGTGCCCGAGGGTTGGCACGCCATCAACATGGGCGATGGCTTCGGGCAGGGCACGGTCATCGTCGTGCACGATTGACCGGGCGGCGCCGTGCGAACTCCCGCGCAGTCGTGGCTCGGCGATGCCGCCGCGCCGGTTCGTGGAGGGCGACGAGCCACGCTCCTGGGGCGGCGTGCCGTGCTCGCTGGAGGGCTCGGGCTCGCGGCCGCCGCTTGTGCATCCCGGGTCTCTGCCGCGGAGGGCGTGCTGCCGAGGCTCTCGCCCTCGGCGCCTCGTCTGCCTCTCGAGGCCGGGCGCTCGGTGTTCGAGCTCGTGCTGCCGGCGCGATCTTACGTATCGATCGGGATCTTCGGCCCACGTCACGCCTTGCTCGGCTGCTCCTTCGTCGGCTCGGAGCTCGCGCGGCGCCTCGTCTCGCATTCGCCGCTCGACGAAGACGGGCTGCTGCCGCGTCTCGTCTCCTTCGAGACCGATGACGCGCCCGCGCCGATGAGCGCGGTCGTCGATCTCGCCGACCCCGCGGGCGTCGTGCTGAGCTGGGCCGACGCCGAGGCGCTCGAGGCCCCGACGGCCCGTGGCCTCGAGCGCGGCCTCGAGTCGCCGAGGCCGCTCGTGGGGTTGCCGGTTCCGCGCTCACGGCGCGACGGCTACATGCTCGCCGTGCCGGGGCGCTATCTGTTCGGTCGGCTCGACGTCGTGCGGGATCTGCAGCGGGCCTTCGCGGCGACGCAGAAGCGATACCGGGGTGATCCAATCGCCGTCTCGGATCTGAGCCAATGGAACGGCCAGAGGCCGAAGAGCGATCTCTCCGAGCCGCGGCACATCAGCCACGACGGCGGCGTCGACGTCGATCTGGCGCTGCCCGCGAGCGACGCCATTCCCTCGACCGTGCGCGACCATTGTCGAGGCGTGCTGCTCGAGCCCGATCGTTATGGCTGTGCGCCGGGCACCGCGCGTGGGGTCGACCACGCGAGGCTCGCGATGTTGCTCGGCACGCTCGTGGATCTCGAGCCCGGGCGGATCACCAAGATCTTCCTCGACGACGTCTATCGCCGGGAGCTCGTCCGCGCGGCGCCGGCGCTCTTCGAGAAGCGCTTCATCGAGGCGCACGCGCTCGCGGCGCTCGGCGAAGACGGCGTGCTGGTGGCTTCCCCGTGGCACACCGATCACGTGCACGTGCGCTTCGCAGGTGAGAAGGCGCGCGCACCGAGCTGGTGAGGCAGCAGCGCGGGCCGCGGCTCAATCGTCGGAGACGAGCCGCGCGACGCCCCAGAGCAGCGCCGAGCTCGCGAGCGCGATCGCGACCCACAGCGGGCGCACGCCCTCGAAGCTGTAGGGTTCCCCGAGCGGCCCGCGCAGGGCGACGTCGGCGCCCGCGACGACCAATCCGAGGGCCAAGAGCTTCGCCGGCCCCGCCAGGCGGTCGAGCAGTGGACCGCCGTGGTGGAGCTGCCGGTGTGGCGAGGTCGAGATCGAAGGCTGAGGGCGCGGCCTCGGCAGCGTCGGGCGCTCCACGCCCAGCTCGACGCCCGAGGAAAGCATCCTCGGTGCGTCGCCCGGGAGACTCGCGGGTGCGGCGGCGTGTACGACGCCCGACAGGGGCCGAGGCGCGGCGTTCGATCTGCCGAGCGGCGGGGGCGCCGGTGTGGGGTGTGAGAGGGGCGGCGGCGCGAGCGAGGGGAGCTTGGGCAGGGCGCCGCTCGAGGGCGGAGGCTCGCTCGCCTCGTCGGCGCCGGCGCGGTGCGGGCTCGGCGCGGAGCCTCGGGCAGCCTGCTTCGTCGCGACGCCGACGGCCTTCTCGAGCTCCGCCCAGAAGGCGTCGATGGAGGCGGTGCGCTCGCGAGGGTGCACGGCGAGCGCACGCACGAAGGCGCGCTCGGCGGCGTCGGGGATCGGGGCACCCAGCCTTCGTGGGCTGGGGCGGTGCTTGGCGTCGAGCGCGAGCGCGCCCATGGTCTTGAGATCGCCATCGATGGGCATGCGGCCGATCAGCGCGTGCGTGAGGGTGATGGCGAGGCCGTAGACGTCGGTCCACGGGCCCGGCGCGCCGAAGCTCAGCGAGTCCCACTGCTCGGGTGCGGCGTAGCCCGGGGAGAAGGCCTGCATCGCGTCTTGTCGTGTCACGAGCCCCACGATCGCGTTGGAGGCGCTGCGCACGCGCGCGATGCCGAAATCGAGGATCTTGGGCCGGAATTCTCCCGGCCTCCCGACGAGGAAGACGTTCTCGGGCTTCAGGTCGCGGTGGATGATCGCGATCGCGCCGTCAGGGCCGGGGAAGTGGTGCGCCTTCGCCAGCGCGCGCGCGAGGGGCGTGAGCAGCTGGACGAGCTCTCGCAGTCCGAGCGGAGGCTCGCCCGCGATCGCGCGGCGCTCCACGTAGGCGTCGAGCGTCTGACCTTCGAGCCACTCGAGCGCGAGGAAGGGCACGAAGCCCTTCGTCTCGAGCACGCCGAAGTGCAGCGGGCGCACGACCTCCTGGATGCTCGCCGACAGGCGGAAGAGCAGCTCCGCCTCCTCTCTGAACTTCTCGAGGAAGCTCTGGCGCTGCTCGGCGCTGAGCCCTCCGGGCACCTTGAGGCACTTGAGCGCCACCGGCGCGCGGAAGGCCTCGTGGTGTGCGCGGTACACCACGCCGAAGCCACCTTCGGCCACGACCCGCTCCACCCTGTAGGCCTGCGCCTGCAGGGTGCCGACGATCTCGAAGGGATCTTCCTCCACGGCGGCGAATCCTAGCGAGCCCGCCGGAGCAGGGCGAAGCTCCCTGCTCGAGGAGCCCGTTCAGCGAGCGAAGTCGACGAGCGTGCGCGGCGCGTCCTCGCCTTGGGTGATCTCGACGAGACGGCTGCCCGGCACGCGCTCGAAGCGCTGGGTGGAGCGGGTCGAGTCGGGCCACACGACCTCGATCGTGGCGGCGTACTGGCAGGCGCCGAGGCCGAAGTGCAGCGTCGTGTCGTGCTGCATGCCGAAGTGACCGTGCCCACCGTCGACGACGCCGAGCTGCCGCACGCCGCCGGCCTCCACCGTCACGCGCGCGCCGATCCCGGCGACGTTGGCCGCGCCCGCGCCCTTGCCGCGCAGGCGCACGGCGATGGCGTTCGCGCGCTCGCTCTGGGTGTTCTCGTAGAGGTGCACCTCGTTGGCGGGCCAGATCTGGGCGCAGTCGCGCGCGGTGCCCGAGGCGACGACGACGTCGAGGTCGCCGTCGCGATCGAAGTCGGCGACGGCGAGCCCCACGGCGCAGGGGTGGTCGATGCCGAGCGCCTTCGAGCTCTCGAGGAAGCGACCGTCGGCCTGCTGCTGGAAGATCCACGCGTACTGGTCGGGGTAGTCGCTCGCGCCGGCGAGGATCTCGCGGCGGCCGTCGCCGTCGAGATCGGCGGCGGCCGCGACGATGCCGCCTTCGTTCCAGTCGGCGCCGACGCGCGGCCAATCGAGCCCACGCGCCGTGCGGTCGACGCGCTCGAAGCCGATCGCGCCGGCCTCGCCGTTCTGGACGAGCAGGTTCGACAGATCCGAGCTCGAACCAGCCCACCAATGCACGATCTCGGCGTTGTAGAGATCGAGTCGGCCGTCGCCGTCGACGTCGGCGCACACGGTCGAGAAGGTGTTGCCTCCGAGCCGTCCGGGTTCGGTCTCGGTGGTCGGAGACCAGTAGGAGCCGGGCGGGGAGGGGCAGCCCACGGCGGGCGGCGGCACGTTCGTGCAGAGCTCGCTCGTGCCGTTCACGGTGCACCAGCACCGGAAGAACTGGTTGTCGGTGTAGTCCTGCTCGTCGTCGTAGGCCGCGCCGGCGTCGACGGCGACGTCGGCGTAGGTGCCGTCGGCGTTGCGCTTCAGGATGACGTTCGGACCGCGGGCGTAGGCGCTCATCAGGAGCTCGGGCACGCCGTCGTCGTCGAGGTCGCAGCTCGTCGCGCCGAAGGTCGCGCGACGCGTGGTCGTGATGCCCGCGCCTTGGGTGACCTCACCGAAGCTGCCGTCGCCGTTGCCCCGGTAGAGCGCCGGCGCCTGCAGGGCGCCGCTCGCCGAGTAGTGCACGCCCACGAAGAGGTCGATCACGCCGTCGACGTCGATGTCGGTGAACGAGGCGCTCGAGGTGCGGCGCGCGCGCTCGAACTGCACGCCGGAGCCTTCCTTGCGGGTGAACTTGCCGGTGCCGTCGTTGAGGTAGATCTCGCTGCGGTCGAGATCTGCGGGCGTCGGGGTCGGCGCCGCCGCGTCGCTGTAGGTGCCGCTGAAGACGTCCAGATCTCCGTCGTTGTCGACGTCGGCGAGCACGGCGAGGTGTGAGCTCTTGAGCTCGGTCGTCGAGCCGTCGGCGGGCACGGCGAAGCCGCTCTCGTAGGTGCGATCGACGAAGCGGCGACCGCCACCCTCGGCCGGCTCGTTCATGAGCAGGAAGACGCGCCGCGCTTCACCGCCCTTCACCTCGCGCACGTTCGGCGCGAAGCCGTGCACGAAGAGATCGGGATAGCCGTCTCCGTTCACGTCGCCCGTCGAGACCCGCCCGCCCACCACGCCGACGAGCCCCCAGCGCTCGGTCTGCCGGCTGAACTGGGCCGGGCCGCCGACCGCGTGGCCGTCGCAACTCTCGGGCTCCGGGGTGGAGCCTCCTGCGCCGCTCGTCGCCGAGTCGTCGCCACATCCCGAGAGGACGAGCGCGAGGAGCGCGGCGGGAACCACGCTCCGAGACGGCCCGAGGCGGAGGGAGGCGCGGAGGGGGATGAAGCGAAGGGGAGAGTTCGGCATGGGACGGCAGCCTTTCGGACGAAGCTCCTGATAGCATGTCGGCATCATGGATCGAAGGCAGCCCAGGGAATCGATGCCTCGCCGAGCCGGCGCGGCGATCGCGTTCTGCGCGCTCGGCCTGGCGCTCTCGGCTTGCGGCGAGGGGGCCGCGCCCAAGCCTGAGGCGACCGCGACCGCCTCGGCGGCGCCGAGCGGCGTGCCCGCCGCCGCGGCCAAGCCGACGGCCGACCCGAAGGGCGCGGACTCCGGCTGGTGAGACCTCGCGCCGACGCGCCAGTCGGCGCTCGGCCGCGGGCCGGGGTGCTGCCGTGGCCGCAAGCCAGCCTCGTGCTGGCCGCGGGCGCGCTGCTCGCGGGCAGCGTCGACTCGGCCGCGGCGTCGGAGCGCATGGAGCGCCCGCTGCGTCGCATGGAACAGCTCGTCGCCGTGCGAGCCCTGCGTGTGTACGAGCACAGCAAACGCGGCAGCATCGACTTCTCGAGCCCCAGCGCGTCGAGCGAGCGGCTCGGCCCCGACCCCTACGCGCTCGTGGTGCTCGAGGAGGGGCTGCGCGTGGCGACCTTGCGCGCCGAAGACGCGGTCGTGCTGCTCGACGAGGCGGGCCTGGAGCTCGACCGCAGCGCGGCGCCGCCGCGTCCGAGCGCGGTCGTTCGGGTGGGCGAGCGCGCGGTGCTCGTGGCGGGGGGG
>CALKVW010000132.1 GCA_938004785.1 uncultured Polyangiaceae bacterium
AGGATGATCGTCTTGCCGCCGTATTTCTCGAAGAAGCTGTGCGTCTTGTCGAGGTGCTTCGGGTTGAGCCACCTCGAGTTCTTGTGCTTCATCACGCGCGGGCCGATGGCCTTGCCGACGTGGTAGTTCACCGTGTCGCCGGCGATGGCGCACACGATGAGGATGCCGCCGAGCAGCACCGGGTCGAGGCCCGAGCCGTCGCGCACGCTCACGGCGCCCGCCGCGAAGAGCAGCGAGTCACCTGGCAAGAAGGGCAGCACCACGAGCCCCGTCTCGCAGAAGACGATCGCCGCGAGGATGGCGTAGGTCCAGGTGCCGTAGTCGCGGGTGAGCTGATCGAGGTGTTTGTCGAGGTGACGGACGACGTCGATCAGCGTCTTGAGGTCGAGATCCATGGCGCTCGGGAGGCGTATTCGACCGAGCGCCCTGCGTCGAGGGGCGATCGCCTCACGCGCGCTCAGTGCGTCGAGGGCGCGCCGAGGTGCTCGACGAGATGCTCGATCACGCGCCGGAGGGCGTAGCGGCGCGCCGAAGGCGAGCGGTAGCCGTGCCGCTCTCCGGGGAAGACGAGCATCTCGAAGTCGCGGTCGGCGGCGACGAGCGCGTCGACGAGCTTGGCGCTGTGCTCGAAGTGCACGTTCTCGTCGAGCAGCGCGTGCACGATGAGCAGCTCGCCGCGGAGCTCCTCGGCGAGGCGCGAGAGCTCGGCGGCCTCGTAGCCCGGGCGGTTGCCGCTCGGCGTGCCGAGGTAGCGTTCGGTGTAGCCCGTGTCGTAGAGGCTCCAATCGGTGACGGGGGAGCCCGCCACGCCGGCGCGAAAGCGCGTGGGGTGTCGCAGCATGGCGAGGGCCGAGAGGAAACCTCCGTAGCTGTGCCCGTAGATGCCCACACGCTCGGGATCGACCGGATGCTCGGCGATCACCCGATCGAGCACCGCGAGCTGATCGGCGAGCTCGACCTCGCCGAGCCGGCCTGCGATGGGCGTGGCGAAGCCCGGCCCTCGCCCCGAGCTGCCGCGGTTGTCGACCTGCAGGACGTAGAAGCCGCGGTCGGCGAGGTGCTGCCAGTAGAGGCGCGGCGCCCACTGGTTCTTCACCGTCTGCACGCCGGGTCCGCCGTAGATCGCGAGCACGAGCGGGTGCTTCGCGCCCGGGACGAGCGCCCTCGGCGGAAGGAGCGCGGCGTGCAGGCGCACGCCCGCGTGCTCGACCTCGAGCAGGGTCGGCGTGCGCAGCCCGAGCGCGTCGATCGTAGCTCGGTCGTCGCCGACCGGCAGATCTCTCCGGGAGCCGCCGTCGAAGCGCAGGAGCTCGGCCCGGGGCCTGCGATCGAGCGCGCTGTGCACGTCGAGCATCGCCCCCGCGCGCGCGGAGACCTGCGCGACGTGCACGCCGGGCAGCGAGGTGATCGTGCGTGGAGCGCCTCCGGCCAGGTCGATCTCGAGCACCTGCCTGCCGAGCTGCTCGTCGCGGTTGGCGGCGACCCACACGCGCCGCTGCTGGGCGTCGACCTCGAGCAGCCCGAAGACCTCCCAGTCTCCCTCCGTGAGCAGGCGTGGTGCCGCCGCCGGCCCACGCTCGAGATCCGCGTCGAGCCCCAGCACCGCGAGGTGATCGTGGCCGTCTCGGCTCAGGATCGTGAGCAGCCCGGTGCCGTCCGGCAGGGGGCGCAGCTCGCTCAGCTCGACCCAGGCCGCGGGGTCCACCTCGCGGTGCAGGACGCGCGCTGCTCGCTTCGGCGTCGCGAGGTCGAAGAGCAGCGTGTCGCGCCGCTTCTGGTCCCGGGTGAGCGCCTGCAGCGCGAGTCGTTTGCCGTCCGGCAGCCAGCGGAGCCGACCGAGGTAGGGTCCCTCACCGAGGCTCTGCGGCAGCGGGACGGCGAAGCTCGCGCCCGTCTTCACCTCGACGACGCGCAGCTCGACGCGAGGGTTCGTGGTGCCGGCGCGCGGGTAGCGAAGCGCCGACGACAGCGTCGACCCACCGCGGTAGCCGAGCAGCGGCACCTCGCCGACCGCGCGCTCGTCGACCTCGAGGTAGGCGATGTGGCGCCCGTCGGGGCTCCACCAATGCCCGCTCGGCTCGTCGAACTCCTCCTGGCCGTTGAAGTCGGACTGCCCTCTCGTCACGCCCTCGGCGGCGCCACGCGTGAGCGCGCGCTCGCGACGCGTGGCGACCTCGGCGACGTGGAGCTCTGCGCCGCGCACGTAGGCGACCTGGCTACCGTCCGGTGAGAGCTTGGGGTCGAGCTCGGGCTCGTCGGTCGAGGTGATGCGCACCGGCGCCGCGCCGACCGAAGGGACGACGTACACGTCGCCTCCCGCCGGGATCACCAGCGCATCGGCGTCCCGTGCCCAGTAGGCCTCGGTGATGCCCGTGATGCGCTTGCGCTGTCGCTCGTCGCGCAGCTCCTCGGCGAGCGAGCGACCCGTGCCCGGCGTGACCAGATCCGAGGCGCGCAAGAGCACGCGCGGCTCCCCAGCGTCGACGGGGACGGTCCAGAGGACCATCTCCTCCGAGCCGGTCTCGCTCGCCAGGAAGCTCAGGTGTTTGCCGCTCGGAGAGAAGGCGGCCTGCCGCGGGATGCTCCAGCCCGGCTCGGGGAAGCGGGCCATCGCGTCGAAGTCCACGGCGCTCGCGCCCGGAGCGAGCGCCAGCGCGACGGGCGAGCTCGGCGTGCTCGTCACGGTGGGAGAAGGCGGCGTGTGCGGCGCGCTGGGCTCCTTCGAGGCGCAGGCCCAGAGCAGGGAGCTGAGCGCCCATGGGGCGATGCTTCGGCGGTGCATGTCGCCCGAGGCTACGACAGGGCGCGCGTCGCGCGTGCGTCTGCTGCCTCGAAGCGAGACCCACCGGCGCGCCACGGGGGACGCCTCGGCTAGAGTGGGCTCCATGAGCGAGCCCGCCGCGCCGCGACCGCCTGCTGCCGTCCACCACCTGGCCGTGCTGTCGAGCGACCTGGGGCGCTCCGAGGCGTTCTACCTGGGTGTGCTCGGTCTGCCACTCTTGCGACGACACCTGAGCGAGGACGGAGCGCACCGCTCCACGTGGGTCGGGCTGGGTGAGCGATGCTTCCTCGCGCTCGAGCGCGCCGACCCCGAAGCCGCGCGGCGCGCGGAGACCGGGGCTGGGTGGCACTGCGTCGCGCTCGCCATCGCGCCCGAAGAGCGCGAGGCCTGGAGAGCCCGCCTCGCCGCCGCCGGACACCCCGTGGAGCGCGAGACGCGCTTCACGCTCTACGCGCGCGACCCGGACGGTGCGCTCGTCGGCCTCAGCCACCACCCGGAGCCCGCGCTCGTGTAGGTGCGGGTAGGGTGCCCGATCTGACTCGTTGCCCACGGTGGCTCGACTTCGATAGCGTTGCCCTCGCCGTACTCCTGCTTGGCACCGTCTCGAGAGGCAACCTCCCCATGACTCGACTTCGCTTGATCGTCTCGGCGCTCGCGTTCTCCACCGTGCTGCCGCTCGGCAGAACTGCGCTCGCGCAGGACGACGCCGCGCGAGGCGCGGTGCTCGCGCGTGAAGCCGAGACGCTCATGTCGGCCGGCAAGACCGCCGAGGCCTGCGCCAAGCTCGACGAGAGCCAGCGCATCGATCCCCGCGGGAGCACGCTGCTCGACCTCGCCTTCTGTCGCGAGAAGGAGGGAAGGGTCGGGAGCGCGTACCGCCACTTCGAGGAGGTCGAGCGCATCTCCGTGAAGGAGAACCGCACCGATCGCGTGACCACCGCGCGCGTGCGCAAGAACGCGCTCTTCGCGAAGGTGCCGAGGCTCACCCTGACGGTGCCCTCCGTGGAGGGCATCGAGGTGCGCGTCGGGCTCGCGGCGGATCCGGCGTCGATGACGCTGGTGCCGGCCTCGGAGTACGGCAAGGGCTACGCCGCCGATCCGGGCGAGCTGCGCGTCGCCGCATCGGCGCCGGGCCACAAGACCTGGGAGACGAAGTTCGAGCTCAAGCAGGGCATGAAGAAGACGCTCGGCGTCGGCCCGCTCGAGAAGGGTCAAGACCCTGTCGCGGCGACGCCCGTCGGCGCAAGCGCCGAGCCCAAGCCTGCCGCGACGGACGACACCGCGAAGCCCGCGGAGCCCGACGAGGCCGAGGCGCCCACGCAGGCTCCGGCGAGCGCCTCGAGCAGCGCCAAGCACGAGAGCGGGCGCCTCGTCGTCGACGTGCAGTTCGTGGCGGGCGGCCACCTCTCGGCGATCGGCAACGCGCCTTTGTCCGACATCGACGGCACGCAGTACATCTACAACGGGACCGCCGGCACCGAGTTCCTCGCCTCCTGCGGTGAGCTCGAGGTCGTGGTCGGCGCGGGCAACTGCGACGCGACCTTCGATCCTGCGCTCGCGCTCATGCTCGGCGGTCAGCTCTTCGTCGGCTACGCCATCGCGGACGACGTGCACATCGGCGCGCGCGGCTTCGGCGCCGCGCACGTGCCGAGCGGCTTCAGCATCCTCGGCGGGCCCTCGATCTCGTTCGGGCTCAGCGAGTCCTTCTGGCTGGGCGTCTCGGTGCTCGTCGGGACCACGTCGCAGGAGGCGCTCGTCACCGGCGCCGAGGGCTCGGTGCCCGAGGAGTTCATCGGCGAGAACGACGGCTCCGACGTCGTGACCATCCCGGTCGCCGATCTCGCCGGCACCTACAGCTCGGGCAACGCGAAGGCGAACGCGTCGAGCGGCTTCGACATCGGTGGCTCGCTCGAGGTGTCCTACGTGCTCTTCGACAACCCGAGCGACTCCTTGTTCAGCGGCGCCATCATGGTGAGCGCGTGGCCGACGGTGCTCGCCGCGCCAGGTCGCGGCATCGTCGCCGCGCTGCCGATCGGCATCGGCTATCGCTTCTACTGAGAGAGCGGCGGGCTCGAGCGCCGAGGGCCTCAGCCCGCGCGGTCGACGCCGAAGCGCGCCATCAGGCGCTGGAGGTGGCGCCGGTCGACGCCCGCCTCTCGCGCCGCCTTCGACACGTTGCCTCCGCTCTTCTCGAGCGCGCGCTCGACGAAGCTCTTCTCGAAGCGCTCGAGCAACGCCTCGCGGGCCTCGTGGTAGGGCAGGTCGAGCAGCTCCATGTCGGCCTGGGCGAACACGGGGCCGCGCTCCTTCGGTTCGTCCGCGTGCGGCGCCGCCTCGCCTCGCTCGGCGCCAAGGGCGCTGGCCTCCTGCGCAGGCGAGGTGGGTCCGAGCACCGCCCAGCGCTCCACCAGGTTGCGCAGCTCACGCACGTTGCCCGGGAAGTCGTAGCGCGTGAGCATCGCCATCGCCGCCGCATCGAGGCGGACCGGCGGCGGCAGGCCGGAGGCGGCGCGTCGGCGCGCGAGCTCCTCCCACACGGCGTCGACGAGCAGCCTGAGATCCTCGAGGCGCGTGCGCAGCGGGGGGATGCGCACCGTGACGACCGCGAGGCGGTAGTAGAGATCCTGGCGAAAGCGCCCCTCGGTGACCTCGCGCACGAGCGAGCGGTTCGTGGCGGCGACCACGCGCACGTCGACCGGGAAGACGCGGTCGGAGCCCACCGGCTTGACCTCCCTGCGCTCGAGCACACGCAGGAGCTTGGCCTGCATGTCGAGCGGCAGCTCGCCGATCTCGTCGAGGAAGATCGTGCCCTTGTCGGCGGCGGCGAAGGCGCCACGGCGCTCGCGCACCGCGCCCGTGAAGGCACCCTTCTCGTGACCGAGCAGCTCGCTCTCGAGCAGCTCGCGTGGGATGGCGCCGCAGTTCACGGCGACGAAAGGCCCCGAGGCGCGGTGGCTCGCTTCGTGGATGCCCTCGGCCGCCAGCTCCTTGCCGGTGCCGGTCTCTCCCTCGACGAGCACCGTGAGGTCGCTCGCGGCGACCTTCTCCAGCAAGGCGAAGGTCTCGCGCATCGCCGCGCTCGCGCCCAACATGCGACCGAAGGCCGCGCGCGGCGAGACCTCGTGCTCGACGGTCTCGGCGAGCGGCACCAGCTCGAGGCTGCTCTTTCCGAGGCGGATCGTCGTATCGCTCGAGACGATGGCCTCCCGGATGCGCACGCTGCCGACGAAGCTGCCGTTGGTGGAGCGCAGATCCGTCAGCAGGAAGCCGTCGGGTACCAGCCGGATCGACAGGTGCTCGCGCGACACGCTCGGATCCGAGAGCACCACGTCGCACTCGGCGCCCGTGCCCACGCGCACTTCGTCCTGCGCGAAGGACGACACCTGGCCCGGCGCGGTGCCCGCCGAGTCGAGCACGACGACGCGCAGCTTCCGGATGCGCCGGATGCTCGGCCCCGTCTCGCTCGTGATGATCTCGGTCACCGGCGAGGGCTTCGACCCGGCCGGCGCGCTGCCCTCGTTCACGATGCCTCCCAACCTCAGCGCAGATCGCCGAGCAAGGCCGCGATGACGTCGGCGTCGCGTACGCCGTCGGCCTCGGCGCGGTACGAGAGCACGAGGCGATGCCTGAGAGCGGGGAGCGCCATGGCGCGCACGTCGCCGACGTCAGCGGCGGCCTCGCCGCGCAGCGCCGCGCGCGACTTCGCCGAGAGCACCAGCGCCTGGCTGCCGCGCGGGCCTGCGCCGAAGCGCACGTAGTCGCGCACGGCGCTCGGCGCGTGCGGGTCGTCGGGCCGAGAGCGCCGCGAGCACCGCACCGCGAGCGCGAGCGCTTCGTCGGTGATCGGGATGCGTGGCACGAGCTCTCCGAGCGCGCGCACCTCGTCGAGCTGGAGCACCGGCTCGATGCTCGGGCTCGAGCCGGAGGTCGTGCGGCGCGCGATCTCGAGCTCCTCGGCCTCGCTCGGGTAGCCCACGTGGATCTCGAGCAGGAACCGATCGAGCTGCGCCTCGGGCAGTGGGTAGGTGCCCTCCTGCTCGATCGGGTTGCGCGTCGCGAAGACCTGGAAGGGATCGGGCAGCGCGTGCGTGGTCGTGCCCACCGTCACGCGGCGCTCTTGCATCGCCTCGAGCAGCGCGGCCTGCGTCTTCGGTGGCGTGCGGTTGACCTCGTCGGCGAGCACGAGGTTGTGGAAGATGGGCCCCTTGGCGAAGACCAGCTGACGCCTGCCTTCGTCCTGGCTGAGCACGTCGGTGCCCGTGATGTCGGCCGGCAAGAGATCCGGAGTGAACTGCACGCGACCGAAGCTCATGTCGAGCGCGCGCGCGAGCGTGCTCACGAGCAGCGTCTTCGCGAGGCCGGGCACGCCTACGAGCAAGGCGTGCCCACGCGCGAACAGCGCCGCGAGCATGTGGTCGACGACCGCGTCCTGGCCGACCACCGCCCGCGCGATGGTCGTGCGCAGATCGCTCACCGCGGACTTGGTCTTGTCGAGGAGCGCGGCCGCTCGGGCAGGATCGGGAGAGCTCACTGCTCAGCTAGCTAGCCCGAGGCGCCTCGACCCGCAAGCATGCGGCGGCTCGTGATACAAGAAGAGCGATGGCAGGGCTGCTCGACGACTCGGGGGCCGATGGCGAGGCGCGCGCCGACGAGCCGGCGCAAGGCCCGCTCTGGCGCACGCTGGTGGACAAGTCCGGGGAGCGCCGTGCGGACGGCCGACCCGCGCGCTGGCGCTCCTACAAGGAGGTGCTCGCGAGGCTCTCGCAGCGCCTGCTCGACGTGCAGCGGCCCATCCGGATCCTCCACGCGCTCCGCTGGCCGAGCGCCCTCGAGGAGCGCTTCACGCGCTCGAAGTTCCGGGAGCTCCCCCAGCCGGTCTACGAGGAGCTCGGCTTCGACGTCGAGGTGAAGAAGCGCGAGCTCGAGGAGCTGCTCGCCGACGTCGAGCGTGAGCTCGGCGCCACCGACCCGCTCGGGGCGATCCTGCACGCCTCGGTCGCCGAGTACCTCGACGTCGTCCACCTGCTCGAGGCGCGCGGCACGAAGGGCTTCTACGAGCTGTCGCGACGGCTCTACGGGTCGACGAAGGACGTGTTGCCCGACGGCAAGTCGACGGTGCGCGACATGGGCCTCGAGCTCTACGGCAAGCTCACGCGCATCGCCTGCGAGCGCGTCGGGGAGGTGCAGAAGCGCAACATCGACGCGCACACCGCGGCGCGCGAGCTCAACGAGCGCCTCGGACGCTTCTTCGCCGAGACCTCGGTGCGCGTGGAGGTCGACGACGCGCTCGTCGCCGACGCGGCGGCGGGCAGCGACTACGTGAAGATCCGCAGCGGCGCGAGCTTCTCACGCAGCGACATCGACATCCTCGAGGCGCACGAAGGTTGGGTCCACCTCGCGACGAGCCTCAACGGGCAGGCGCAGCCGGTCGCGCGCTGGCTCGCGAAGGGCCCTCCGCGCACCGCGGCCGTGCAGGAGGGGCTCGCCGCGCTCGTCGAGATCCTCACCTTCAGGAGCACGCCCCGCAGGGCGAAGAAGCTGAGCGACCGGGTCCTCGCCGTCGATCAGGCCGAGGACGGCGCGAGCTTCGTCGAGGTCTTCGAGTGGTACCGCACCGAGGGCTACGACGAGGAGGAGTGCTTCCAGAACACGATGCGGATCTTCCGCGGCGGGCTCACGGAGGGGGGCGCGCCCTTCACCAAGGATGCTTGCTACTGCAAAGGAATCGTGCTCAACGAGGCCTTCATGCTCGCCGCGATCCAGCACGATCGCCCCGAGCTCATCCAGATGCTCTTCGTCGGCAAGCTCGCGCACGAAGACGTGCCGGTGCTCTACGCGCACATGAGCGACGGCATCGTGCGGGGCCCGAAGTTCGTGCCGCCGATGTTCGACGACATGAACGGCCTCGTCGTGTGGCTCGCGTTCTCGTCGTTCTTCTCGAGCCTCTGCAAGGACTCGATCGTCGAGCACCACGCCGCCAGCATGCGGAGGTGAGGCGGGCCGCCGAGGGAGCTCGACGGCCCGCGTCGTTCGAGGGGGCGGGGCCTCAGTTGAGGGCGATGCGCGAGGGCACGCCCTCTTCGGCCGCGCGCTGCTCGTCGTCGGCCGGGCGGCCCTGCTCGGGCTGGGGGTTGCGCTCGGACTCGGCGCGCACGCGCTCGACCTCGGCATCCATCTCGCCGCGCGCCATCAGCCCCCACATCTTGAAGTCGGCGAGCAGCGACCACAGCGGGTAGGTGAAGGTCGCCGGGCGGTTCTGCTCGACGAAGTAGTGGCTCGCCCAGGCCGGGCCGTAGCCGGCGACGAGCGCCGCGGCGACGAGCGCCGGGCGCCTCGTGAGCACCGCGCCGGCGAGGCAGCCGAAGGCCGCGGTCGTGCCGACGAAGTGCATCCAGCGGGTGGCCTTCTTGGAGTGCTCACCCACGTAGTAGGGCCAGAAGGCCTCGAAGCTCTCGTAGCGGTCGCTCGCCATGGTTCGCGCTCTCCTGAGGGGGGGTACGGACGGCAGTCTGGGCCGAAGGCGGGCGCTCGTAAAGGAGCGCGTGCGCAGGCGCCGCTCGCCGCGGCCCCGCGCCTTCAGCGCCCCTTGAAGGAAGGTTTGCGCTTCTCGCCGTAGGCGGCGAGGCCCTCGCGGGCGTCTTCCGAGGCGAAGAGCTCGGCCTGCAGCTCGCGCTCGAGCGCGAGGCCCTGCTCCATGCCGACCTCGAGCCCACCGAGCACCGCCCGCTTGATGCGTCCGACGGCGAGGCTGGCGCGGCCCGGCTTCGTGTACCTGCGCGCGTAGTCGATGACCTGACGGAGGAAGTCGTCGTGCGATGGTGCGTCGAAGACCTCGTGGAGGAGCCCGAGCTCGAGGCCCTCGTCCATCGAGAAGGTCGAGCCGTCGATCATCAGCTTCATGGCCTTGGAGCGGCCGAGCAGGCGCGCGAGCCGCTGCGTACCGCCGGTGCCGGGCAGCACGCCGAGCGCGACCTCCGGGAGGCCGAGCTTCGCCGATCCTCTTCGACCGATGCGCAGATCGCAGGCCATCGCCACCTCGAGGCCTCCGCCCACCGCGTGCCCGTTGAGCGCCGCGATGCAGAGCTTCGGCGTGTGCTCGAGGCGCAGCAGGGTCTCGTTGGCGTGCAGGCAGAAGTAGTACTTGAAGGTCGGATCCGCCTCCTTGAGCATGTGGATGTTCGCGCCCGAACAGAAGAAGCGCTCGCCGTGCCCGGAGAGCACGATGACCTCCACGTCGTTGTCGAAGCGAGCCTCGAGGATGGCCGCGTCGAGCTCTTTCATCATCTCGAGCGTGTAGCCGTTGAAGGGAGGATCGTTCAGCGTGAGCAGGGCGACGCCTGCTTCGGTGGCGTAGTCGACGAGGGGCATGGCGCCGACATGCTACACCGCGCATCGCTGGCCCCGAGGGTGCTTCGCGTGCCGGCTCCGGTGTGGCACTTCGCCAGTGCAGTTCCTTCACCCGGTGGGATGGACTAGGATCCCTCCCCGTCGATGGACCCCGCTGGCCTGCGCAAAGACCTCAAGGAGCTCATGATCTCGGAGCTCAACCTGGTGGGAAAGAAGCCCGAGGACATCGACGATCAGGCCTCGCTCTTCGGCGAGGGGCAGGTGGTCGACGGCGCGAGGCGCCCGAGCCTCGGGCTCGACTCGCTCGACGCGCTGCAGCTCGCGATGGTCGTCGAGGAGCGCTTCGGCGTGAAGATTCCCGAGGGCGACGAGGCGCGCGCGGCCTTCGCGTCGGTCGACGCGCTCGCCCTGCACATCCTGCGTGTGAGCGGAGCCCAGGGCTAGCCGCTCGCGTCCGTCGTTCGTTCTGGTCGAGAGCGCGTTGTCCGTCGTCGTCACAGGAATCGGCATGGTCTCGCCGCTCGGGCTCGACGCTCCGAGCACGCTCGACGCGCTCTTCGCCGGGCGAAGCGGGATCGGCGCGCGCACGCTCTTCGAGCTGCCTGGAGCGCGCTCGACGCTGGCCGCCGAGGTGCGCGGGCTCGTGGCCGAGGCCGACGAGAGCCGCACCGACGCGATGGCGCTGCGGGCCGCGCGCGAGGCGCTCACCGACGCAGGCCTCGCGCCGGGCGCGAGCGGCCTCGGGTTGATCGTCGGTGGCACGACGGCCGGCATGTTCGAGACCGAGGAGCTGTTGGTCGGGCTCGCCGCTGGCGAGGGAGAGGCGAGCCTCGGCGACGCGATGACGGCGCGCCTGCGCACCCACCCGCTCTCCGCGACGGTCGACCGCCTCGTCGAGCGGCTCGGGCCCTTCGAGCTCACGACGACCGTGTGCTGCGCTTGTTCGAGCGGAGCGGTGGCGGCGGTGCTCGCCGCCGCCTGGATCGAGGCCGGGCGCGTCGAGCGCGTGCTCGTCGGCGGGAGCGATGCGCTGTGCCGGCTCACCTACGCGGGCTTCGGCGCGCTCGCGGTGCTGTCGCCGGAGCCGTGCCGGCCCTTCGACAGGCGGCGCTCCGGGCTCACGCTCGGCGAGGCCGCGGCGTTCCTCGTGCTCGAGCGTCGCGAGAGCGCAGCGGCGCGAGGCCGCGCCCCCCGCGCGACGCTGCTCGGTCGCGCCCTCGCCGGTGAGGCGCACCACATCACCAACCCCGAGCCGGAGGGGCGGACCGCGGCGCGCATCCTGGGCGAGGCGGTGCGCTCGGCCGGCCTCGCCCCGCGCGACGTCGCGTACCTGAACGCGCACGGCACGGCGACGCCGCTCAACGACGCGGCCGAGGCGAGCGCCATCCGCGCGGCCTTCGGCGACGCGAAGCTCGCGGTCTCCTCGTCGAAGGGGCAGATCGGGCACACGCTCGGCGCCGCGGGAGCGATCGAGGCGACGATCAGCGTCGCAGCCATCGAGCGCGGGCTCTTGCCGCCGACGGTCGGTCTCGAGGAGCCCGAGCCCCAAGGTGCGCTCGACCTCGTGCTCGAGACGCGGAGCGTGACGCCGGGCTTCGTCGCGGTGTCGTGCTCCTTTGGATTCGGCGGCACCGGCGCGGCGCTCGTGCTGGGCCCCGGCGGTGCCGAAGCTCCCCCGCGCGTCGCCGCCGCGCAGCTCGTGATCACGGGGCTCGGGGTCGTCGCGCGCGGCCGTGTGCTCGGCTCCGCCGAGGCGCTCTCGCTCTTCGAGGACCACGTCGACGAGCTCCGCGAGGATCCGAGCGCCGCGCTCGACGCTGCGCGCGCTCGCCGCTTCGATCGTGCGGCGAGGCTGGTCGCGACGGCGATGGGCGCCGCGCTCGTCGACGCCGACGTCGAAGCGACGACGCCGCTCGACCGCGCCCGCACCGCCGCGATCGCAGGCAACGCCTTCGGCAACGTCGACGGCTCGATGCGCTTCATGCGGCGCGTGCTCGAGAAGGGCGCGGCGCTCGCGAGCCCGGCCGACTTCCCGAACCTCGTGCCGTCTTCACCGGTGAGTCACGCGGCGATCTACCACCGCTTGCAGGGTCCAGCGCTGTGCACGCCCGACCTCTCGACGAGCGCCGAGTGCGCCTTCGCCAGCGCGCTCGCGCTGGTGCGCTCGGGCGACGTCGAGGCCGCCGTGGCCGGCAGCGTCGAGGAGAAGAGCGAGCTCGCCGGGCGTGTGCTCGCGCCGGTGCTGGGCGTGCGTTCGCTCGCCGCGACCGACGAGGGCGGCGCTTGTCTGGTCGTCGAGACGGCGCAGCGCGCCGAGCAGCGCGGCGCGAGGCGCCTCGCCTGCGTGCTCGAGCAGCGCTCCTCGAGCTCGCAGAGCGCGGTGGCAGGGCTCGCGAGCCCCGCAGACGAGAGCGTCGTCGTCGCGGAGCGGCACGTCGATCTCGACGCGGCGCTCGCGGGCACGCCCTGGGCCTCGCGCCCGCGGCGCGTCGTAGGTCGTGCCGCCGGAGAGCACGTGGCGCTCGGAGGCGTGGCGCTCGCGCTCGGCGCGGCGCTCGCGAGCACCGGCGAGTACGCGCGGGTGCTCGTCGTCGGTAGCGCGCCGGGGCGCAGCCACGCCTCCGTCTTGGGGCCGCCCGGGGCATGGTGAAGTTCGACCGAGCGCGCGCCCTCCGCTCGCTGCCTCGCGCGCTCGCGGCCCTCGTGGTCGGCGCGTGCGCGCTGGCCTGCGGCTGCGCGCCCGAGCTCGCGCCCGCCGCGCCGCCGAGCGCTGCGGCGCAGATCGAAGCGCTCGTGCGCCTCTCCGAGCTGGAGAAGCGCGCCCGAGCGCCGCGCACCGATCGCGTGCGGCTCCGCATCGACGCGCCGTACCTGCCCGCACCGATCGAGGCTCGGGGGGCGCTCGCCGTCGAGCCGGGGCGGGGCATGCGCCTCGTCTTGCTCGGCCCGGGCGGCACGACGGCGCTCGACTTCTGGGCGTCGGGTGATCGATACCGCTTGAGCCTGCCCGAGCTCGGCACCGACGCGCGTGGCGACGCGCGCAGCCCACGAGGCATGCGGCGCGCCCTGCCGATCGAGCTGTTCCGTTGGTGGATGCTCGACCCCTTCGGCGGAGAGCTGCTCTTCGCGGTGCAGGAGTCCGGTGCGGTGCGTGCAGCGCTCGCGCGTGAGCGCTACGTCACGCACCTCAGGCTCCACGACGACGGCGCGCTCAGCGCGCACCGCGTGTGGCGCTCCGAGCGCGACGGCGCCCCGCACGTCGACGAGGAGTGGCTCGAGCTCGACGTCTACCCCTGCGGCCGCGCGCGCTACGAGCAGCGCTCGACCCGGCTCGTGGTCGAGATCACCTGCGAGGACTCGCGCGAGGGGGTCGCGCCCAAGGCGCTCGAGGAGCCCAGCGCGGGGAGGGGCGCGCCTTGAGCCGCGCGTCGATCCTCGCCGTCGGCGCGATCTCGGCGCTCGGGCGCGGCCTCGACGCCTACGATCCCGGGCGCTTGAGCGAAGCGGCGCAGGTCGCGATCGCCCGCGACGAGGAGCTCGCGGCCTTCGGCCTCGCCCGGCCGATCTCCGCGCGTGTGCCGCTCCCGATGGGCCTCGTCCCGGGGCGCGCCGACGCCTTGCTCGAGCGGGCCTGGGAGGATCTGCGCGACGAACTGCGCCGGGCGCGGACCGCGAGCGGGCCCGGGGGCGCGAAGCTCGGCCTCGTGCTCGGGACCTCGAGCGGGGGCATGCTCGAGGCCGAGCAGGTGTTCGAGGCGTGGCTGCGCGCACGGCCCGTCGACGCGGCCGTCGCCGCGCGCGCCACCTACGCCGCACCCTTCGAGCGGCTCCGGGCGCGCGTCGAAGCCGAGCTGGGCACGCCGCTCTCTCGTGGACTGCAGCTCGTCACGGCCTGCGCCGCCTCGACCTGGGCGCTCGGCGTGGGGCTGCGCTGGCTGCAGAGCGGCGCCTGCGATCTCGTGATCGCGGGAGGCTACGACGCCCTCTCTCGCTTCGTGGCCGTCGGCTTCGAGTCCCTGCGTGCGACGACCGCGAGCCTGCCGCGTCCCTTTCGTCTGGAGCGCGACGGCATGGCGCTCGGCGAGGGGGCCGCGCTCGTGGCGATGGTGCGAGAGGGCGAGGAAGCAGAGCGAAGCGCGCGTTTCGTCGTGAGCGGCTTCGGCGCGAGCACCGACGCGGTGCACGTGACGGCGCCCGACCGCTCGGGCGAGGGGCTCGCTCGCGCGGCGCGCGAGGCGCTCGCCGACGCCGAGCTCGAGCCCCGCGACTGCGCCTTGCTCAGCGCGCACGCGACGGCGACGCCCTTCAACGACGCGATGGAGTCGCGCGCGATCCGCGGCGCGCTCGGAGCCGACGCGAGGCCCGTGGTCCACCCGATGAAGGCCCAACTCGGACATACGCTCGGTGCGGCGGGGGTGCTCGAGACGCTCGCGATCGGCGAAGCGCTCTCCCGCGGGCTCGCTCCCGCTGCGGCGGGGCAGGGCGAGATCGATCCCGACGCCGAGGTCCACCTCGCCGAGCGCACGACCCCACTCGAGGCCGCCGAAGCCGCGTACGCGCTCAAGCTCTCCGCAGCCTTCGGCGGCGCGAACGCCGCGCTCGTGCTCGAGCGTCGCTCGCCCGACCCCCGGCCTGCGCGGGCGCGCGCCCCGCTGCGTGCTCGGATCCTCCGCTGGGCGCGCGTCGAGCTGCCCGAGCTCGAGGCGATCGCCGCGACGAGCGGCGCGCCCGTCGATCGCGTCGCGCGTCTCGACGAAGCGAGCTTGCTGCTCGCGAGCGCCGTCGCGCGCCTCGGCTCGCGGCCCGAGCTCGAGGGCGCAGGCCTCGTCGTCGGCCACCTGCTCGCGACCGTCGACGTCAACGAGCGCTTCTTCCGCAGGGTGCTCGAGCGCGGCCCCGCGGCCGCCGAGCCTCGACTCTTCCCTCCCACGTCTCCCAACGTCGTCGCCGGGCAGGTCGCGATCCTCTACGGCCTGCGCGGGCCCAGCGCCGCGGTCGCGAGCGGCGCCGGGGGCGCGCTCGATCCGCTCTGGCTCGGGCTGGAGCTCGTCGAGGCCGGCGACGCCGAGTCGGTGCTCGTCGGCGCGGTCGACGTGCAAGGCGCGGCCTCGCGCTCGCTGTGGCCGCACGTGGGCGGAGGCGCCACGGAGCCCAGGCGCGGCGCGGTCGCGGCGCTGATCGAGCGCAGCTCCGGCGGCGCCCCGTCGAGCGCCGAGCTCCGCGCGAGCTTGCTCGACTTCGCGCCGGCTTTGCCCGGGCACCTCGCGCTCGCCGAGGCGCTCGCGCGGCTCGGCTGAGCGAGCGCGTCGACGGCCTGGCTCCACACGATATCGCCCGGAGCGCCGGGCTCTGCGCGATCGCCCTGCCAATTTGTCACAAGCTCGCGCTTGCCCTCCCACGCGAGACTTGGCACGACGAGGAATCGAACGCGAAGATCCGCGTTGAGGACTCCGATGCCCCGACCTGCCGATCCGAACGACGCCCGATCCAACCCGCGCCGACTCGCGGCCCTCGGGCGCGCACGCGTGTGTGTCATCGGTCTCTGGCTCGTCTCGTCGAGCGCGCTCTTCGCGTGCACGACGAAGTACATCCCGAACACCGACGTGCCCGACAGCGAGGAGAACCGCGAGCTCATCGCCTTCTGCGAAGAGTACCGCCGCGCGGTCGAGCGCAAGAACATCGGCGCGCTGCTCAAGCTCGCCAGCGAGCGCTACTACGAAGACGGCGGCAACGTCGACGCCTCCGACGACATCGATCTCGCCGGGCTCGAGGAGTACCTCAGCGAGCGCTTCCAGGACGCGTCGGCGATCCGCTACGAGATCCGGTACCGGAGCATCTCGCGCGAAGACGACCGCATCTTCGTCGACTACACCTACAGCGCGAGCTTCCGCATCCCGGGTGTGAACGGCGAGGAGTGGAAGCGCCGCGTCGAGGACAACCGCCTCGAGCTCGTCGAAGAAGACGGCAAGCTGCGCATCATCGCCGGCATGTGAGCGACGGCCTTCGAGGCCGCCCTGCTCGAGCCTTGCAGCGCTCGAGCTCTGCAGCGCTCGAGTCCGGCCGCGCTCGAGCCTTGCAGAGCGCCTTCAGTTCAGGTGCGCGTCGGGCGAGAGCAGCTGGTCGAAGACGCCGCGCTCCTTCGCCTCGGTGAGCGCGCGCAAGGCCGTGCGGTAGCCTCGCAAGACGAGCGAGCGCGAAGCGTAGCGGCTCGCGTAGCCGAAGCTGCCGATGTCGGGGGCGATGTCGAGGAACACGACCTTCGGGTAGTTGCGCGAGAGCAGCTCGACGCCACGCCGCTCCTTCTCGCTGAGCACCACGCTGAGGGACTGTCGCAGCACGGCGAGCGGACCACGGCGGGCGATCGAGCGCTCGTCGGGCTGGGTGTGCTCGGGGCGATAGACGTTGGAGATGATGACGACGTTGGCGCCCGCCGCCACCGCGACGTCGGCCGAGAGGGTGCGCACGACCTCGCCGTCGAGGAAGTAGCGCCCGCCGATCTCGAGCGGGCGGAAGAGCCCGGGCACGCAGCAGCTCGCGGCGACGGCGCGGCTGATGGGCACGTCCTCGCGGTGGCCCGGACCGAAGACGACGCGCTCGCCGGAGTCGACGTCGACCGCGGTCACGAAGACCTGGTTGCCGAGCTCGCGGAAGTCGTTGATGGGCAGGTAGCGCTCGAGGTAGCGCTCGAGCTTCTCGATCGAGAACACCCCCGACGTGAGGTAGCCGGGGTCGGCGAGATCGCGCAGCTTCGGCAGGCCCAGGAAGGTGTTCATGTAGAGGCGCGGCCCGCGATGGCGCCTCCGCCACGGGAGCCGGTAGCCGTCGAGCAGCACGTCGAGCGGGATATCCTGCCCGTAGGTCGCGGCCACCAGCGCACCCGCGCTCGCGCCGACGAAGATGCTCGGCACCACACCGAGCTCCTCGCAGGCCTTGAGCACCCCGAGGTGCGAGAGCCCACGGGCTCCACCGCCCGAACCGACGAAGGCGACCTTGAGACGCGGCATGTGACTCCTCATGTCAGACTAGGCGAGATCGGCCAAGAAGTGCGTCGCCCCGCACATGGGCGACGCTCGCGCGGTACCGCCGCGAGCGCGTCGCGCGGCGAGCTGGGCGCTCAGGGCGGCGTGAAGTCCTCGACGAGCTGCTCGATGAGGTACTCGTCGCCGGCTCGGCGCAGCACGAAGCTCAGCGACTCGCCGAAGAGAGGCGTGCCCACACGCGCCGAGGCGATCGTGGCGCGCGCGACGAGCGCGCCGCCCTCGTCGGCGAGCGTCGACGCGATGCCGAAGTGGTCGGCGTCGAGCGTGGCGTCGCGCAGCCGCGCGATCTCGATGGCGTCGTCGGACCAGTAGACCGAACCCGTGAGCGGGTAGTAGTCGAGCCGCGAGAAGCGCCGCGACCAGGCCGGCAGCGCCTCTTCGCCGCGCGCGGCGCCCGGGCGGAGCTGCTGGGCGCCGCTCGCGAAGGCCTGCCTCAAGGCGTCGAGATCTTCGCGCGAGACGGCGAGGAAGAAGCGCCGCACGGCCTCCCTCGCGCGCTCGTGGCTCAGCGGCGTGCGCAGGGCCACGACGCCGTCGCGGCTGTGGGCCCACTCGCGCGCCGCGGGCAGCTCGAGCTCGGGATCGAGCGCCACGCCGTCGGGGCGACGCCGCAGGGGCTCTGGCCCCAGCTCTGGCTCCTCGGGCGCCGGCCGCGCGCAGGCCGCGAGCCCGAGAGCCCCGAGCAACGCGAACCCAAAAGCCCCGAGCAGAGCTCGCCAGAGGCGCGCCTCCCTGCGCGTGGCGCTCGCGGGCTCAGAGCGCTTCGACCTGAGGCTCATCGGTGCGTGAGAGCGTGACGAAGGAGCGGGACGGCAGCTCCGACCAGCCTCGCGGTGTGCGGTCGTCGTCGAAGTCGCTCGCGCAGAGGGCGAGGCGTACGCTCATGAGGTGCGGGACCTTCGTGCGGCCGTAGCTCTCGTCGGCGAAGAGCCGCTCGAGCGCTCCCCGGCCCGCGAGCACCTCGTAGGCCATGGCTCGCCCGCCGCGCATGCCGACGAGGAAGTCGCTCGAGGCGAGCACGACGTTGAGCTCGCTCGGGCCTGCGCCGTGCTCGGCGCAGAGCCTGTCGACGAGCGAGAGCGTGCTGCGCAAGGCCTCGCGCACGGCTGCCGGGGGCACGTCGAGCCGGTCGAGCCAGCCGGCGTCGTGCAAGAAGGACAGGAAGAGGTGGAAGACGAGCTCGGCGTCGGTCTCTCCGCGCACGCTGCGCGCGAGGAACTGCGGCAGCGACTCGAGCAGCGGCTCACGGAGCGCGTCGAAGCGCGGCACCGTGCCGGTCTGGGCGAAGATCCACTGCCGGTAGCGGAAGGGGTGCGTATTCTCGGTGCGCAGCGCGCCGACGGTCGCGGCGCGGATGTGCCCCACGAGCACGTCGGCCTTGATGCCCTGCACGAGCTCGCCGAAGTCGAGCGAGCTGCGGTCGTCGATCGGGCGCCGCTTCAGCAGGATCTCGCCGCCCTGGTAGAAGCCGATGCCCCAGCTCGCGCTCGAGCCGCGTTGGGCCTCGCGCGAGACGTCGACCGAGAACGCGGCTTTGTCGGCCGCGAGCGCGCGAGCACCGAGATCGGGGCGGTTGCCGATGAAGCCGACGAGCCGGGCCATGCAGTCGTTCTCCTTCTGAGCTCGGCGACGGGCCTCTCGACGGCCCGCGCCGCGCTAGCCTAGCGCGGACGCGCGCTCCGCGCTGGTGTCGCCCGCGCGCCCTCAGGGGTGCATGCGGTTCAGCATGCGCGGGAAGGGGATCGTCTCGCGCACGTGCGGCAGGCCGCAGATCCACGCGACGGAGCGCTCGATGCCGAGGCCGAAGCCGGCGTGGGGGAAGGAGCCGTAGCGGCGCAGGTCGAGGTACCAGCCGAAGGCTTCCATCGGGAGCTGGTGGTGCGCGATCGCGGCCTCGAGCACCGCGAGATCGTCTTCGCGCTGGCCGCCGCCGATGATCTCGCCGTAGCCCTCGGGCGCGAGCATGTCGACGCAGAGCGAGAGCTTCTCGTTCTCGGGATCACGCTTCATGTAGAAGGCCTTCACCGCCGAGGGGTAGCGGTGGACCATGACCGGCCTGTCGAAGCGGCTCGAGACGACCGTCTCGTCCTCGCCGCCGAAGTCGTCGCCCCACTCGAAGTCGACGATCGGGGAGCCGTCGGCGTTCGTCTCGCCCTTGGCGCGGCGCGCGGCGCGGTGCTCGTTGATCATCGCGACGGCCTCGTCGTAGCGGATGCGTGGGAAGGGCCCGACGACGCTCTCGAGCTTGCTCACGTCGCGCTCGAGGATCGCGAGCTCCTCGCGGCGCTGCTCGAGCACGCGCGCGACGATGTAGCTGACGAGGCCCTCGGCGAGCTCCATGTCGCCCGCGAGGTCCATGAAGGCCACCTCCGGCTCGACCATCCAGAACTCGGCGAGGTGGCGGCGCGTCTTGCTCTTCTCCGCGCGGAAGGTGGGACCGAAGCAGTAGGCCTTGCCGAAGGCCGCGGCCGCCGCCTCCATGTAGAGCTGGCCCGACTGCGTGAGGTAGGCCGGGTCGCCGTGGTAGTCGGTCTCGAAGAGCGTGCTCGTGCCCTCGCAGGCGTTGGGCGTGAAGATCGGCGCGTCGACGAGGGTGAAGTCCAGGCCGTCGAAGTAGTCGCGCACCGACTTGATGATGGTGTGGCGCACCCGCATGATGGCGTGCTGGCGCTTGGACCTGAGCCACAGGTGGCGGTGGTCCATGAGAAAGTCGGTGCCGTGCTCCTTGGGCGAGATCGGGTACTCGCCGACCGGCTTCGCGAGCACCCTGAAGCCCTTCGCGCCGATCTCGAACACGCCCGCCTTCTTCGGGTGGGCCTTCACCTCGCCGACGATCTCGAGGCTCGTCTCCTGCGGGAGGTGATCGGCCGCGGCGAAGGTCGCCTCGTCGACGTCGCCCTTGCCCATGACGCACTGGACCATGCCGAAGCCGTCGCGCAGCTCGAGGAAGTGCACCTTGCCGCTGGAGCGGCGGTTGTAGAGCCAGCCCTTGAGGGTGACGAGCTGACCGACGTGGCGGTCGAGAGAGTGGGTCGTCGCGTAGGTGGGGGAGCCCGTGCTCATGGTGGAGCCGGAGTAGCACAGCGAACAGCGCGCCCCCAGCGCCTGGCGATCCGCTTGGGCCCGAGCCCGCACTCGACTAGCCTCCCGCCTCGCGCGTGCAGGGCACGAGGTGCGCTGCGCGCGGCCATCCCCGTCGACGTCGTCGAGGTCCACGATGCTCCCGCTGCTCCGCACCGTTTCGGTCGCCCTCCTCCTGGCTGCCTCGCTCCCGCTCTCGGGCTGTGGCGCGGTCTACCCCGAGCTCGGCACCACGATCTCCGCGATGCCCGCGGGTGTGCCCGTGGAGCCGCCGCCTCCGGAGGGGCGCTACTACTTCGAGGTGGTGCGCGCCGTGGTGCCCGCGCGCACGCGCGACGGTCGCGACTGGGTGCAGGCCTTCGGCAGCCTGCCCGACCCGTACGTGAAGGTCTTCCTCGAGGGCAAGGAGCTCTGGCGCACCTCGTCGGTCCGCGACTCGCTCGAACCGCGCTTCGAGGGCTCACCCACGGGGAACATCGACTTCGTGCTCGGCTCCGAGCTGCGCATCGAGCTCTGGGACGCGGGCGCGCTCAACGATCACCCGATCGATCACCGGAAGCTGCGCGTGCAGGCGGAGATGATCGACGCGGCCGAGCAGGCCGTCGATCTGCCCGCGGGTGGCACGGTGTTCATCAAGCTCGCCCCCGCGCGCCCCGTGTGGGGTGTGGGCCTCTGGTACGATCTGCGCAAGTCGAGCGCCAAGCTCACCCGCGTGCTCGACGGCAGCCCGGCCTGGCGGGCTGGGCTGCGCAAGGGCGATCGCGTCCTCGCGATCGACGGTCGGTCGACCGACGCGCTCGGCGCCGACGACATCCGCAGCCGCCTCAACGCCCTGCCGGCCGCCGGCCTCAAGCTCGACGTGCAGCACGCCGACGGCAGCACGCTGCAGGCGGTGCTCAAGGAGGGCCCGATGTACATCCGGCGCGACGAGGCGAGCTTCTTGCCCAAAGACCTGCGTTGAAGATCCCGCCTTTCGAGCTGTCGACCGCCGAGATCCGCGCGGAGCTCGCCAAGCTCCGGGGCAGGCACGCGATCGCCGTCGTGCGCGCGAAGAACCCCTTCAACGTCGGCGCCATCATTCGCGTCGCGCACTCCTTCCTCGTCGACCGCATCTACCTCATCGGCGTGGAGCCCTTCTACGAGCGCGCCGCGATGGGCATGCAGAAGTACGAGCACATCGTCGACTGCCCCGACGAGGAGGCCTTCCTGGCCGAGGTGCGCGGCCGGCCGCTCATCGGCGTGGAGCGCGACGACGCGACCACGAGCTACTGGGAGGCGCCGATGCCCGACGACGCGGTCTTCTTGCTCGGCAGCGAGAACGACGGCCTGCCGCGCACGCTGATCGACGCATGCGACACGGTGGTCGCCATCCCCATGTACGGCATCAACCACTCCTTCCCGGTCACGGTCGCCGCGGGCATGGTGCTCGCCGAGTTCGCGCGCAGGCGAGACCCTCGCGCGCGCCTCGCAGATCGTTGAGCCTGCGACGGGGGCGCGCCCGAGGCCCTCTCTGGCCAGCGCGCTCTCAGCCCGGGGCGCGCGCTCCGACGAGCAGCAGCACGACGACGCCGAGCACGACGCGGTAGAGCCCGAAGGGCAAGAGGCCGAAGCGCTTGAGGTAGCGGAGGAAGCCGCCGATCGCGAGCATCGACACCACGAAGGCGCTGAGCAGCCCCAGCCCGAGCGAGAGGCCTCCGCCTTCGCTCGCGAGCAGCGCCCCGCCTCCCTTGTAGAGGTCGTAGACGGTCGCGGCGCCGAGCACCGGGATCGACAGGAGGAAGGAGAACTCGGCGGCCGTCGCGGTGCCGAGCCCGCTCAGCTGACCGCCCACGATGGTCGTCATGGATCGCGACATGCCGGGCCACAGCGAGAAGCACTGGGCGAGGCCGATGACGAGCGCCCGGGAGGGCGTGACGTCGTCGAGCGTGCTGCCGTCGTGTGTGGGCTTGCCGCGGCGCGCGAGCTCGACGGCGACCATCACCACGCCGCCCGCGATCAGCGCGTAGGCCACAGGTCGGGAGCCGAAGAGGTGCTCCTTGATCGTGCGGTGGAAGGCGAGCCCCACGAGCGCCGCGGGGAGGAACGCGATGCCGAGGGCGAGCGCGAGGCGCAGCTTGGCCGGATCGCGCGCGAGCACGCCGCGCCCGAGCTCCGCGAGCAGGCTCCAGTAGTGGACGATCACCGCGAGCACGGCGCCGAGCTGGATGACGATGCTCAGCGTCTTCGCAGCCTCGTCCTCGTGGCCGAGGCTCGCTCCGAACAAGACGAGGTGGCCCGTCGACGAGACCGGCAGGAACTCGGTGAGCCCCTCGAGGGCACCGAGCAGGATCGCCTGCAGCCAGGTCACAGGAAGGAGATGCCCAGGAGGAACTCGCCGCCGCTCCCGCCGTAGCCGTCGACGAAGGCGTAGTAGGTCTGCCCGGCCTCGACCGTGATGCTCAAGAGCTCGGCGTCACCCACGAAGGTCTCGTCCGCGCAGCCGAGCTCCTGCGTGCCGGTGCAGGAGGTGCGGCGCACGTAGAGCACGGGATCGTAGTCGTCGTTGATGGCGAGCAGCTCGAAGCGCAAGAGGCCGTTCTTGCTCGGCGTGACGGCGTAGACGATCTCGGGGGTGCCGTTCCCACCGCAGCTGCCTTGGTAGCTCGACGAGGCGATGCTCGTGTCGCCTCCGAGCGTGACCTCCTGGCTCACCGCGACGGCCGTGCCGGGGCAGCCGGTCGAGCTCGGCTGGTTGGAGGTGCACTGGTTCGAGCAGCTGTCGTCGTCGACGTCGTTGCCGTCGTCGCAGGCCTCGCCCGCCTGCGCGTAGCCGTCGCCGCAGGCGGCCTCCTTGCAGGTCGTCGTGCAGGCGTCGGTGTTCGACTGGTTGCCGTCGTCGCACTCCTCGTCGCCCTCGACCACGCCGTTGCCGCAGCCGGTGCCGGCGACGCAGGCGTTCGAGCAGGCGTCGTCGTCGACGTCGTTGCCGTCGTCGCAGTCCTCGAAGCCGGCGCGCAGCACGCCGTCGCCGCAGCGGGCTTCGCGGCAGTCGTTCAGGCAGCCGTCGGTCGGGTCGAGGTTGCCGTCGTCGCACTCCTCGCCGAGGTCGGGATCGGCGAAGCCGTCGCCGCAATAGAGCTCGGGGCCGCCTCCCTTGCCGCTGCTCGAGGAGCTCCCACCCGCGCCGTCGCTGCCCCCGGGGGCGCAGGCCGTGAAGAGCCCGAGCGCGAGCGCGGCGCCCGCGAAGGAAGCGTGGAGGAGCTTGGGTCGGGTCGGGTGGTCGGGCATCTGCGGGTCGTGGTGCGTGGGGGCCGGAGTGCGTGCGGGCCCAGTGCGTGTGGGCAGAGTGCGTGGTTGCGGAGCGCGCCGGGGCCCGTCGCGCGAGCTCAGTTGCAGTCGGGGTCGGAGCTACAGCAGCCCGGCGCCTGTCCACCGGAGGTGCAGTCGTTCTGGGGGCATTCGCTCGGCTCGTAGCAGCCCTTCGAGCACTCCCCGAAGAGGCAGATGTTCTGCACGCCATCGGCGCCGAGGTCGCACTCACCGGGGATGACCTGATCGTTGTAGAGCAGCGTGCCGTCCTCGCAGAGCGTGCCGTAGGGCATGCCCCCGAGCGCCGCGCCCCACTCGCCGCAGACCGCGAAGAGGAAGTTGGGGTCGTCGAGCGCCGTCGCGCCGCTGCAGCCCGAGCTCGGGCCGTAGCCGGCGCACTCGCTCTGGGTGACGCAGTAGGGACCGCAGAGCTTCGCGCCGCCTGGGTAGACCACACAGTCGCCGTAGGCCTGCGCGGCGTCGTCGCTGCAGACGGTGTAGTCCTCGCAGGCCCTGGTGCAGAAGCCGTTCTCGCAGGTGCCCGTCTGGCACTCGCCGCCGCTCTCGCAGGGCGCGTAGAGGGCCTTGTCGCCGGTGCCGCCGCCGCCGCCGCCGGAGGAGCTCGACGTGGAGCTCGTGCTCGAGGTGGTGTCGGGGATCTCGGGGCAGGGGCCGTCGAGCGTCGTGCACTCCCCGAAGGACGCTCCGTCGTCGAGGCAGGTCTTCGTGCCCTGGTAGCCACCACGGCACTTGCAGAAGATCTCCTCGCCGGGCTTGCACAAGGTCTCCGTGGCGCCGTCGTCGCCGCAGGCGACCGCAGCGAGCGAAGCGAAGCCGAGCGCAGCCAGACCCATCAGGACGCGTAGCATCATGCGAACGTAGTCTCCTCGAGCTCTCCCCGCCGTCGCGAGGTGGCTCTTCTGGAGCTACTACGTCGCCCAGCGTGCGTCTTCCCCCGCCGGCCGTCGGAGCATCGCCGCGACGCGAGCCGCCGCTGTGCCTAGCCGCAGTGCCTAGCCGCGGTGCGAGGCCCGGCGGCGTGCAGCGACGACCAGGGCGAGTCCGGCGAGCGCCGGCAGGGAGCCCCGGGGGGCACCCTCGCCGCCACCGACCGTCGCGAGGCTGCAGGCCGCGACGGCACCGTCCTCGGCGACGGCGTCGCCGCAGGCCGATCCGAAGCCACCTCGCGGTCGAGGGTCGCAGACGGCCTCGCGCTCGGGCGGATAGGCCGTGCACGCGCCGAGCACGTCGTCGGGCTCGAGCGATCGCTGCTCCATCGAGCCCGGCTCGTAGCCCGCGTACATCGTGGCGGCGTAGTCGGGGGTGTGGTCGAGCCCGATGAGGTGACCGACCTCGTGCGTGAGCACCGACTCGAGGTCGTAGTCGACGATCTCGTCGGAGATCGTGAAGTTGTTGTAGGCGTGGTTGATCTCGATGTCGGCGTCGAAGATCTCACCCGTCTCCGCGTCGAAGGTCACCGTCGTCTTCGCGAGGGTGTTGTCGGCGCCCTTGTAGTCCCACTTGTTGTCCTGGAAGAGGATGATGTTCGAGTTCTTCCCGTCGACGTTGTACTCGGTGCGCTTGCACTCGGCCTCGTCGAGCTCGCTGAAGGCGAGCGTCGCGTAGCCCGTCTCGCACTCCAGATCCGACCACGCCGTGAACGAGCGCGTCGCGACCTGGCGCACGTACTTCATCGGGATGTGCTCGCTCGCGTCGCGCTGCAGGCTGAAGCCCACGCAGCTGTTCGCCCACCAGAGTGGCTCGCCGCTCGTCTTGCAGCCGTCGAGATCGCGCGCGCAGTCCTCGGTGCAGGTCGTGCTTCGACAGAAGGCGTGGGCCTCCTGCGGCGCGGCGCCGAGTGCGAGCGCGGCGAGCCCACCGCCGAGGGCCGCGAGCCACGCCGCCGAGCGCCTGGGCCTACGCACCGAAGAGACACGAAGCATGGTCGGGAATCCTACCACGGTGCTCGGGGCTCGGCACGAGACGCACCCGTGGGCTCGTGCTAGTTCGGGCCCGTGTCGGGTGACGACTTCGACTTCGACGTCGACTCCTTCGAGGAGGAGAGCGACCCGCTCCAGGCCTCGATCGACGAGCTGAACCCGCCCCAGGCCGAGGCGGCCTCGCACGTCGACGGCCCGCTCGTCGTGTTCGCGGGCGCAGGCAGCGGCAAGACGCGCGTCATCACCTACCGCATCGCGAACCTGCTCGCGGTGCACCGCGTGCCTCCCTACCGCGTGCTCGCGGTCACCTTCACGAACAAGGCGGCCGGCGAGATGCGTCACCGCCTCGAGTCGCTCGTGGGCCCCGAGCTCGCGCGCGATCTCTGGGTCGGCACCTTCCACGCCACCTGCGCGCGGCTCCTCAGGCGGCACCACGAGGCGGCAGGGCTCGGCAAGAGCTTCGTCGTCTACGACGACGCCGATCAGCGCGCGGTGATGAACCGCGTCTACAAGGCGCTCGGCATCGACGACAAACGCTACCCTTTGCGGCAGATCCTCGGCCGGATCCACAAGGAGAAGCAGGAGGGCGTCACGGCCGCCGAGTTCGTGCCGGGCAGCTTCGTCGACGACGTGGTCGCGCGCTGCTTCCACGCCTACGAGGCCCACCTCGCGCAAGCGAACGCGGTCGACTTCGACGATCTGCTGCTGCGCGTGCTGCGCCTGCTCGAGAACCCCACGAGCGAGGCTGGCGAGGAGCTCCGGCGGAAGTTCCGCTACGTGCTCGTCGACGAGTTCCAGGACGTGAACCAGGTGCAGTACCGCCTGGTGCGTGCCTTCGCGGCCTCCACGCGGAACCTCTGCGTCGTCGGCGACGACGATCAGTCGATCTACCGCTGGCGCGGCGCCGACGTGCGCATCGTGCGCAACTTCAGCCGCGACTTCGAGGGCACGAAGGTCGTCAAGCTCGAGCAGAACTACCGCAGCACTGCGAACGTCGTCGCCGCGGCGCTCGGCGTGATCGGCCGGGCGCGTGATCGCATCCCCAAGGAGCTCTGGACCCAGAACCCACCGGGGCGGCCGGTGCACGTGGTGCAGACGGCGAGCGAGCGCGACGAGGCGGCCTTCGTGGCGGAGCAGGTGCGCGCGCTCGTGCGCGACGACGTCTCTCCGGCGCAGATCGCGGTCTTCTACCGCGTGCACGCGCAGTCGCGTGTGCTCGAAGAGGTCATGCGCGCCGAGCGGTTGCCCTACCAGGTGATCGGCGGCACGAAGTTCTTCGACCGCGCCGAGATCAAGGACCTGCTCTCCTACCTGCGCCTCGTCGACAACCCGCAGAGCGACGTCGATCTCTTGCGCATCATCAACGTGCCGCCTCGCAAGATCGGCGCCACCACCGTGGAGAAGATCGTCGCCGAGGCCGACCGCAGCGGCAGGCCACTCACCGAGACGATCCCGGCGGTGCTCGAGACGAACCTCGTCGGCTCCGCCGGCAAGAAGGCGCTCGCCTCCTTCGTGAAGCTCGTCGACTCGCTCCGGGCGCGCGCCGCGACGGCGCCGCCGAGCGAGCTCGCGCGTGATCTGGTGGCGGAGTCGGGCTACCGCGACTGGCTCCTGGCCGACGACTCGGCCGAGAGCGACGCGCGTCTGCAGAACCTCGAGGAGCTCGTGGGCTCGATCGCGGAGTACGAGGCCGAGATCGCCGCGGCCGGGGAGCTGCCGACCTTGTCGGGCTACCTCGAGCGCGTCTCGCTCACGGCGATGACCGACGAGCTCAAGGACGCGCCGAAGATCTCGATGATGACCGTGCACGCGGCCAAGGGCCTCGAGTTCGACTTCGTGTTCCTCACCGGCATGGAGGAAGACACCTTCCCCTTCCGCAGCCAGGACCCGTCGCGTGACGACGACGACGAAGAGGAGCGGCGCCTCGCCTACGTCGCGATCACACGCGCCCGCACGCAGCTCTGGGTCACGCACGCGGAGCGGCGCAGCATCTTCGGTACGACCCGCTACGGGCTGCCGAGCCGCTTCATCGCCGACATGCCGAGGGCGGCGGTGCAGCACGACAAGACCGAAGCCTCGCAGTCGAGCGAAGGGCGCTTCATCGACCGCGAGGGCTGGGCCTTCGGGCCGCGCCGCGACGACGGCCGCCCGCCCGCGCCGAAGCTCGCGTGGTCGAGGCCGACGCCGGAGCCGAGGCAGGCGGGCGAGCGCTTCGTCGAAGCGGAAGACGAGGCCTCGTCGTCGAGCTTCGGCAGGCGGCGCTCGGTCGAGCTCGACCCCTCGGAGCTGCCCGAGCACACGACGCCGGCGACGAAGCTGCTTGCGGGTTCGATCGGTCGCGGCACGCGCGTGGCGCACAAGAGCTTCGGCGTGGGGGTGGTGCTCGAGCTCGACGAGGGCGAGGATCCGACGGCCACGGTGCGCTTCACCGGCTGGACGCCGAAGCGCATCAAGCTGCGTTTCCTGCACGTAGCGGAATGAAGCGCGCGGAGTGAAGCGCGCGGAATGAAGCGCGCGGAGCGAGGCAGCGCGGATCGGAGCGGGCAGGCCGACGCGGGCGCGCGAGGCCGACGGAGCGAGCCGAGCCCGGGCTCAGGGTGCTGCCGGTTTGGGCCTCGCGCCGCCGCCCTTGCGGGTCGTGCGCGGCAGGCTCGTCTTCGTCGAAGGCGCGAGGGCGAGCTCGTCGCGCTCACCGAGCGCGAGCCTCTTCGCGCCGGCGTAGGCGATCATCGCCGCGTTGTCGGTGCAGCTCGCGAGCGGGGGCACGTAGAGCTCGAGGCCGTTGGAGGTGCACAATTGTGCGAGGCGCGCGCGCAGTCCGCGGTTGGCGGCGACGCCTCCGCCGATGACCACGCGGTCGAGCTTCTCGAGCTTGGCGGCGCGCACCGCCTTCTGCGCGAGCGACTCGACCACGGCGTACTGGAAGGCGGCGCAGAGGTCGGCGAGCGCCTGCCCCTCGGGCACACCGTGGAGCTCGACGTGGCGCGCGATGGCGCTCTTCGTGCCGGAGAAGCTCATCTCGAGGGAGTCGCGACGCGCCATGGGCATCGGCACGATGCCCTCGGCGCGCCTGCGGTCGCCCTCGTGCGCGAGCTGGTCGACGACCGGCCCTCCCGGGTAGCCGAGCCGGAGCAGCTTGGCGACCTTGTCGAAGGCCTCGCCCGCGGCGTCGTCGCGTGTGCCACCGAGCTCGCGGATCTCGCCCGGCGACGCGCCGTCGACGCGGTAGAGCGCCGAGTGCCCGCCCGAGACGAGCAGCGCGACGAAAGGGAAGGCGGGCGGCTCCGGCGCGCCCTCACGGCGCAGGTAGACCGCGAGCATGTGCCCGATCAGGTGATCGACGCCGACGAAGGGCAGCCCGTGCGACCACGCGAGGCCCTTCGCGGTCTGCAGCCCGACGAGCAGCGCCCCGGAGAGCCCGGGGCGGTTCGTGGCGGCGACGCCGTCGAGCTGTTCGAGCGACAGACCCGCGCGGAGGAGCGCCTCGGCGACGACGAGCGGAAGCACACGCACGTGATCGCGGGCGGCGATCTCGGGCACGACGCCGCCGTAGGGGCGGTGGATGTCGATCTGGCTGTGCACGACGTCGGAGAGCACGACGCCGTCGCCGTCGACGATGGCAGCCGCGGTTTCGTCGCAGGAGGTCTCGATGCCGAGTACACGCAGGCTCATCGGGCGCCTCGGTTGCCGGGCTCGCCGAGCTTGCGGGGCTCGCTCGGCGCGCCCGGCGCGGTGGGGCTCGCCTCGGCGCCGCCGAGCAAGGCCTCCGCGAGCGTGCGCACGCGTGGCTCGGCGTCGGAAGCGGCCGCTCGGCGCAGCGCCTCGGCCGCGCGTGCGGGGTCGAGCGCGTGGAGCGAGCGCAGCGCGGCCTCGCGCACGAGCGCGTAGCGATCGCCGCGCGCGGCGGCCTCGAGCGCGGCGAAGGCCGGCTCACGCGCAGAGCCGACCGCGCCGAGCGAAGCGAGCGTCTCGGCGGCGCGCACGCGCACGGCCCAGCTCTCGTCGCTCGCGAGCGAGCGCGCCACCTGTGCGACGAGGCCCGGCGGGCGCCCGGCTTCGATGGCCGAGAGGATCCCACGCTTCGCCTCGGCGTCGCTCTGCTCGAGCGCGCGCGCGAGCGCCAGGCTCGAGGCCTCGGAGCCCTCGCGCGCGATCACCATCGCAGCGCGCGCGCGCAGCGCGGCTTGGGGGTGGCGCGCCAGGCCCGCGAAGCCGGGCGCGGCGGCTTCGAGCACGGCGCGCGTCGCCGCGGTGGCGCGCGCGGCGAGCTCGCTCGGCAGGGCGCCCTGCGGGGCGAAGGGGGCGAGGATCTGCGACGCGAGCGCGTCACCGACCACGGCAGCGCGCTCCGCCGAGGTGCTGACCGCGGAGGTCGCCGCGACGCGTAGCGGCTCCTCGAGCGCCACGAGCGCGCGCGCCTTCGCTTCGTCGTCTGGTTCGGCCGGGGCGAGCGCGCGCAGCATGTCGTCGACGTCGAGGCGGCCATCGGGCACCGAGAGCGGATCGCCCATGCGCGACGGCGCGGCGCCCGGGCGGGGGCGGTCGAGGCGCAGGGTGCTCACGGCGACCGCCCGCGCGCGCAGCGCGGGGTCGCGGTCGAACACGGCCTGCGCGATCGCGCGGTCGACGGCGGTCGTGAAGTCGGCGCCGCCGCGGCGCGCGCCACCTTCGCCCGGGCCGGCGAGCGCGAGCTGGGCCGAGGCGCCGAGCGCGGTGCGCCTCAGCAGCGCGTCGGGAGCGTCGAGCAGGCCCTGCGTCAGCTGCTCGAGCTCGCTCGGGGCGGGCAGACCTCGTTGCACGAGCTCTCCGAGCGCCGCGAGCGCGGCCGCGCGCGCGCGTGGCCCGGCCTCCGGGGCCTTGATCAGCGCGACGAGCGCGGGCGCGTGTTTGCGCGCGCCGCTCCCGGGGGCCGCGGCCAGCCCGATCGAGGCGACGGCGCGCACGTCGGGGGAGCTCGCGTCGAGCATGCGCGCGAGCAGCTCCTCGGCCTTCGCCCCGGGGGTGCGCGCCACGGCCCAGGCCGCGGCGACCGAGATCTGCTCGGCGGGCGCGGCGTCGAGCGCGCGCTCCGCTCCGCGTGCGCCGCGCGCCGGCGGCAAGACGGGCTCGAGCAGCTGCGCGAGCTTCGGCAACATCGCAGGATCGCGCAGCGCGCCCACGGCGATCATCGCGCGGGTGCGCAGCTCTCGATCGGCCTGGCCGGTGGCGAAGTTGAAGAGGCTCGGCCCCGCGTTCTTGTTCTCGACGTAGGCGAGCACCTCGATCGCGATCCGCTGCTGGGCCTCGCGCTCGTCGCCCAGCGCGTCGAGCAGCGGCTTGACCGCGCGCGTGCCGATCGCCGTGAGCTCCGCGCGCGCCTTCGCCACCTCGGCGGCGTCTTCGCCGTGCCTCACCTTCTGCACGAGCGGCATCGTCATCGCGCCGTAGAGCTCGACGAGCAGGCGCCGGTACATCGGCTTCTGCGGGTTGCCCACGGCCACCGGCAACAGCTCGCGCTCGAGCGTCTCGAGGCTGCCCTTGCCGAGGTTGATCTGCATCGACGCGCGCGCCGCGCGCGCCACGAGCTCCTCGTCGCCCGAGGCCCGCACCACGCGCCGGAACAGCCGGTCGGCCTCGGCGACCTCGCCCGTGGAGAGCAGCAGCTCCGCGAGGTCGAAGTAGACCACGAAGAGCCGATCGTTCTTCGCGATGGCCTGCCTGTAGCGCGCGATGGCGTTCGGGATGTCCTGGCGCTTGCGGTACATGTCACCGAGCTTCTGGTGACCGTTGGCGTCGTCGGGCGAGAGCTCCACGGCCTTCGCGGCGTAGCGGATCGCGTCGTCGTCGCGGTAGAGCTCGGCCGCGTATTGCGCCATGCGCTGGTAGTACTGGCGCGCAGCCTTCGGGTTGAGCTCGGCGAGCTTCTCGAGCACCTCGATCGCGCCGAGCAGATCGTGCTGTTGCACGAGCACGCGCTCGAGGGCGAGCATCGAGGGCTCGTCGCCTGGCGCCTTGGCGATGATCGCGCGCAGCGTCGTCGTGGCCCCGGCGAGCTGCCCGAGCTTGCGCTGCACCTCGGCGAGCAGCCTGCCGGCTTCGAGATCGGGTGGCGTCGCCGCGAAGCGCGCCTGTAGCGGCGCCGAGCGCGCCGACAGCTCCTTGGTGATCGACCAGATGCTCACGATGTGCGTGCGCGCCTCGCGCGCGAGGTTCGCGTCGCGCCCGCTCGCGGCGAGCATCTGCTCCCAGAGCGTCACCGCCTCCTGGAAGCGCGCCGCCGCCTGCGGAGTGCCGGGCGCGGTGCGCTCGAGCGCGATGGCGAGCGCCTTCTTCGTGGGCAGGCTGTCGGGCTCGAGGCTCAGCGCGTCGCGCAGCGCCGCGAGCGCCTCGGTCGGCATGTCGTGATCGAGGTAGACCTCGCCGAGCGTGAGGCTCGCGCGGGCGCGGTTCGTCGAGACCCTCGGGATCTTCGCCCAGGTCTCGAGCGCGCGCTTCTTGTCGCCGGCCTGGTAGTAACGATCGCCGAGGTCGACGAGGAAGGTCGGGTCGCCCGTCTGCGCGTTCGCGAGGCGCTGGAGCACCTTCATCGCCTTGTCGCGCTCTTCGACGCGCTCGTAGAAATCGGCGACCGCCGCGAGCGTGTCGCCGTCGTTGCCCGCGCGGCGCTCGAGCTCCTCGAGCAGGCGCAGCGCCTTGGGGCGGTCGCCGCGTTGGATCAGCGTCTCGCAGAGCTCGAACACGTACTCCGACGCGTTGGGCGCGGAGCGGATGAGCGCCTCGTACTCCTTGATCGCGAGCTCGAGCTCGCCGGTCGTCTGCAGGAGGTGCACCACGCGCACGCGTGTGTCCACGTGCGCGCCGTCGAGCGCGAGCGCCTTGCGGTAGGCCGCGAGCGCCTTGTCGACCTGGCCCGTCTCCTCGAGGATCCTGCCGAGGGTCGTGAGGCGCTGGAAGTCCTGCCCGGGCTCCTTCTCGAGGATCTCGACCAGCTCGACGAGCTTGCCCTCGGCGCGGTAGGCCTCGGTCATCACGGCGAGGATCTCGGCGCGCACACCCGTCGCGCCGCCCGCCACCGAGAGCGCGCGCTTCAGCACCGTGAGCGCCTCGTCGGTCTTCTTCTGCCGCGCGAGCACGCGCCCCAGGTCGCGCAGCGCCGGCGCGAGCGCGCGGTTGTCTCCCGAGGCCGCCTTCACGAGCTCGCGCAGCTCCGCTTCGGCGAGCTCGAGCATGTCGCGCTGCGAGAGCTCTCGCCCGAGCTCGGCTCGCACGAAGAGCGAGCCCTGCGAGCGCTTCACGAGCTCGGCGTGGTGTGCGCGCGCCGCGTCGACGTCCTTCAGATCGAGACACAGCTGCATCAAGGTGCGTCGCGTCTGCTCGATGTCGGCCGCGACCTTGAGCAGGGGCAGCGCCTGCTCGTAGCGCCTGCGCGCCGAGGCCTGGTCTCCGCGGTCGATCTCCAGCTGCGCGAGCGCGAGCAAGGGCGCGCTCTCCTTCGGTCGCTCGGCGATCGCGGCCTCGTAGGCCTTCACGGCGTCGGCCGCGCGGCCGTCGATCTTGAGGATGCCGGCGAGCGCCACCTTCGCCGACCAGGCGGCCTCGCCCGAGGCCTGGGCGCGCTGCTCGAAGTCGGCGACGAGCTGCTTCAGGTTGCCGTCGCGCTCGCGGTAGAGCTGGGCGAGGCGCTGCAGCGGGAAGGTCGCACCCGGCTGCGCCAGCACGATGCCGCTGTAGCGTGCGATGAGCGCGTCGGGGCTGCGGCCTCGTTCGGGGCCGTCGTCGGGGGCGGTCGTCGCGGGCTTCGTGGCGCCGGGCCCCGGAGCGGGCGGCTTCGGCGCGGGCGGCGTCGGCGCGGGCTTCGCGCCCGCGGGGGGCTTCGGCGCCGGTTTGCCGCCCGGCTTGCGCCTGCCGCCCGGGTCGAAGTCGGCGTGGGCGTCGAGCGACGCGACGAAGGCGGCGCTCCCGGAGCCGAGGGCGAGCAGGCTCGCGAGGACGTAGGCGCGCACGCGAGGGAGCGTATCGCGCGACGGCCCGGCGAGCCAGGCGAGCGGCGCGCGCCGGCGTCGACCGACGCACCTCCACGACCGGAGCTCAGCGCAACGACACCGCGATGAGCGCGGCGAAGACCAGCGCGACGAGCGCGGCGGCGATCGCGACCATGCGGCGCTGCGTTCGAGCTGCGTCGCGCGCGAGCGCCGCGCCGAGCTGCTCGCCGAGCGCGCGCTCGCTGTCTCGCCGCGCGCGCAGCAGCAAGAACACCTCGATCGCCGCGCTCAGCGAGAGGCCGGTGATCGCCCCGACGCGGATGCGCTTCACGCGGGTGCGCTCGAGCGCGATCGCGCCGGGCATGCCGTCGAGCGCGAGCGCCAAGGATCCGGCCCGCGGCAGGCCCTCGGTGGGTGAGGTCGGCCAGACGACCGTGGACTGGCCGAGCTCGAGCGCGTCGCTCGAGGCGACGAGCGAGCAGGGCGGGGCGGCGCAGCTGGGCAGCGGCAGCTCACCGCGGAAGAAGCCGTCGGGGTCTTCGTGGAGCGGCACGACGGCGCCGCCCCTGCGACCCAGGGCGTCGTGCAGCGACACCAGCGTGACGCGCCTGGGTGAAGGCGCGACCAGGCGAGCTTTCTCCGGCAGCCCCGAAGGATCGAGCCAGACGCCGCCGAGCACCTCGGGCAGCGTGCCGGCGTAGCTGCCGCGGGTGGGCGCAGGCTGGGCCTCGCCCGCTGCCTCGCCGCTGGGCGCAGGCTCACTCGGCGCTTGCCCAGGTCGCGTGAGCTCGGCGCGCACCTCGAGCTCGACGCGCTGCGCCTCCGGCACGATCTCGAAGCGACCCTCACCGCGTGGCAGCTCGAGCGTCTGCTCCTCCGGCGAGGCGCCCACGGCCGTGACGCGCGCGCGCACGCCCTCGACCGGCTGCCCCTCGGCCGTGCGCACGCGCAGCTCGAGCGCCTCGCGAAACGGCGGCAGCAGCGCCCCTCGCGACAGCGCCACCTCGACGCGCAGCTCGCCCTCCTGCCGCCCCGCGAGCGCGCGAGCCGGCTGCTCGTCGGGCCGACGAGCGCTCGGCACCGTGAGCCGCCCCTCGGCGAGCAGCTGCTCGCCCGCCACGAGGCGCAGCTGCTTCGAGGCGTCGAGCGGCGAGTCGAAGACGAGCTCGGCCACGCCGGCCTCGTCGCTCTCGGCGCTCGCGACCAGCCTGTCGCCCTCGTAGAGGCGCAGGTCTTTCATCGCGCGTGGCTCCTCGAGCCGATCGAGCCGCGCGAGCGTGACCACGCGCAGCGAGCGCACCTGGCCGTCGCTCGACTCGGCCGCGAGCAGACGCGCAGCGACGGCCGGGCGCAGCCGCGCGGGGCCGAGGAGCAGGTAGGCCCCCAGGAAGGTCGCGCCGACGGGCAGCACGTAGAGCCAACCAGGCCACCTCACCCCTGGAAGGTAGCGCGCTCGCATCGCCTTTGCACCGCGAGCCTGCCTCCTGCGCCCCGCCTTTGCGCCGCGCGCCCGGCGCGGCTATTCGAGGCTGCGATGGCTTCCCAAGCGAACCGCGGCTCCAAGAGCTCCTCCAAGGCGCAGGCGCGCAGCGCTGGCGCTCGCACCACCAGCGAGAAGTCCGGGCGCGCTTCCGCGCCCGCCAAAGCCGAGGCCTCCAAGAAGGAGCGCAGCTGGCTGCGCACCGGTGAGGAGCCGCGCAGCGAGCGGCGCTTCGTGCCGAAGGCGGCGGCGAGCATGCTCCTCGGCGTGCTGGCCACGAGCCTGGGCGCGATCCTGCTCGGCGCAGGCGTGTGGGGCCGGTTCCTGCGCACGGCGGGCCCGCACGAGCACGCCGTGCTCCTGCTCGGCGGCGGCGCGATCCTCTTCGTCATCGGCATGCTCAGCGCCGGGCGGAGCGCGCCGACGCTGCGCATCGGCGACGGCGGCCTCGGCATGGAGAAAGACGACGGCTCCGTCGAGCGCCTCTACTGGCACGACGTCGAGACGATCCGCTTCGCCCAGAACATCCTCACCTTCTCGGGCACCGGCCACCTCGTCGTGCTGCCCCTGGCGACGCTGCCCGAGGCCGCTGCGCTCGCGCTCGCCGAGGCACGCCGTCGCATCCCTCACCGCGCCGAGGCCATCAGCGAGTCTTTGCCCGAGCCGGCAGCAGACGCCGGGGAGCGCGTCGTGCTCGAGCCTCCGCAGCTCGCGGGCAGCCGCTGCGCGTCGAGCGATCGGCTGATCTCCTTCGAGAAAGACGGCCGTCTCTGCGGTCGCTGCGGCCAGGTCTACCACCGCGAAGAGGTCCCCCGCCGCTGCGTGAGCTGCGACGCCTCGCTCGGCTGAGCGCGCCACCCCGCCTCCGCGCGGCGCCACCCCGCCTCCGCGCGGCGCCGCCCCGCCGCGCGACGCCGCCCGCGGCTCAGGCCGTCTTCAGGCCGTAGCGCTCGGGGTTCGCGCGCACGTGGTCGACGTAGACCTCGGCGTCGAGGTAAGGCGGTAGCTCCCCGGCCTCGATCGCCTGCTCGAGCGCCTTCTTGATCTCGCCGACGAGGCGCGACGGTGGGATGCCGAAGCCCTTCATGAGCGCGTCGCCGATGCCGCTCGGCAGCGGCGGCACGTGCGCGTCGGCCTCGGCCACGGCGCGCACGCGATCGGCGAGCTCGCTGATCTGCTTGAGGCCACGCTTCTTCTTCTCGGGGCGCTTCGTCGTGATGTCGGCGCGCGACAGGCAGAGCAGCTCGTCGAGGTGCTCGCCCATCTCCTTCGCGAAGCGGCGCACGGCGCTGTCGGTCCACGAGGCGTCGTACTGGCTCGCGCGCAGGTGGTGCAGGATGAGAAACCTCACGGTCGAGTGCAGCGCGGCCTCGCTCGCGAAGATCGGCATGCGGCGGTGCATCTTGTCGAACATGCGCGCACCGACCTCGGCGTGGCCGAAGAAGTGCACCTCGCCGGAGGGCGAGATGCTGCGCGTCTTGATCTTGCCGATGTCGTGGAGCAGCGCGGCCCAGCGCACCTCGAGGCGAGGCACGGCCTGCCGCACCACCTGCTTGGTGTGCTTCCACACGTCCTTGTGGCGCCACTCGCCGTCGCCGAAGCCGACCATCGCCTCGACCTCGGGCAGCAGCGCGCCGAGCGCGCCCGCCTCGAGCAGTGCGTCGAGCCCGGCCTCGGCGTCCTTCGACATGAGGATGCGGTCGAGCGAGCTGCGCAGATCGGCGAGGTAGATGCTCGACGCAGCTGCGTAGTCTTCCTTGCTCGCGCGCACCGGAGGCTCGGCTGCGTCGTTCGCACCGCCCGCGCTGGCCTCGGTCGCGACCACTGCGTCGTCGCCCATCCGCCGATCGGCGCGCTCGGCGCGCTCGGCCGCCCACTCGAGCGCGGTCATCGCTCTCCGGGCGTCGGGCTGGACGATGACGGGCTGCTGCATGCGAGGCTCCAGGATCTGCTCTCTGGTCGGCGACAGCAGACGCGGGCCGACCCTCGGGGGGGCCGGAACTCTTAGTCATGCTGGGCGCCACTGCCCAGCCGAAAGCGGCGCGAGGCCCGGCCGGCGATGCTTCCTCTGCTCGGCTTCGGCCTGCTTCAGCTGCGCGCGCGCAGCAGCCGGTGCAGGTGCGCCCGCTCCCAGGCGATCGCGCGCTCGTAGTCGCGGAAGAGCCGCTCGCGCGAGATGAAAGCCGGCGGATGCAGCACACGCCGGCGACCCGAGCTCAGCGCCGGGATCACGTGGTGCAGCATCTCGTGGTAGGCGACGTAGGACACGAAGTACCTCGGCACCCAGGCGCGATCGAGCACCGGGTGGATGCGGATCAACCGCTCCACCGCCGAGTAGCTGCCGAGCTTCAGCGAGCGGCGCGCCTTGCTCGGAGCGTGCGCGCTCCACTTGCCCCAGGTCACGAGCGCGTCGATCGTGCCCGCGAAGTAGGTCTTGTTGAGCCGGCTCACGATCGCGAGCAGGTCGTGGTGCTCGCCCTGCGTCTGCAGCGGGCGCAGGCAGGGGCGGCTCGCGCGGATGCGGTGGTTGTTCGCCTCGATGTAGTTGCCCACGGTGGTCGAGGCGGCGCGGTCGGCGTGGGCGACGTAGCGGACGAGCGCGTCCTGCACCGACGCAGGCGCGTCGAGGAACATGTGGTGTAGGCGCGCGCGCAGCACGCCGTCGCGCTCCACGAAGGCGATCATGCTCCGGTGGTTGTCGGTCACCGCGAGCATGACGGGTTTGCCCGCCGCCTGACCGAGGCGGCGCTCGAGCAGCTGTCGCGCGCCCTCGTGGACGAAGATCTGAGGGCTGCCCGACGGGAAGGGGATCTCGACCTGCACATGGCGCGGGTCGGGTACACGCACTGCGGCGGGGGCGACGCGAGGCGCCAGCGGCCTGACCGGCACCCTCGAACGCGCATCTCGACCCACCGGCCTCTGCGCGAAAGGGAAGACGATGAGGCCGGCCATAGGTGCAGCTCCGATTGTTTCGCGTGGGGGGTGGAAGTCAAGGAATGCGCTTCATTTCCCGCGAATTCTCGCGGGCGGGCGCCTGAATGGCTGCACCGCTCCGCGCACATTCAGCGCCGAGCGCAAGCCAGCGGAACGACGAGACATGCGCCCCGAAACGCGAGCGGGCACCGCGCACATGCGCAGTGCCCACCGGCGTCGTTCTGGACGGATGCTCAGGGCTGGGGCCCAGCCTCGCGGGCCCAGCCTCGCCGGCCCAGCCTCGCGGGCCCAGCCTCGCCGCGAGCTCCTCAGTTCGTCTTCGTGGCTGGACGGGCAGGCGGCGCCGCGGCGGCGGCCTTGCTGTTCTGCGGCGCGGCGCTCGGTGCGGCTGCGGCCTCACGCGCGCCGCCCTTCTCCGCCGAGCGGATCTCGCCGGTAGCCCTGTCGGCTGCGCCCTTCTCCGGAGCACCGGGCTTGCCGGCCTCGGCCGCGGAGGCGCGCGCGATGCCGTGCTTCTCGAGCACGAGGTTCTCGATGCGCGTCAGCAAGGCCGGGTTCTGCTCGAGGTAGGTGCGCGCGTTCTCGCGGCCCTGCCCGATGCGCTCGCCCTGGAAGGAGAACCACGCGCCGCTCTTCTCGATGATGCCCGCCTCGACGCCGAGATCGATGACGTCGCCCGAGCGCGAGATGCCCTGGCCGTAGAGGATGTCGAACTCGACCTCGCGGAACGGCGGCGCGAGTTTGTTCTTCACGACCTTCACGCGGGTGCGGTTGCCGATGACGGCGGGATCCTTGCCGCCGGCGGCGGCCTCCTTGATCGCGCCGATGCGGCGGATGTCGAGGCGCACCGAGGAGTAGAACTTCAGCGCGTTGCCGCCCGTCGTCGTCTCCGGGCTGCCGAACATGACGCCGATCTTCATGCGGATCTGGTTGATGAAGACGAGCAGGCACTGCGAGCGCGCCACGGTGCCGGTGAGCTTGCGCAAGGCCTGGCTCATGAGGCGCGCCTGCAGGCCGACGTGGCTGTCGCCCATGTCGCCTTCGATCTCGGCCTTGGGCACGAGCGCGGCGACCGAGTCGACGACGACGATGTCGACGGCGTTGGAGCGCACGAGCATGTCGGCGATCTCGAGGGCCTGCTCACCGTAGTCGGGCTGCGAGATGAGCAGCTCGTCGGTCTTCACGCCGAGCTTCTTCGCGTAGGTGACGTCGAGCGCGTGCTCGGCGTCGATGAAGGCGGCGGTGCCACCCTGCTTCTGGATGCTCGCGATCGCGTGGAGCGTCAGCGTCGTCTTGCCGCTGGACTCCGGACCGTAGATCTCGACGATGCGACCGCGCGGGTAGCCGCCGATGCCCAGCGCGACGTCGAGGCCGAGCGAGCCGCTCGGCACGACGGCGAGATCCTCGTGCAGGCTCTGCCCGTCTTTCAGGCGCATCACCGCGCCCTTGCCGTACTCCTTCTCGACGCTCGCGATCGCGAGCTCCAGGGCCGCGGCCTTCTGCTTGGCGTTCCGTTCGTCCATGATGACCTCCACCGTACTGTGCGAGCGTTCAGTGTCAAGTGCCGCGCGCTCGGGGCCCGATGCGTTCGACTGTGTGAACGAGCACATAGATCCAGAAGCTCTGGAAAGAAAGGGAACGCGGATCGTGGTCGGATGAACAATGTCCGCTCGTCGCCGGCGCGGCGGACCCACGCTCGAGGCCGTGTTCAGTGGTGCTGCGCCGCGAGCGCGGGCCTCGGGCGGCGTGCCGGGCCTTCGCCGGCCTCAGAAGAGGCCGATCGAGAAGTGCAGCGCGCCGATGTCTTCCCAGGGGCGGCGGTCGAGGTTCAGGCCGTAGTCGAAGGCCAGAGGGCCGATCGGCGTCGCGATGCGCAGGCCGGCGCCCGCGCCCCAGCGCATCGCGAGCGGATCGAAGGCGCTCGGATCGACCCAGAGGTTGCCGACGTCGAGGAAGACGCCGAGGCCGAAGGTGCTCGTCATCGGGATGCGCAGCTCCGCGCGCGGGTTGACCGCGATGTCGCCCCCGCGCACCGCGACGTCCTCGATGCGCAGCCGCTCGTTCTCGGGTGTGCCCGGCGCGGGCGAGAGGATCTGCTGCGCGACGTCCTCGGGGACCATCGCGTCGACGAGGAAGGCGCGCATCGAGTCGAAGCCGCCGAGGAAGAAGGAGCGATCCGGGTAGGTGCGGCTGCCGTCGACGAGCTGCACGTTGCCTCCGCCGGCGAGGCTCAGCGCGAGCGCCATGCCCGACTTGCTCAGGCGGATGTAGCCCGCGAAGCGTGCGCCGAGCTTGAGAAAGTGCGAGGTGAGCGGCGCGGTGTCGGGGTCGTCGGGGTTGGCGGGGAAGGCGTTGACGTGCTCGACGTCGGCGGAGAGGTAGGTGCCTCGCGTCGCGGCGAAGGCGTTGTCGCGGCGATCCCAGGACAGGCCGAAGCGCTGCGCCACGGCGAAGGTCGTGCCGTCCGGGAAGCGCAGCAGGCGCTCGAGCGCGCGGTTGTTCCGCACGACGTCGTCGATCGAGCCGGCCTTGAAGATGCGCACGTCGTTGTACTCGAGCGAGGCCGACAGGGTGCCGACGACCTCGCGCAGCGGACGGTAGGTGAGCGTCGGCACGAAGGCCTCGCGCTGCAGCCCGAAGTCGCGCTGGTTGTCGCGCAGATCGATGCCCTCCACGTAGAAGCTCAGGAGCGGGCCGAGGCCGATCTGCGGGAAGGCGACGCGCAGCGAGTTGCGCCGCTCGAGGCGGTCGATCGCGGGCAGCGGACCGAGGTTCTCGGCCACGCCCGAGTCCAGGATCATGAAGTCGAAGAGGTAGCTGAGCTGCAGGCGCAGCGTGAGCTGGATGGCGCGCCCGCCGATGTTGCGGTGGCCGTACTCGAAGCCGAAGCGGATGCCCTCACCGGTGGAGAAACCGACGCGCGGGTCGATGTACTGCGAGGGGTACTCGGCGACGCGCACGACGAGGCGCTTGCGCTTCTGCGGCACCTCCGGGTCGACGAGCGAGACCGAGACGCTCGAGAAGGTGCCGAGCGTCGCGATGCGCTCCTCGCTGAGGCGCACGGCGCGACGTGAGTAGGGCTCGCCGCGCTGGAGCGCCATGCGGCTCAGGATGAGGTCGACGTCGGTGCGTGAGGCGCCCTCGACCTCGATGTCGTCGATGTAGACGCGGTCGCGCTCCTGGATGCTGAAGCGCACGCGCGCGCGCGAGCGATCGCCAGAGGGCTCCACCGACGTGCGCACCTCGGCGTAGGCGTAGCCTCGGTCCTGGAGCGCCTCGACGATGCGCGCCTTGGCCTCTTCGACGCTCACGAGGCTCAGCGCCTTGCCGAGCTCGAGCGCGGCGATCTGGAAGAGCTCCTTCTCGCTGAGGCTCTCGCTGCCCTCGAAGCGCAGATCGTAGAGGCTGGTCTGCGGGCCGAGGTGCATCGGGATGCGCAGCACCACCTCGGGCGCGCAGCGCAGGCCGCGCTCGCGCGAGGGCACGCAGCCGAGCTCGGCGGGCGCCGGAGATGTGTATAAGAGACAGCGGCAGGCCCTGTGCGTCGACCGCGCAGCTCGCTTGCGGCGCCTTCTGCGGCTCGGGCCTGCAGCTGCCGGGCGGCGAGTCCGCCGCGCAGCGCGCGCGCAGCACCGAGATGGGGCCGATCTCGGCGTTGAGGTAGCCGCCGCTCAGGTAGAGGTCGCGCAGCCCGGTGAGCGCCTTCGCGTAGGCCTCCGGTGCGTAGACGCTCGTGGGGTCGAGCCGGAGCGGCGCGGCCCGGCGGCCACCGGTGCCGCCGAAGGCCCCGTCGAGCGCCGTCGGGTCGGGGTTCGAGAAGCTGGGCTCGTCGGGCAAGAGCTCCTCGAGCAAGGCGTCGAGCTGATCGCCGACCTCGTCGGGATCGATCGCCGGGTCGAGGCAGAGCCAGGTGCGTCTGTCGACGCGCACGCGCGCGTTCTCGCGGATCTCGAAGCCGACGTGCACCACCGCGCCGCCCTCGACCAGCTCGGTGCGCGCGACGATCTCGACGTCGAGGAAGCCACGCGTGACGTAGTGCTTCGCGAGCCGCGCCTCGAGATCCTCGACCGTGAGCGCCTTCGAGCCGCCGGCGCTCACGGCGTCGCGGAGCTGATCGTCGTCGAAGGCGAGGTTGCCCTCGAAGCGCAGGACCCTCAGCGGCCCGCTGTCGACGTAGACGTAGAGGAAGGTGTGCGGTCCGACCGAGCGCGTCGTGTGCCGCACCTTCGCGTCCCAGAAGCCCGCGTCGAGCAGCGTGGTCGTGAGCGCACGATCGGCCTCGGTGAGCGCGGCCTCGTCGAGCCGATCGCCGGGCTTCAGATCGTAGCCGTGCTTGAGCGAGCCCACGTGGCGATCGAGCCCCGGGTCGATCACGAAGACGCGCTGCGAGACGAGCCTGGGCGCACCCGGCTCCACGTGCACCACGACGAGCGCGTCGAGCGGGTCGTCGAGCGAGACCGTGCGCACGCTCACCTCGGCCGAGGGGAAGCCGTGCTCCGCGTAGTAGCGCTGGATGCCCTCGGTGATCGTGGCATCGGAGCGCGACGTGAGCTCCGTGCCCGGCCCGAGCCCCGCCGCGCGCAAGGTCGCGGTGCGGTCGAGCACGCCACCCTCGAGATCGACGCGCGCGACGACCCTGCGCGGCGTCGCGTGGATCCGGAGCACGGCGCCTTCGCCTTCGGCCCAGGCCTCCGCCGACAGCTCCGCGTAGCGCCCGGTGTCGCCGAGCTCGCGCATCGCCGTGCGCGCGAGCTCGTCGTCGAGCGCCTGCCCGGGGCGCACGCGATCGAAGCGGTGCCCGAGCGGCGTGCCTCGCTCCGCGTCGACGAGCTCCACGCGCAGCAGCGGCCTGCCGACGAGCCCCTCCGGCACCTCGCGCGGAGGGACCGACAGCACGCCGACGCTCTCGACCGGCACGCCCACCCTGGCCTCGTCGGGCTCGGTCGGGTCCTCGGCGAGCGCGCGCCCGGTGGCCGAGACGAGCAGCAGCCACACGAGCACCGCGAAACAGCGGGCGTGGAGCTGGGCGCGGAAGCGCGCGTGCTGGGCGAGCGCGCGACGGATCACCGAATCACTCGAACTCCAGGCGCCATCTCAGGTCGGCGCCGAGGTTACCGATGATCGTGCCGATGTCGTTCGTATTGTCGTACGAGGCCTGCACGCTCACGCCGCGCTTGAGGCGCCACTCGAGCGTAGCGCCCACGTCGCGCTCGGTGAGCGTCGTCGTCACGCTCGCGCGCACGTCGTTGGTGAGGCGCTTGCCGACCGTCACGTTGGGCTCGGTGCGCCCCGTGCGCGCCGAGTAGCCCGAGCCGAAGTGGAAGTAGTCGATGATCGGCACGACGCTCTTCACGGCCTTGTCGGCGCCTGTGAGGCTGCTCAAGGCCTCGAGGCCCACGGTCTCGCCGATCGAGCTCGCGAGGCCGCGGTCGATCTCGGCGCGTGTCATGCCGACGGTGAGCAGCAGCACGATGTCTTCCTGGTCGAGCGGTGGGTCGCTCGTGAGATCGAGGCGCAGGTCCTCGCTCGATCCGTGCGCGCGCACCGAGATGTCCCAGTTGCCGCCGGTCGTGCTGCTCGAGGTCGAGGTGCTCGAGGCGTCGGCGTCCGAGGAGCTGCTCGAGTAGCGGCGGAACTCGGTGGTCGCGCGCACGTCGAGCTCCGGGCGGAGCTTGGTGGGGTCGACGAAGCGCACCGAGCCCTCGCGCACGTCGAACTCGTGGTTGCGCAGCCGCATCTTCGACTCGGGCAGGATGCGCAGCGCGCCGCGCGCGCCGAAGCGCTGGTTGGTGCCCGAGAGCTGCAGGCCGGGCTCCACGACCTCGAGGCGCATGTCGAAGAGATCGTTGTCGACCACGACGGGGCGCGAGGAGCGCACCGAGAGGTCGAAGCGCAGCACGTCGCCCTCCGGGTCGAAGGTCTTCACCTCGGTCCGACGGATGCGTTTGCTGAGCTCGCCGAGGTCGAGGCTGAGCGAGATCGGGCGGCGGTAGGTGAAGGAGGAGATGCGCACGTCGCCGCGGATCTCGGGCAGGTTGTCCTTCGAGCGTGGGCCGGGGCTCAGGCTCGCGGTGAGGTCCGCGTCGGTCACGAGCTCGATGCCCTCGTCGAGCGGCACGCGGATGCCTCGCGCGGTGATGTTGGCCGTGGCCGCGCCGATCGCGATCCCGGGCAGCGGTGCGCGACCCGTCACGTCGATCGTGCCCGCGCCCACCTTGGCGGTGCCGCGCACGAGGCGCAGCTCTCCGCCGCCGATCGCGACGTCGACCTCGATCTCCTCCATGCCGATGGGCAGGCCCGTGAGGCCGAGCGCACCACGCCGCAGCTTCACCTCGCCGGTGGTCTGGGCGGTCGCGAGCGGGCCCTTCAGCGCGACCGAGCCGGAGAGCAGGCCCTCGAGGCGCGTCACGCCGGGCAGCGAGCTCGCGAGCTTCGACAGCTCGAGCGGCGCGATGGAGAGGCGCGCGTCGACGACCGGCGAGCGCGTGAGCGACTCCACGCCGGCCGAGCCCGTGAGCGCGACGCGCAGGCCGGAGCGATCGGTGAGCCCGAGCACGAAGGGCGGGACGACGAGCGTATCGCCGGCGATCGTGAGCGGCCCGCTCGCTTCGTCGAGCTCGATGCGCCGCCCCTCCTGGCGCAGCTCGAGGTCGTAGAGCTCGGCGGAGGCGCGCGTCTCCCCGAGGCGCGAGGGGCGTAGCTGTTCGATGCGCACGTCGGCGGAGACGCTGCCGGCGATGCGGCTGCCGGAGTAGGCGAGCGAGGGCACGGCGCCGACGAGCACGCCGAGGTCGAGGCCGCTCAGGAGCACGCGCCCCGAGATGCGCTGGTCGCGCTGCTGGGTGATGGCGAGCTCCTCGAGGCGGATCTGTCCGTCGAAGAGCTGCCCGTCGAGCACGAAGCGGCCGCTCGCTTCGTCGCGCTCCCAGAGCGCGCGATCGAAGGGCAGCGCCTTCTGGCGCTTGCAGCCCGTGGTCGCCTGCGCGCGCCTCGGCGGCGAGGCCTCGGGCTCCATGAGCAGCGCGAAGCGCGAGGCGCCGAGCTTGTTGGCGCCGAGGCGCAGCGGACCGAGGCCCACGTCGAGCGAGAGCGCGGGGCGCGAGACGGTGCCGGAGAGCCTGCCGATGGCCTGCGCCTCGCCGTCGACGAAGCGGCGCAGGAGCCCAAGCGACTCGAGTCGCGACAGCTCGAGCCCGGTGGCGACCACGTCGCCGCGCAGCGTGCCGCCGAGGCCCACGTCGGCGCGCGCCACGATCGAGCCCTGGCCGTCGCGCAGGCTCGCCGAGGCGACGTCGATCTTCATGCCCTCGTCGCCGGCCTCCTGGTCTTCCCACACGAAGCCGAGGTCGAGCGCGCCCTCCTCGAAGGCCTCGCCGAAGAGCTTCGGCGCGACGAGGCGCATCTTCGTGCGCACGTCGAGGTAGCCCCCGCCGCAGCGATCTTCGCGCCCGCCGAGCACGTAGCGCACGCGGGCGGTGCCGGCGGCGAGCGACTCGAGGGCCGCGAAGCGAGGGTCCTGGTCGAGCTCGAAGACCTCGAAGAAGTCGCGCAGCGAGAGGTGAGGCGCGCGCCGCGTATCGACCTCGGCGTCGACGACGACGTCGGCGCCGGCGTCGAAGTCGACGGTCGCGCGCTGCGAGCTCAGCACGCTGCCGTTCTTCGCGAGCTCGACGCCGCTGAGCGAGAGCTTCAAGGGCAAGAAGTGCGCGCGCGCCGAGCGCACGTCGCCGATCTCGAGGCCACCGAGCATGAAGCGCTGCACCGAGAGGTTGCCCTCGATGATCGGCGTGTCGAGCGTGCTCGCGCTGTGCGCCGTGATGCGCACCTCGCCGCCGATCGGCACGCTCACGATCGGCGAGAGCTCGGCGAGATCGAGCCTCGAGCCCTCGTAGACGTCGAGGCCGAAGCCTCCCTCGTAGCCGAGCTTCACGGTCGCGACGAGGTCGGCGCGGTTCGTCTGCAGGCGCATGCGGCGCAGCACCACCGCCTCGGGCGTCACCGCGAAGGTGCCCTCCACGCGGCCGCGCTCGACCGAGATCATGCGCTGGCGGTCCGAGCGCTGCGCGGGCCGATCGTAGACGCCGAAGTCGCGTGTGTTCGAGGTGATCGGGCCCTCGAGCGCGAGCGGCGCGAGCGTGCCGCCGAAGTGGGGCAGCGTCGTGCGCTCGAGCTTCCAGCCCACGTGCGACTGCGGGTGCACGCCCACGTCGCGCAGGATGCCCTGCAGATCGACGCCGTCGATGGTGATGTCCGTCGCGCGCAGCGGCATGCCCTCGGCGAAGGGCGAGAGCTCGACGTCGGCGATGCGCGCCTCGCCGTCGCCCCAGAGCGCGCGCACGTTCGTGGCGCGCACCACGCCGCCCTCGAAGCTCAGGCGCCCGTCGAAGTACTCGGCGAAGAGCTTGCCTCCGAGGCCCAGCGTGCGCACCTGCAGCCTGCCCGCGGCCTGGGGCAGGGGGCTGCCCTCGCGGGAGCGGACCTCGGCGTCGAGCTCGATGGAGCCCGTCGCAGGGGCGAAATCGAGGAAGCGATGCACGAGCCCGGCGGGCACACGCACGCCGAGCTTGCCGTCGTAGTGGGGCAGGGTCTCGCCCTCGGCGGGAGCGCGCAGGGTGAGCGAGTCCATCGAGAGGTCGACCCGCCGCCAGTCGGTGTCGACGAGCTCGCAGCTCGGGCGCGTGCCCGGGTCCGGATCGAAGTCGGTGACGGCGGCGAAGGCGAGGCGCCGCACGAGCAGGCTGCGCTCCGCGAGATCGACGCGCAGGCGCGCGTCGAAGCGGCAGAGGCGGTCCTCGTCGACGGCGTCTTCGTCCGGGTGCGCGGGATCGACGTGCGCGCGCGTGAGCGTGCCGCCGCCTGCGCCGAAGACGAGCTCGAGACTGCCGTCCGCTTCGGTCACCAGATCGGCGTCGACCTCGGAGAGCCGCAGCAGGGTCGAGTCGAGGTCGAGGTCAATCGACAGATCCGTGATCGCGAGCGCCGAGAGCGGCAGGCGATCGAGCGTCGCGCTCTCACCGTCGGAGGCCGGCAGCTCGAGGGGCAGGTTGGTGAGCTCGCCGTCGCGCACGACGAGGCGCGCGCGTGGACCGATGATCTCGATCGCGCCGACGTCGAGGCGACCGCCGAGCAGCGAGAAGACGCGCGGCGCCACCGACACGCGCTCGACCGTGAGCACCGGGCCCAGACCGTCGTTGCCGTCGACCTCGAGCTCGTCGATCAAGAGACCGAGCGGCCAGGGCTGCACCTCGACGCGGAAGCGCGCCACGAGGCCGAGCTCACGCTCGAGCACGCGGCTGGTCTCTTCGGCGGCGAGCTCGCGCACGCGCTCGGTGCGCAGCAGGAGGCCCGCGAGCAGCGGCACGAGGCCGATGAGCGCGAAGAGCGCGCAGAGCACGAGCGAGAGGATCCGGCTCGGCGAAAGGCGGACGCGCCCGCCGCCGGGCCTCCGAGGCGGCACGCTGAGGACGGGTAGCCCGCGGCCGGAGGAGGCGGCGGCGCCTCCGCGGGGCCCTGCGCGCGCCGTGCTCACCTCCACAAGCTACCCTTCACCGTCCGGGCTGTCGAATCGCGGGCGCTCCGCCGGCCCGGGCGCGCCGACGGCTCTCGACCGGCCTCGAGGCGCGGGCCGAGAGCCCATGGAGGGCCACGCGGCACGGCCACGGCGCCGCTTCGAGCTCAGCGCACCCGGTAGGTCGCCATGATCGGGAAGTGGTCGCTCACCGAGCCGACGTCGACGCCCTTGCGGATCAGCACCGAGGCCGGATCCACGAAGCCGTACATGGTCGGGTTCGCCATCTGGTGGTCGATGAGCTCCTTGGCGCCCATGAAGTCGAAGGTCCAGCGGTCGGCCTGGGGGATGACGTCGACCACGTCGACGTAGCGGTTCGACTCGGGGCCGGCGATGACGTCGTAGGGATCGGAGCCAGGCAGGTCGTTGAAGTCGCCGAGCACGATCACGCCGAGCTCGGCGTTGGCGCCCGTGAGGCCGTCGGCGATCGAGCGCACGTACTGGGCCTCGGCGAGGCGCTTGTTCGGGTCGTCCGGCGGGCCCTTGGAGCGGAAGTGCACGCCGAGCATGACGACCGGCTGCCCCGCGTGCGTGAGGTGGAACTCCACGCAGTCGCGGGCGAAGGTGTAGACGGGGCCCTGCGTGCCCTCGAGCGTGAACTGGTCGTCCTTGTGGGAGACGACGCTCGAGAAGGAGGTCTTCGAGAGCGCGGCGACGTCGACGCCGCGAGGATCGTTGCCGGGCACGGAGACGCGCTCGGGGTACTTGTTGCCGAGCGCGGTGTTGAGCGCGTCGAGCACGCGGTCGTTCTCGATCTCCTGGAGGATGGCCACGTCGGGGTCGAGCTCGGCGAGGATCGCGGCGACGCCGGCGACCTTCTCCTGGAACTCGGCCTCGCTGAGCACGGTCTCGTTGGAGTTGTTCGGGTCGTCGCGCTGGTCGTCGAAGAAGTTCTTGATGTTCCAGTTGAGGATCTTGATGGGATCGCCCGGATCCCCGCCGCCGGTGCCGCCTGCGCCCGTGCCTCCGCCGCCCGCGCTCGAGGAGCTCGTGCTCGAGCTGGTATCGCTCGTGTCGTCGGAGCAAGCCGAGCCGACCGTACCGAGAGCGAACAGCGCGAGGGCTGCGGCGAAGCGACGACGTAGCAGGAGGGGGAGCATCGTGGGCGGAGCCTAGCGCAGATTCCGCGCCGACCGGAACTGCCGAGCAGCCTCGCGACCGCCGAAATGCGCGGCGGCCTGGCGGGGGTACCCACCAGGCCGCTCGGTCGGGCGCGCATGTCGCGGGCCTCGCGCGCTCGCTTCAGCCCGAGAGCTTGCGGTAGCGGATGCGGTGCGGCTCGTTCGCGTCCTTGCCGAGGCGGCGCTTCAGATCCTCCTCGTAGGCCTCGTAGTTGCCCTCGAACCACACGACGCGGCTGTCGCTCTCGAAGGCGAGGATGTGCGTCGCCACACGATCGAGGAACCAACGATCGTGGCTGATGACGACCGCGCAGCCCGGAAAATCGAGCAGCGCGTCTTCGAGCGCGCGCAGGGTGTCGACGTCGAGGTCGTTGGTCGGCTCGTCGAGCAGGAGCACGTTGCCCTCCTCTCGGAGCATCTTCGCGAGGTGTACGCGGTTGCGCTCTCCGCCCGAGAGCGAGCCGACCTTCTTCTGCTGGTCGCTGCCGGCGAAGTTGAACCACGAGGTGTAGGCGCGGCTCGGGACCTCGCGTTTGCCGATGACGATCTTGTCTTCGCCGCCCGAGATCTCCTGCCAGACGCTCTTCTTCGGGTCGAGCGCGTCGCGTGACTGGTCGACGTAAGCGAGCTTCACCGTCTCGCCGAGCCTGAGCTCGCCGGCGTCGGGCTTCTCCTTGCCGACGATCATGCGAAAGAGCGTGGTCTTGCCGGCGCCGTTGGGGCCGATGATGCCCACGATGCCGCCGCGCGGCAGGTTGAAGCTCAAGTCTTCGAAGAGCAGTCGATCGCCGAAGGCCTTCTTGAGGCCCTTGGCTTCGACGACCACGTCGCCGAGGCGCGGCCCAGGCGGGATGTAGATGTCGGTGGCCTCGTAGGCCTTGTCCTTGTCCTGGGCGAGCAGGCTCTCGTAGGCGGCGAGGCGGGCCTTGCTCTTGGCCTGGCGGGCCTTGGGCGAGGAGCGCACCCACTCGAGCTCGCGGGCGAGGGTGCGCTGGCGGTTGCTCTCGGCCTTCTCCTCCTGGGCGAGGCGCTTGCGCTTCTGGTCGAGCCACGACGAGTAGTTGCCCTTCCACGGGATGCCCTGCCCGCGGTCGAGCTCGAGGATCCAGCCGGCGACGTTGTCGAGGAAGTAGCGGTCGTGCGTGACCGCGACCACGGTGCCCGGGTAGTCGTGGAGGAAGCGCTCGAGCCAGGCCACGCTCTCGGCGTCGAGGTGGTTGGTCGGCTCGTCGAGCAGGAGCATGTCCGGCTTCTCGAGCAGGAGGCGGCAGAGCGCGACGCGGCGCTTCTCGCCGCCGGAGAGTTTGTCGCACTCGGCGTCGCCCGGCGGCAGGCGCAGCGCGTCCATCGCGCGCTCGACGCGGTGATCGAGCTCCCAGCCGTCGGCGGCCTCGATCTTGTCCTGGACCTCGCTCATCTCGGCCATGAGCTTGTCGATGTCGGCGCCGTCTTCGCCCATGAGCATGCCGAGCTCTTCGGAGCGGTGCAGCAAGGAGCGCACCTCGTGCACGCCCTTCTCGACCTCTTCGAGCACCGTGCGCTCGCTGAGCACGGGCTCCTGCGGCAGGTAGCCGATGCGCACGCCGTCGGCGGCTTTGGCCTCGCCGAGGAACTCCTTGTCGACGCCCGCCATGATGCGCAAGAGCGAGCTCTTGCCCGAGCCGTTGAGGCCGAGCACGCCGATCTTGGCGCCGGGGAGGAACGAGAGCCACAGGCCCTTGAGGACCTCTTTGTTCGGCGGGTGTACACGCCGAACGTCCTGCATCGTGAAGACGAATTGATGAGCCACGTTGCCACGACCCTAGCCCATCGCCGAGCCGGCGGGGAGGAGGCTGGCGGTTCGGCGCGGGATCAGAGCTCGCCGGGGCGAGGGTGCGCGAGCAGGAAACCCTGGAAGAGGTCGACGCCGAGGTTCTGCGCCTGCGCGAGCTCCTCGGTGCTCTCGATGCCCTTCGCCACGACGCGCGCGCCCACGCGCTCCGCGACGGCCGCGAGGCCCGCCACTCGCACGCTGGTGCTGCGGCTGCGCGGCGCCTTGCGCACGAGCGCCTGGTGCAGCTTGACGACGTCGGGGCGCGCGCGCTCGACGAGCTCCTCGGCGGTGTCGGCGAGGCCGATGTCGTCGAGCCCGACGCCGAAGCCCGCCGCGCGGAAGACCTCCACCGCGCGCAGCACGAGCGGCATCGGGTGCTGATCGGCGTGGCTCAGCTCGAGCACGACGCGCCCGGGCGAGAGCCGCGCGTGCTTCGCGGCGCGCAGCGCGGGGCCCACGATGCCCTCGGGGCGCTCGAGGCTCGCGCGCGAGACGTTGAGGAAGAGCCTCGTGCGGGGAGCGTCGTGCGAGGCGAAGGCCTCGATGCCCTGCTCGACGAGCATGCGGTCGAGCGTGGCCTCGAGCTCGAGATCACGCGCGGCCTCGAAGATGCGGCCGCCGTCGATGAGCTCGCCGAGCGGCGCGAGGCCACGCACGAGCGACTCCTCGCCGTAGGTCGCGCCCGCGCCGTCGAAGACCGGCTGCAGGTAGGTGACGAGGCGCCGCTGCGCGAGCATCGGCACGAGCCACTGGGCCTCGAGGCGGGCGAGCGCGCGCGGCGCGGGCTCGAGCTCGGCGAGCACGTGCTCGACGTCGGGCTCGAGCTCCGACGAGAGCACCGCGAGATCGAGCTTGGCGAGCTCGCCGGGCAAGACGCGCTGCAGCAACGCGAGCGCGGCGCCGACGGTGTCTTCGACGCGCAGCAGGTAGATGCCCGGCTCGTCTTCGAGCGAGGTGAAGCCGTGGCGCACGAGCCTGCGCGAGAGCGTGGCCTGCAGCTGCGCGGTGGGCAGCGAGGCGGCGATCCACACCTGGCCGCCTCGACGCACCGCCGGCATGGGGGTCGGCGTCACCGGCCGGCCCAGGCCCACGGCTTCGTCGGGAAGCTGCGAGTCGAGCTGGCTGCGCCCACCCGGACGGGTGGTCGTGGCTCGATGGTGGTCCTGGTGGAGGTCCATGGCGGTGCAGCTCGGCGTTGCATCGGCCGTGCCGCCACAAAGCTCAACGATACCGTGCCCTCGCCTTTCGCAGGCGCAGGATGCTTGCAGCGCGGCCTTTCGGATCTGAAACGCGGCGGGCGAGCAGCGCAGGGGACTGCGCAAGAATTGCTCAGTCGCGGCGAGGGTCTGCGAGCCGGCTCGCGAGCCCGGCTCGCCGTTTCAAGCGCGCTTGCGGCCGAAGACGCCGGACACGAGACGCAGGTCGGCGCCCCCGAGCTCCCGCGTGAGCGCGAGCACGGCCAGGTAGACGCACATGAGCGCCAAGGCCTCGAACGGAACCAGCAATTTGGGGAGGCTTGGCAGCTGGGTGCCGACGGCGACCGTCGCGGCGAAGGCGGCCAAGACGCGCAGCAGCGTGAGCGGGCGCGCGAAGCTGCCCGCGGCGCGGTGCAGCAAGATCGCCGCGACCGTGGCGGCGAGCGCCATCGCAGAGGCCACGGCGCCGGCGGTGCGGTCGACCAGGAGGCGCACGAAGGGGCCCTCGGGGCTGGTGAAGGCGCCGGGCTCGGTGCGCGCGAGCACCTCGAAGGCGTCGAGCGGGCGCGCCACGAGGCAGGCGCCTGCGACGAGCGCGACCGTGACCCAGGTGAGCGCGGCGCTCGCGACCTCGCGGCCGAGGCTCGTGAGCGCGGCGGCGCTGACGCCGAGGATCGCGAAGGCGGCCATGCCGGGCGCGAGCATCCTGAGGGCGTCGCCGCCGCTCGAGGCGATCTCGACCGGGAAAGCGAAACGCAAGACGTGGGGCCCGAGGCCGGCGATGGGCGCCGCGATGAGGCCCGTCAGCACGAGCGCGAGGCGCACGCCCGTCTGCGTATAGCGGCGCACGGCCTCGGCGTCGCCGTCGGCGCGGGCGCGCGCGAGCATGGGAAAGAGCACGAACTGCACGCTCATGAGCAGCTGGTAGGGGAGGAAGCTGAAGAGCTGCACGCCTCGATAGACGCCCATCACGCGGTCGGCTTCGGCGGTCGAGAGGCCGTAGGTGCGCGCGGCGGAGCCCACGGTGTTGCTCAGGATCATGAAGTCGGTCTGGAGCAGCAGGTTGAGGCCGATCTGACCGAAGGCGAGCGGGCCGAGAAAACGCAGGTACTCTCCTGCGCCCGGCCCGGGGCCAGGGCGGCCGAGGCCGCTGCGCCACGCGGCGATGGGCAGGATGAGCATCGCTGCGGCGACGAAGCCCGCGGCCGCGCCGAGGATGCCGTCGAGGTGGAAGACGCGCAGGAAGAGCCAAGCGCCGGCGACGAGCAGGACAGCGCGCGAGAGGCCGTAGAAGATGTCGAGCCCGGCCTGGTCGACGAAGCGGCGCTTCCCGTTGAGCGCGCCGACGAGCGGGGCGTAGACGCCGTAGCAGAGCACCACGGCCGCGGTGAGGCGGAGCGGCGTCGCGAGGTGAGGGGCCTCGATGGCGTCGGCCACGAGGCCGGCGGTGGCGGCGAAGATCGTGGAGACGGCGAGCGCGAGCGCGGCGTGCACGCCGAGCACGCGCCGGAAGGCCGAGTCTTCGTGGCCAGGCTCGGCGCCCGAGACGGTGCGCGAGACGCCCTGCAGCGAGCTCGCCACGATGACGTTGTTCACGATGCTGACCACCGCGAGCAGGCGCGAGACGCCGCCGTAGCCGTCGACGCCGAGCAGCCTCGGCAAGACGAGCTGCTGCGCGAAGCCGAAGACGATGAAGGAGACCTTCGCGACGGCGATCGCGAGGCCGCCTCGACCTGCGCTGCGCGCGCTCGCGTCGGTCGGGGCCGCGGGCTTCGACTCGGAGCTGGGATCCGCCACGGCCCGGGCGCATCGCACGGCTCGGCGGGCAGGGCAAACGCGCCGCTCTTCCGGCCGGGCTCGCCTGGACTATGCTCCTTCGCCATGCCCCAGCTCATCGTCACCGCCGTCGGGCCCGACCGCGCCGGCATCGTCGCCGACCTCAGCCAGAAGGTGCTCGCGGTGGGCGCGAGCCTCGCCGACAGCCGCATGGTCAACCTGCGCGGGCACTTCGCCCTGCTCGCGCTCGTCGAGGGCGCCGCCGAGCAGCTCGCGAGCCTGCGTGAGCAGCTGCTCGCCGGGGCCGAGGCGATGGGCCTGTCGGTGGAGGTGCGCGAGGCCGACGCGCGCACGGTGCTGCCCGCCGGCAGCGTGCCCTACCGGCTGAAGACCTACTCGGTGGACCAGCCCGGCATCGTGGCGCGCATCACCGAGGTCTTGCGCGCGCACCAGGCCAACGTGGAGGAGCTGGAGACGCGCGTGGAGTCGGCGCCCTTCGCGGGCACGCCGCTCTTCTTGCTGGAGGCGGTGATCACGCTGCCGCCCAGCATGACGGCGCGCAAGCTGCGCGAGGCGCTCGAGGGGCTCGAAGAGGCGCTCGGCTGCGACGTCGACCTCGACCCACTCGGCGGCGACCGGGCGCGCTGAGCGCGAGCTGGGCGATCACCGGGAAGGGAACCCACGGGCTCGGGCGTATGTCCGAGCCACCATGGAGAGACCCCCGGTAGCGCTGGTCGCCGCGATCGCTGGGCTCGGGCTCTGCGCGCTCGCGACGCTCGATCTGCTCGGTTACCAGGGCTTGCTCTGGGCGCTGGGGCTGCGCTGAGGCGCCGTGGTCCCGACCTCGCTCGCTCTGGACGTGCTGCTCGTGATGCTGGCCTTCACCTGGGCGGCGCTCGCGCTGTTCTTCCCGACGCGGCTTCGATGGCTGGGGCGCGGCGCGCTGCTCACGGGGCTCGCGCTCGTCGCTTCGAGCGCGCTGATGGGGCTCGTGGTGTCCGAGGCCTGGCGCACGGTCACGGACATCGAGCTCGGCGTGGACGCGCGCGCGGGCTACCTCGGCTACGCGGCGGCGGTGGCGCAGGCCGAGGGCGCGGTGGAGCGCCACGCGCTCGCGGTCCTCGCGACGGCGGTGCTGGTCGGCGGGGCGGCCTTCGCGCTGAGGCTGCGTTCACGTTCGGCGCGCACGCTGGTGCCGGCCGGGCTGACGCTGGCCTTCGCGGAGCTGCTCGCCGCGCCGGCGTTGGTGGTGCTGCGTCGCAACGCGACGATGCGGCCGGGCGGCGACGCGACGCAGTCGCTGCTCTCGGCGCGCGAGGCGGCGCAGGAGGTGCTCGTGGAGGGGCGCCTGCACGTGGGCCTGAGCGTGGTGGCGGGCAGCCTCACGGTGATGCTCGCGCTCGCCTCCGCTCGCGCACGCGGTCACGACCCCTTCCGGCGCGCGCGCCCGGCGCTCGAGCGTGCGGGCTACGCGCTCTTCGCGGTGGGGCTCGTGGCCTTCGGGCTGACGCGCGCGCACGCGCACGACGCCCAGCTGGTGCTAGAGCCCGACGAGAAGCTCTGCCCGGCGGCGCTTCCGCCTGAGCTGGTCGACGAGCTGCCACGCAGCGAGTTCGAGAGCAGCGGGCCGGAGGCGCGCTACCTCCTGCGTGTGCGCGAGGGAGGCGCGGAGCTCGGTGGGCAGGGCTTCCACTCGGCGGAGAGCGTACGCAGGCAGCTCGACCTGCTCGCCGAGTCGCCCTTCGGCGAAGACTGGCGCGGGCCGCCGACGGTCCTGCTCGCGGCGCCCAGGTGGCCAGCGACGCGCGCCGAAGGCTGGATCGAGGGGCTGCGCGACGACGCGCGCGTGCGTGCGCTGGTGCGGCTACCGGACCGGGAGCTCGAGACGGCGACGCTGGGCACGCTGGCGAGGCGGGCGCGCTGCGGCGCGGTGGAGCTCGACGTGGCGTTCCCGCCCAGCGAAGCGAAGGCGCTGGCGGAGCTGGGGGTGGCGGCGGACAAGAGGGAGAAGGAAAGGGCGGAGGCGAGGGACGAGGGCGGGTGCTGGTGAGGCCGGAGCGGGGACGCGCGGAGGGAGAAGAGATGCTTGACGGATGCGCTCGCGCGAGTAGAGTGCGCCCTCGTTTTCCGACTTAGCTCAGTTGGTAGAGCAGGTGACTGTTAATCACCGGGTCGCTGGTTCGAGTCCAGCAGTCGGAGCCATTTCTTCCTCCTCGCGAACTTCGCAGCGAGGACCAGTTAACGGAGCCCCCAGGTACATGCCTCGGGGGCTTCGTCTTTTTCCCGCTGAGTTCGCAGGGGTTTGCGCGCTGCCGCTGCGGCGCGCGCCGCGATCGTGTTCGCGCGGAGAGCGCCGCGCGCGTCGTGCGGGGCTCGTGGAGCGTGCCCGGGACGCGGTTCGCGCTCTCTTCTCCGT
>CALKVW010000133.1 GCA_938004785.1 uncultured Polyangiaceae bacterium
CCGACGCCCCGGCCCCCGGTGCCGCAGGCGACGAAGGCAGCATGGCCGAGCGCCTCGCGAAGGCGCGCGCCTCGCGCGTCATGGGCGCACACGCGATCGCGCGTTTGCCGGAGCCGCCGCAGGCCGCGCCGAGGCCGCCGCCCGAGGCACCCTCGGTGGGCGCGCCCCAGCGACCCGCCACGCCGCCGCGCGCGCCCACGCCGCCCACGCGCCCGACCGGCGCCGCGCCGGCGCCCGGCGCGCCCGGCGCGCACAAGCTCAGCGCGGCCGAGATCCTCTTGCAGAAGCGGCGCGGCAAGCCCGGTGGATGAGCGCGAGGCGAACATGCAGAGCGGACACGATCGATTCGACGCCGAGTACTACGATCGCTTCTACGAGCGGCGCGCCACGCGCGTGCAGGGCAAGCTCGACGTCGCGCGCCATTGCCGCGGCGTGCTCGAGGTGGCCCGCTGGCTCGGCGTCGAGATCGAGAGCGTCGCGGAGGTGGGCGCCGGCACGGGTCTCTGGCGTGATTGGTTCGCGAAGCGATGCCCGGGCGTGCGCTACGTGTCGACCGAAGCCAGCTCCTACGCATGCGAGCGTTATGGCCACCAGCGCCTCGACATCACCAAGAAGCCGCTGCGCGGCCGCTACGATCTCGTCGTCTGTCAGGGCGTGCTGCCCTACGTACCCGCGCAGGATCTCCCGAAGGCGATCGCTCACCTCGGCGCCATGTCGAAGGGCCTGCTCTTCCTCGAGTGCCAGACGAGCCGCGATCTCGCCTGTGCGGTCGATCTGCAGCTGAGCGATCCCGAGCTCGCCGCGCGGCCGGCGTCCGCCTACCTCGAGCCCCTCGAGAAGCACTTCCTCATGCTCGGCCTCGGCCTCTGGGCCTCGAGGCGCAGCGATCTCGTGCTCTACCAGCTCGAGAGCGGCACGCTCGCGCGCTCCGACTGAGAATCGCTGGGTGGAGCCGCGATCTCCGTGTGTCGCAACGAATGACCATCTGCGCGCACGGATTGACCATGGGCCACTCCCGCGAAGGTGCGCTATCCAATCGACCGACTCGAGGGGCCGAGTGCCGTTCGGTGGGTTTGGCGCGGGGGGAGGGTACAGGCCCGAACGCGCGCAAGCGGTCGTGGAGAAGCGATGCTCATCAAGTTCGGACAGTTCATGCGTGCTCGTGCAGTGGCATCACTCCTCTGCGGCGGCTCGTGCCTCGCCGGTTGTACGAGCACCCCACCGATCGTCGCGCCGATGCGTCAGGTTCCGCGGGTCGAGCTAGGTGCGCCATCCGACAAGGCACGGGTGGTGTTCGTTCGTCCTTCGGCGGCGTTCGGGTCCGACAACTTGGTGCAGATCGACGATGGTACCACCGAGACCATTGCATTCTTGGCCAATGCGGCAGCCGTCGCGGTGGACCTCGCTCCGGGGCCTCACGAGCTTTGCGCCTCGTTTCACGCCGATTCCACTTTCGTGCCGGGTGTGGTCGCCGGATTCAACACGACGTCCGCGGCTGGGCAGTTCTCAGGGGTGCTGATGCTGGCCAACCTGGAGGCGGGCAAGACCTACCTGGTCGACGTCGACTTGGTCTCGCACATGATGACCCCCGCGACGGCCGATCTGGTCGGTGCGCGCCCAGGATCTGCACTCTGGGGTGAGCTCGTCGACGCCCTGCCGCGGCTCCGCGCCGTCACGACTGCAGGCAAGATCCCGCAGCCCAATGGCGGCGCGTTGGAGGCATGCCGTCGCGTCCGCGAAGCTGCGAGCCCGGAGCGGGCGACTGAAGCGACGCTCGGGCCAGCGCACGGAGCACAGCTGTAGGCCGAGCTACTGCCGGATCCGAGCTTGCAGCGCGGGAAGACACCCGAGCTCGGTCCGGGGGCAGCGTCGACTTCGGTCGCGTCGAGAGGGGGACTCGAGCGCGCGGGCGCTCGGGTACTCCAGGTCGAGACGTCCGTATCGATGGCGACGTGGGCATTCGCGAACAGACAATCCAGTCACTGCGCTCGAGGTCGTCATGAAGTGGAACGTACCGACGAAAGTGTCGCCGAGCCGTCCATGCTCGCATCGACTCCAATCGCGCTGCGATGCAATGGTGGCCCTGGCGCTCGCGATGGCCGCAGCGCAGCCCGCCAAGGCAGACGAGGTCAGGCTCACGGACGGTGGCTCCGTCTTGGGGCGAGTCGTCTCGGAGTCGCCCTCCAAGGGAGTCGTCGTGCTCCTTCGCGATGGCAGCAGCTACTCCGTGCCAGCCGCGTTGGTGAAGGAGGTCGTCTACGACGACGCTTCGGCGCCTGGCTTGGAAGCGCCCGTTCCCAAGGGCGCTCACCCCAGCGAGGTGTCGGCGCCCGCACCGCCACCGACGCGGGACCGCGCGCGACCGACGGAAGGAGAGGGGACCCTCCGTGTGAGCGCCGCCTCATCTGGAACCGTTTCGGTGAAGTCAGCCACCGAGAGAGGGGCGCGATGGGAGCGGAAAGGTCGGGTGCGCGAGGCAGAGGGCAGCATCGAGGTGCCACTGACGGAGGGGCTGTGGGAGGTCGAGATCGAGTTCGACATCGGTGGTGGCGCAAGCCAGCGCGCCGTCGTGAATCCAGGTGCGCTGACCAAGCTGCGCCTCGGTCACTGGCAGGAGGCGCCCTGGGTCGAGGCTCATCGTGGAGCGCACTTCGGCCTGATGGGGTACTTCAACTCGCAACACGTCCCTGCTTCGGACGCGGTCATCATCGGGCCTTCCGGCCAAGCATTCGCGAACATCTCGTTGAATGAAGCGCTCGAGCTGCGGGTCGGTGGTGAGCTCGGGTTGGCGTTCATCGATGGCAATGCGACCGGGTCGCTGCTCGCGTTTGGGTCCGTGGTGTTCAACACTCCTGGAGGGGTGTACCGACCCTACCTGGGTGCGGGGGCGGGGACCAACGTCGCGGTCGACCATCGTCGCCAAGTGAGTGGGTCTGCGGTGACCGAGTCCTACGAGCCGGTCTTCTACCCACGTATCGACATCATCGTGGCGCCGCTGCACTTCGGAGTCGGCGAGAGGCGCGAGTGGTCCATCGACCTGCGAGCCCCGATCTCGATCTTCACCAGGCACGAGCCGAGACCCGCCGTGCCGGCGTTCTCCTTCGGGATCGGAAGGGTGTTCTACTGATGGTGCCCTTCGGAATTGAGGTGCGCTCCGTCTTGGCTGGGCTCGTCGCCCTCGTGGCCTATGCGGTCCCGGGCGGGGTTTTCGCGCAAGAGCCGGTCGATACGGTCTACCTGATGGACGGAGGGCGGCTCCGCGGGACGGTGCTCGTCGACAGCGAGGCGCTCGGCGTTCGTATCCTTCTCCTCGACGGCACGACGCGCGATCTCCCGGCGGACGAAGTGAAGCTCGTGCAGCGCGGCGGGGGTGCGACTCGTGGGGCGAGCATGTCCGATCCTCGCTCTTCGGCGCCCGAACCCACGAGGGCCGATTCGCGGGCTGGTGCGCCTCCCTCCAGCGATCCCACGGAGGCGACTGGCGCGGGCGCAGTGGGTGAAGTCGACCCGTCGGAGCTCCCTAGATTCTTCTTCGTCGGGTTCAGCACGACTGGATTGAGCCTCTACGAATACCTCGAAGGTGGCGGAGTTCTCGGGATCCGAACCATTCCCACCTTTGCTACGTCGATAGGCGCTTGCCTCGGCGCTCGTGTCGCACCTGGTGTAGGGGTTGGCGGCACGGCGGTCATGACCTTCACCTACTGGGATGACGTAGGTGCAGCGCCCTTCGGACTATTCGGTCCCTGTGCGGTCTTCAGTCCGACCGAGCCACTGCGCTTGGAGGCCTTCGCCGGTTTTCGTGGTGGTGGGAGCTTCGCTTATGGCGGGATCGGTGGCGGTTGGGGCACGGCGGCGTTCTGGAAGGTCTATGGGCGAGACCCAGGCTCGTTGAGCGTCGACCTCGGGGTTCGGATCGAGATGGGCCTACACGTGGAAACCGCCGGCCTCCAAGAGGACGCGGGGTTCGCTTTCGTTCCGACCGCTGGTGCGTCGGTCGCTGCTTGGTGAACGCGGTTCTGAACGTGGTTCGTCGACTGGCCGGTCGAATCACCTAGCTCCGCTCCGAGGCACTCACGTAGTCTCTCGCGGGCATGGTCCGCGAGCGGGTGGTGGGGTTGCTCGAGGCGCTGCATCAAGGCGATTTGGAGCTTGGAGAGTGGACGCGAGGAGTGGTTCGAGCGGCCAACGTGGCCATCGGAGAGGGACTGGGGGTGAGCCTCTGGGCCGCCCGGATCGCCACGGGCGAGCAACTCGCATGCGTATCTGAAGGTCCGACAGGCGAGGCCTACGGCGCCGGCTTCCACGAGCGTGCGGCGCACGTGACGGGCATGCTCGCCAAAGTGGACGTAGAGACCTTGTTCCCCGACCATCTGCGTGTCGCCATCGCCAGCGAGAGGGCGGTCGCGTACCGAGCCGCGGGAGGAGAAGGAGACGAGTACGTCCGAGTCACCTTCGAGGCCTTCCATTCGATTGGAGCGACGGACGCCATCGGGCTCACCAGTCGGCCCACGCACGAGATCGGCATCTGTCTCATGGTGCCGCAGCGGGCTCCGCGCGCACCATCTCGGGCGGAGCTCGCGAGGTTGGCGGAAATCTCGCTGCACGTGGAGGCGGCGCTGCGCGTGCGACTGAGGCCGGAGGCGGTGATGGGCACGGTGTCGCCATCCGGGAGAGTGGAGCTGTCGGGTGAACTACCGAAGCCCACCTGTGAGGCGCTTGGTGAGGAGGTGCGTTGCATCGAGAGAGTGCGCGGGGCGCGCCGGCGCGCCGACGGGGAGTCGGCCCTCGACGCCTGGCGTGCTCTTTGTGCTGGGTACCTGAGCCTGGTGGAGCACGTGGACCGGGCTGGGCGACGGAGCTATCTCTTGTGCGAGAACGTGCCGCGCCGGCGTCAGGTTCGGGGTTTGACGCGGGACGAGGCTGCGGCGTCGATCCAAGCGGCTAGAGGGCTTCCGAACAAGGCGATCGCGTACTCACTCGGCTGGTCGGAGAGCGTGACGGCGCGGCGCCTGTCGCGTGCAGGGGCGAAGCTCGGGTTGACGAACACGAGAGCGCTCGCGCGTGTGCTCGCGGGCCTGGGTGTGGGCGAACCATCGCGGGCGATCGACGTGTCGGTACTGACGCCCAGCGAGCGAGATGTCGCGAGTCTGCTCGCGGAGGGGCTCTCGAACGAGGCGATCGCCACTCGTCGAGGGGTTTCGGTGCGGACGGTGGCGAATCAGGTCGCGGCGGTACTGCGTAAGACCGGCGCTGACAGTCGCCGGGCGTTCTTGGCCTGGTCATGAGGGCGGCGGCGCTCGGCTCGAGCTCGTGGCATGAGCGTCCCGCCCCGTGCCGGAGTCCGTCATTCGCTGCAGCTCTGACACCAGCTGTTCCGCCGTGGGGCGTCGCGAGGGCTCCGCGTCCAGGCACTTCGAGAGCAGCGACCACAGCTCTCGTGCCTCGATTCGCGCGGGGGTGAGCACTCGTGGGGCTGGACGACCGGCGAGTGTCTCGAGGATGGGGGCCGAGCTGAAGGGGTAGTTGCCGTAGGCGAGCTCGTAGGCCATCACGCCAAAAGCGAACACGTCGGCCTGTTGCCCGACGTGTGTGGGTCCACGCGAGCCTTCGGGCGCCATGTACAGCGGCGTCCCGATGAGGCCCTGGGTCTCGAGCGGCGAAGAGGCTCCGTCGAGATGGGTGTCGGCGAGGGCCGCCTCGTCACCCGAGTCGCTGCGGGCAATTCCGAAGTCGCTGATGCGCATCACTTCCTGGTCGGTCGTACCGCCGACCAGAACGTTCGCCGGCTTGAGGTCGCGGTGAACCACCTTGTTGGCGTGCAAGAATGCCAATCCCATGGAGATCTGTGCCAGGCGCGGGATGGTGCCTGCCTCGTCGCCGAACCCCCGGCGCCTGTCCTCGAGGCTTCCACCGTCGACGCGGTCCATTGCGAGGAACAAGACTCCGGCGGTCGTGACGCCGACGTCAACGACAGACACGAGGTTGGGGTGCCGCAAGCTGGCGGCGATCTCGGCTTCGCGAATGAATCGCAATGCGGCTGACGCATCCATGCCGCGGCGCAAGATCTTCAGTGCGAACTGCTCTCCGTCCGTCCTCGTGACGGAGAGCACTTGTCCCATTCCCCCTTCACCGAGGACGCCATCCACTCGGTAGCGTTCGTCGACGAGCGCCCCCACTTCGAACTCGCGCGACGACGTGCTCGTCGAGAGCTGGGCTGCTCGTGACATCGCACGAGCGCGTTGGACCACCTGCCTGGAGAGCTCCGCGTTCAGGGCATCGAGCTTCGCGCCTCGCTGGTCGAGTGCGACGACCTGCGCGGCGAGCTCGGCTTCGGACCGAAGAAGCGCCGAGGCCTGCGCAGTCCACACTCGAGCGAGTGCGATGAGGAGCGTGGAGGCCAGGGCGAGCAGGGCCCAGTGAGTCGTCTGGGGCAGGTTCAGTACGCGGTCGCCCCCCTGGACGCCCGAGGCGATGTCCGGAGCCGCAACGATGCCAGCGAGCGGGAAGCCCACGAGCAAGGCTCGACCAGCGGCTGAGGTCGACGCGTGGCGCGCTGCCCGCACCACGAGCCACGGCACGAGTGCGATGGTGGCCGCGAACGCCACCCGCTTCGTCTGCTCGAGAGCCACGACGCCTGCGAGGTCGGCGGCTACGGCGAACGCGAGGCCGACTCCGTACCCGATCGCCACCCGACGGAGGGCCGACCGGGCTACAGGCAGCACCGCGTCCACGAACAGCGCCAGGCCTGCTGGGTAGCCGAACGCGGAGACCGCGTGCCCCCACCTCCACACGTCTGCGGAGCTCGACACCAGCCCGCGGAGGCCAGTGCACTGCGCGACCGTGAGAACCCCCGCGAAGGCGCTGAAGACGCCCAGGTGAGCGAGCGGGTTCAGGGCCGTGCGTTCCGCTCCCGGGCGAATCGACGCGACGCGGGCAACCGTCAGCGCGACGCCGACGAACGCGAGCCCCAGTCCTACCACGAGCTCGTCCAACTCTCGAAGCGCCTGCTGCGTCAGAGAGGATTGGGAGCCGACCTCGAGGACGTCGATGCGATGTCCGCGCGGGCCTGTCAGCTCGACCTGAGCCAGACGCCCGCTCGCCCCCGGCGGGAGTGGGTACACGCCGAGGCTGGAGCCTGAACGTGGAAGTGCTCGGTCTTCGACCTCGACGCCGAGCACCTCCCCAGCTGCGACCCAAGGGTCGATGTGGAGCGCAGGGTCGTCTACGGCGACCTCGGGAACGGTGAAGCTGATACGCACGCGCTCACCGGCCTGTGGCTGGCGCGGCAGGTCATCCACGGCGAGCTCGCGTCCAGGCTCGCCATCGACCTGGAGCCTCACCTGCTCCACGGCGACGGCATCGCTCGCGCCTGGCACGCATGCGGGCATCAGTGACAGCGCGAGGGTGAAGGCCCAGCGGACCTTCGCTCTCGGCTGGGTTTCCGAGGACGAACCGAGCAATCCAATCCTCCATACGGGCGGCGTCGGCCGCTAGCCATGGTCATTCGATGCTCGGAGCGGGGCTCCAGGTTCCGCTGCTCGAGGTGCTCAGGGTCTGGGCGCTGCCACGGCAGTCGGGTCGAGCTGGCCGCGGCCGCAGCGGGCGCCTGGCTTCGCGCCGGAGTGGGTCCCATCTCTGGGCGACTTCCTTGGCCGCAGCTCGGCGCGCGAACTGCTGCGAACCAGCCTCAGGTGTGCGAGGTCGCCGCAGTTTGCTAGCACTCCATGTGTGGTCGATGCTCGCGGTTTCCTCTCCGTCGGCGAGGCGAGGCGCTTCCTCGGGTGGCCCGAACACGCCTCCCTGCCGGATGAAGCCACGCTGCGTGCGCACGTCGATCAGGTGATCGCGCGCAACCGCGAGCTCATGCGCCGGCAGTCCAAGCTCGGCCAGGCCGGGCTGCTCGTCTCGCCGATCTGGGAGCTCGACGGAGACCGCCTTCACGCGCGCCTCGCCGTGCTGCCCTCGGGCTTTCTCTCGCGCTACTTCGAGGGTGAGGCCCGTGAGGCGCTCGACGACGAGGCGCTGCTCGAGCTGGTCGTCGAGCTCTTGCCGGCGGTGCTCAGCGATCCGGTCGGCGCGGCCTTCGCGCTCGGTGACGTGCACCGCGTCTGGTACGACGCCACGGCGCCTCGCCGCGCGGTCGTGGGCCTCGAGGGCGCCCACCTGCGCGCTCTCTCGCTGCTGCTCGCCGACGCCGCGCGCAAGCTCTCGGCCGGGCTCGACGAGCTCGAGTGGATGAGCACGCTCGGGCTGCCGGTCGAGGAGCTCGTCGAAGGGCTCGACCGACCGCTCGAGCAGATCACCGACGGTGCGCGCACCAAGACGCAGGCGATGTGGTCGGAGGAGGCCGCGTGGGTGCGCGCGGCCTTCGGCGTCGATCGAGCGGGGCAGCCATGAACGAGCCCTCCCCCATCGATCGCGAGCCGCCCATCGAGCTCGTGTTCCACGACGGCGCGAGCGTGGTCCTGCGCTCCGGCGGCTGCTTCGTGCAGCGGCGCACGGGCGCGCTGACGATCGAGTCGCTCGACCTCATGAGCGCGCTCTGGCGCACGCTCAAACGCACCCCCACCCGGCACGTCGTGGGGCTCTTCATCATGGGCGAAGCGGCCGAGCTCTCCGAGCGCGAGGTGCGCGCGCGTCAGCGGGTGCTGCTCGACGACGTCTTCGGCGACCCACGCTTTCTCGGCGCGGCGGTGATCGAGGGCCACGGCGTCGGCTCGAGCCTCAAACGCACGCTCGCGCGTGCCGTGGGCCGAGGCCGCGTGCAGGTCTTCGCCGACGAGCGCCCGGCCGCACGCGCGCTCGGCACCCTCGCGGGTGGCGACGTGGAGCGCGTGCTGCTCGCGCTCGCCGCCGAGGCGCGCCGGATCGAGCGCAAGTAGCTCTCGGAGCAGCCCATGCGACGGCTGGCAAAGCCGTCGCTGCCGGCGCAGCTCTTGCGCGCCCTGCACCCTCCGAGTGCGGCAAATGGCGCCACTTCTCGGCGCCACCAGGCTGGCCTGCCCCATGCACTGGCGACGCTCCGAGAGGTGGCGACGATGAAGCGGATCCTGATCCTCGGTGCCGGTACGGGCGGCACCATGATGGCCAACAAGCTCGTGCGCGCCCTGCCGCAGGACGGCTGGCGCGTCACGGTCGTCGATCGCGACGACGTACACGTCTACCAGCCCGGGCTGCTCTTCGTGCCCTTCGGGAGCTACCGCCAGGAGGAGATCGTCAAGCGGCGCAAGCACCTGCTCGATCCCGCGGTCGAGCTCAGACTCTCCGAGATCGACCGCATCGCGCCCGACGAGAACGCCGTGTTCCTCGCCGGAGGCGAGAAGCTCTCCTACGACGTGCTCATCGTGGCCACGGGCTCACGCATCCTGCCCGAGGCGACCCCGGGCCTGCGCGACGAGGGCTGGCACGAGAGCGCCTTCGACTTCTACACGCTCGAAGGCGCCGCCGGTCTGCGCGACAAACTCGCGTCGTGGAAGGGCGGGCGCTTCGTGCTCGACGTCGTCGAGATGCCCATCAAGTGCCCGGTCGCGCCGCTCGAGTTCCTCTTCCTCGCCGAGGCCTACTTCACCCAGAAGGGCATGCGCGATCGGGTCGAGCTCGTCTTCGCCACGCCGCTCGAGGGCGCGTTCACCAAACCGCGCGCCGCCGCCGCCTTCGGCAACATGCTCGCCGAGCGCGGCATCGAGGTGCTGGGCGACTTCGCGGCCTCGGAGGTCGACGGCCAGAAGCGCGTGCTCAAGAGCTTCGACGGTAGAGAGACGAACTACGACCTGCTCGTCACCATCCCGGCGCACGGTGGCTCCGAGGCGATCTCCAAGAGCCAGATGGGCGACCCGGGCGGCTGGTTCCCGACCGACAAACACACGCTGCAGAGCAAGCGCTTCGCGAACGTCTTCGCCATCGGCGATGCCACCGATCTGCCCTCCTCGAAGGCCGGCGCGGTCGCGCACTTCCAGTCCGAGGTGCTGTTCGACAACGTGCTGCGTTTCGTCGGAGGCAAGGAGCTCCACGCAGGCTTCGACGGCCACGCCAACTGCTTCATCGAGACGGGCTACGGCAAGGCCATGCTCATCGACTTCAACTACGAGACCGAGCCCCTGCCCGGGCGCTTCCCATTGCCTGGGATCGGGCCCTTCACGCTGCTCGAGGAGAGCGCGACGAACCACTGGGGCAAGCTCGCCTTCAAGTGGCTCTATTGGAACGTGCTGCTCGAGGGCAAGGAGCTGCCGCTCGATCACCGCATGCTCATGGCTGGAAAGTGGAGCTGACCATGGAACCCGCGACACACGACCAGGCCGCGCGCCTCGCGCGCATCGAAGCCCAGCTCGAGGCCGTGACGACACAGCTCGGCTTCCTCGTCGAGCGCACGAAGAAGACCGAGGAGCTCTTCGCGGAGGCGACCCCGATCCTCCGCGAGGTCATGGGCACCGCCACGACCAAGCTCGACGGTCTCGAGAAGCAGGGCTACTTCGCCTTCGGGCGTGAGCTCGTGCGCGTGGGCGAGCGCATCGTGGAGGGCTTCACGCCCGAGGACGTACAGAAGCTCGGCGACGCCGTCGTCGGCATCCTCGAGACCGTGCGCGCGATGACGCAGCCCGAGGTCCTGCAGATCGCGGGCGAGGCCTCGATGGCGATCCAGAAGGTCGACGAGGTCGAGCCCATGGGCATCATCGGCATGGTGCGCGCCACGCGCGACGACGACGTGCAGCGCGGCATGGCCGTGATGATGGACGTGATGCGCCACGTGGGCCGCGCGGCGCAGGTCGTCGCGACCCATCGCGCCGCGCGCCCGGCGGCGACGAAGCGCTCGAAGCTCGACGCGATCACCGGCGCGAAGAAGAAGAAGGTCCTCGGCGTGGAGCGAGCGCGCCCGGTCGAGGCCGCGAGCCCTGCGCGCGCGCGTCCGGCGCCTCGCGAGGCGGCGCCCGCCGCAGCGCCGAGCAGCACGGTCATCGGTGGTGTCGCCTTCACGCCCGATGGTCACCTCGCCGATCCGAACGCGTGGACGCCCCAGCTCGCGACCCAGCTCGCCGCCGCGCTCGGCGTCGAGCTCGGCGAAGCGCAGTCGAGGATCGTCGATTTTGCGCGCCGCGATTTCCTCGCGACGGGCATGTCGCCCAACATCCGCCGCATCACGCTCGAGCTCGGCGTCGCGACGAAGGACGTCTACGCGCTCTTCCCCAAGGCCCCGGCGCGCACCATCGCGAAGATCGCCGGCATCCCGAAGCCCGCCGGCTGCCTCTGAGCGCCGCGAGCCCCGCACTCCCCGTCTGCACCCTCGAGGTCGTCATCATGAACGCCATCGCCACTCCGCAGCGCAAGGTCGCCATCATCGCTTCGCACGGAGGCCTCGACGAGGCCTACCCCTCGCTGATCCTCGCCAACGCGGCCCGTCAGTCCGGCATCGAGTGTTTCGTCTTCTTCACCTTCTGGGGCCTCGACATCGTCACCGAGAGCAAGGTCGATCATCTGCACGTGAACCTCGCCGGCAACGCGAGCTCCACGATGCCGACGATGATCGCGGGCCTGCCCGGCATGGAGAGCCTCGCGGCGAAGATGATGAAGAAGCAGATGGAGGAGCTCGAGCTGCCCACCGTGCGCGAGATGCTCGAGATCCTCGACGAGGCGGGCGCCGAGCTCTACGGCTGCGAGCTCGCGATGAAGATGTTCAAGCGCAGCAAGGAAGACCTCGTGCCCCAGGTGAAAGATGTGATCACCGCCGGCGACTTCTACGATCTCGCGGAGAACGCGCAGATCATCTTCACCTGAGCCGCGCTCGCTCGCCTACGATCACCTGGCGGGCCGAGGGCTCGCCCGTGTGGCATGGAGCGCCGAGCGGCGCCCAGGCGAGAGGAGCGAAGGCGATGTTGGAGCGGGTGGGCCTCGTCGAGGCCATGGGCCTCGAGCCCTGGGGCAAGACGCTGCGTGAGGCACGGATCGCCATCCGAGGCGACGGCAACACCCCGAAGACGCGCTTCGGGCTGAGCTCGCTCAAGCAGTTCCGCCCGGGCTATGCGGTGCCGCTCTGGCTGGGCAGGGCGCCCGAAGGCAGGCGTGTCCCGCTCACGAACCTCTACAACTACCGCCAGCCGCCGCCCGAGCTGGGCTGGAGCGTGCGCGTCACCGACGTGCTCGACTTCCGCGGCGGCAAGAACACCTACGACAGCCACAACGGCACCGACTTCGCCGTGCCGCCCGGCACGCTCGTGCTCGCCGCCGCACCGGGTGAGGTCCTGCGCCTCTCGAGCGAGTTCCACCGCGGGGGTCGCAAGGTCTTCGTCGACCACGGCGCCGGCCTCGTGACGACCTACAACCACCTCGCGCGCTACCTCGTCGAGCCCGGTCAGCGGGTGAAGCGCGGCGAGCCCATCGCCGTCTCGGGCTACAGCGGCATCGACGCCTTCGTCGGCTTCCCGTGGACGCCTCCGCACGTGCACTTCAACGTCTGGCTCGACGGCGTGTACGTCGACCCGTTCACGCCCGAGGGCAGCGGCGAGGCCTCGCTCTGGCGCAACCACAACGATCCGCTCCCCACGCCCGCTCGCGATCTCGACGACGACGAGCTCGAGCCCACGCCCTGGAGCGAGGCCGCGATCGCCGCCGTGACCGAGGCCTGTCTCCACGACGCCGCGCGCGCCGAGATCCTCTCGCAGCCCACGCTCGCCCAGCGCGCAGGCTGCGCGCTCATGCAGCTCAACTACTTCCCCACGCGCTTCGATCGTGCGCGCCTCGGCGGGCGTGGCGGCTCGCCGCTCTATGCCGAACCGCACGCGCGCATGCCTCGCCTCGACCTGCCGTTCTCGAGCAACGACTACGATGGCGTGTATTTCTGTGAGCGCTGAGGCCGGCTCGAGCGTCGAGCGGAGAATCGAATCATGGCGTTGACGGCGACGGTGCACCACTTCGAGATCGATCTCTCCGACGTCGACCGCGGCGTCTACGAAGCGCTCGAGCTCAAGGTCGCGCAGCACCCCTCGGAGAACCTGCGCTACATGCTCACGCGCACGCTCGCGTATTGCCTCTCCCACGAAGAAGGCATCGCCTTCAGCAAAGGGGGCCTCTCCTCTACGGATGAGCCGCCCGTCGCCGTGTGGAGCGGCGACGGCCGCATGCTGAGGTGGATCGACGTCGGTGTGCCCTCCGCCGAGCGACTGCACAAGGCCTCCAAGCTCACCGGCGCCGTCGAGATCTACACCGCCGCCGATCTCGCGCAGGTCCGCCGCGCCGCAGCCGCGCGCGCGATCCACAAGGTCGAGGACATCGCGCTCTACCACCTCGACCCTGCCTTGCTCGACGCGCTCGAAGCGAAGCTCGCTCGCAGGACGAAGCTCGGCATCGTGCGCAACGAGGAGCGCTTGTACGTCGAAGTCGGCGGCGCGACGCTCGAGGCGGCGTGCGTGCGCGAGGCATTGGTGGAGTGAACCGAGTTCGCTAGGTACTCGAAGTCCAAAGTAGATCCTTCGGACTGCTTGCGCGGGGCGACGCAGCTCTTGCACCTGGGGCGCGTGCCTCTCTCGCCAAGTCCGCGATGTCCAACGTGTGTCCATCGGGCCCGCTTCGTGCTTGGACCTGCTCATGGTGGCCGGGGGGACGAACGAAAGAGCCGTGACGCTTCTGCGGATGCACAGCGTCTGTGACGAGGCATCCATCCTCGACGCGCTGGGCTCTGGGGTGCTTGCGGTGCGAGACGACGGCGTCGTCGTCCGTGCGAACGCCGGCGCGGAGCGCATCCTGCGCCGATCCCAGTCGGAGCTCGTCGGCCACTCCATTGCCACGATCGTCGCGCCGCTCGAGGATCTCGAGCGGGCGAGCTTCGAGCCGATCACCGGGCGCCACGAGCTCAGCGTCGCGCTGGGCGACGGCAGCACGGGATCGATCGGCTTCGCGCTGTCGAGCTTCCAGGCCAGCGACGGACGCGCTCGCTACGTGTTGCAGTTCCAGGACATCGCGCCGGTCCTCGAGCTGCGCAAGCAACGCGACCGGCTTCTCGCGATGGCTGCGCTCGGCGACGCGCTCCCTTCGGTGCTGCACGAGCTACGCAACCCGCTCGCTGCCATCACGGCGCGTCTCGAGCTGATGGTCGAGGAGAGCGAAGGCGCGGCGCAGCTCGATTTGCACGCAGTGCTCACGGAGGTGCGACGCATGTCGCTGGGGCTCGATGGAGTGGGCGGATTCCTCCGCTCGGCGCGCGCAAGCGGAAACACCGCCATCGACCTCGCCGTACACGAGGCATGCCGCGTACTCGAGCCCGTCGCCGCTCGCGTGGGCGTGAAGCTCGAGTCACGCGGACCGTCGTTGCCGCTCTTGCCGATCGATCGAGGCGTGATGAGCGGTGTCGTCTTCAACCTGGTGAAGAACTCGATCGACGCCTCGGCGACCGGAGGCAGAGTCCGCGTCGAGGCGACGCTCGATCGGCAGCGCGAGAACTTCGTCCTGCGTGTGGAGGACGACGGCGCAGGTATGAGCCCAGAGGTGCTGGAGCATTGCACCGAGCTCTTCTACACCCGCAAGGACAAGGGATCAGGCATAGGGCTCGCGCTGTGCAGGCGCGTGGCCGAGTCGTCGGGGGGGCGTCTCGAGGTCGAGAGTGAGCTCGGCCGAGGGACGGTGGTGACCGTGTACATACCCGTGGGTTCTCCCGCCATGGGCGTGAAGGGACAACGAGCATGAGTCGAGTCGACAATCTGAACCGCATTCTACGCTCTCTGCAGAGCGCCTCCCCCGACGTCGAGGCGAGCGCGCTCATCTCCGACGACGGGCTCATGATCGCCAGCGCGCTGCCCCAGCACGTCGACGAGACCCGCGTCGCCGGCATGAGCGCGACGCTGTCGAGCCTCGGCGCGAGAGCGGCGGCCGAGCTCGAGCGGGGCGACGTGGAGGAGGTGCTCGTGCGAGGCAAGAACGGCTACGCCGTCATGATCGCGTCGGGGTCCGGCACACTGCTGCTCTGCCTCGCGAGCAAGCAAGCCAAGCTCGGCCTCGTCTTCCTCGACATGAGGCGGGCGGTCGACGACATCCGCAAGGTGCTCTGAGGGCGCGTCGCGCCGACCATCCATACGAGGAACGTGACGACATGCCGCACACCATTCTGTTCGAAGACTCCACCCACAAGAACGTCCTGCTCGAGGACGTCTCCTCGGGGCTCGCCGTACAGGCGAACCAGCACGTCATCGTCCACGACGGCGCTGGCATCGTGCTCGACCCGGGTGGCCACAAGGTCTACTCCAAGGTGCTGGCCGCGACGATGTCGCAGCTCGGGCGGGCCAAGCTCGAGAAGATCTTCTTGTCACACCAGGACCCCGACATCGTCGCCGCCACCAATGGTTGGCTGATGACGACCGACGCGATCGCCTACGTCTCCAAGCTGTGGGTCCGGTTCGTGCCGCACTTCGGTCTCGACCACCTCGTCGAGTCGAGGCTCCTGCCCATCCCCGACGAGGGCATGAAGCTCGATCTCGGCGGGCTCGGCCTGCTCGTGCTGCCCGCGCACTTCCTGCACTCCTGCGGGAACTTCCACCTCTACGACCCGCATTCGAAGATCTACTACAGCGGTGACCTCGGAGCCTCCATCGGCCCCGATTACATCGAGGTGAAGGACTTCGACGCGCATCTGCCGACCATGGAGGGATTCCACAAGCGCTACATGGCTGGCAACAAGGCGCTGCGCCATTGGGCGAAGATGATCCGTCAGTTGGACGTGCAGGTCATCGCGCCCCAGCACGGCGCTCTCTTTCGTGGCCCCGAGATGGTCGAACGATTCATCTCGTGGTGCGAGAACCTCGACTGCGGCATCGACCTGATGAACGATGAGCCCCGCATCCCGACCTGAGCCACCGGTGCTGCCCCAGCCGGGGCACGTGGTGCTGATCGTCGAAGACGAGCCAGTGCTGCGTGCTTCGATGGTGCGTGGGCTCTCCAAGCTCTCCGGCGTCGAGGTCTTCGACGCGGGCACCGTACGTGACGCGCTCGAGCTCTTGCGCGCCTATCCACCGACGCTCGTCATCTCGGACCTCGATCTCCCGGACGGGTCGGGTGTGGAGGTCGCTGCGGCCCTGGAGCGACAGAGTCGGAGCGTCCCGATCGTCTTCGTGACGGCGTACCTCAACCGCTACCGGGCGCGCCTGCCGGACCGGCCCGGGGTCGAAGTGCACGAGAAGCCACTCCCGCTCGAGCGGCTCAGGCAGGTCGTGGTCTCCAAGCTCGGCGCTGCCGAAGGCGAGGCGCACCCTTTCGGCGTGCTCGACTACGTGCAGCTCGCAGGCATGGGCCGACGCTCGGTCGTCATCGAGGTGCGCGGCCACGTGAGCGGGTTGGGTCGGATCGTCGTGCGCCAGGGCCAGATGTGGTCGGCGAGCGACGAGCGAGGCGAGGGGATCGGCGCCTTCAAACGCATGGCCTTCCTCCAGAACGCGACGATCGCTTGCAGGGCGGCGGCCGAGGCCGAGCAGTTCCCGAGGAACATGGAAGGCAACTGCGAGAACGTCCTGCTCGAGGTGGCCAGCCAGTACGACGAGTCCAGGCGCGACGCTGCCTCGTGGCACCCCAAGAGCGACGCATCGGGCCTGGGCATGCCCGACCCTGCCGCTCTCCAACCCCCGCCGCCACCAGGCCCGAGGCAAGTCACCGAGTCGGGCCCGCGACTCAAGGTCCCCGACGACGACGTCGAGGCGGGTTGGGATGAACCCGAGCCGAGCTTGGCGCGCACGGGTTCGGATGCGCGGCGGTCGGAGCCGAGCTTCGAGGAGTTGTTCGAACGCGGCGTGGATGCGCTCCTCGCCAAGAAGCACGCGGAGGCCTACATGCACTTCGAGGCAGCCAGCAAGCTCAAGCCCGACGATCCGAGCGTGGTCGCGAACCTCAACCGACTGCGCACGCTGGGGCACGCAACATGAGCGCCACGACGGTTCCCGGCGAAGCCTTGCCCGTGGCCGTGCCAGCGCTGCTCGTCGTCGTGGCGGCGGCGCTCGCCACGGTGGCCGTCTCACTGGTCGTGCCCGTCGTCGAAGCGGAGCGCTCGGCGGGCGCGGGCGCGTCGAATCGGGCTGCGGTGGCTATAGACGTCGGGACGGCGCCTGCGTCCGGGCAGGCCACGCCGGCGTTCGGGCAGGCGGCGCCCGCGTCCGGGTCGAGCGGAACGCCGTTGCCATCCGCGCCGGCGAGCGCGGGAGAGCCGCCGAGCGGCGAGCCTGCGCAGCGAGGTGCCGCGTCCGCGCCGAGCACGAGCCCAGTCGCGCTGGGCGCGCCTGGCTGCCTGCCCATCCGCGTCGCTTTCGGCACTGGGCAGGCCATGCCCTCGCCCACGGCCGCCGCGCGGCTGCGCGAACTCGGCGCGAGGCTCGTGGAGCATCCGAAGTCCACCGTCGTCATCGACGGTCACGCCGACTCGCTGGGCTCGGAGGACTTGAACCTGCGCCTGTCGAAACGTCGCGCCGAGGCCGTGGCTTGGGTGCTGGAGAACGCAGGCGTACCGAAGGCGAGCATCACCTCGCGTGGCTTCGGAGCGTATTCGCCCGTCGAGGGCGCTGGTGACGACGCGGAGGCCAACCGTCGCGTGGCGATTCACGTGCGTGGGACCTGCGTGACCGGGTTCGAGGAGGTATTGGGACCATGATCATCGTCGCATCGGCCATCGCCGTGGGTGCGGGCGTCGCAGCGCTCGCGGGGGGCTACCTCTTCGGAGCCCGGCTGGGCGTCGACGCGCGTGATGCGCTGCGCGGCGAGCGCGACGCGCTCGCTCGTGAGCTTGCGCCGCTGCGTGTGCTCGCGGCGCAGGCGCCGCGCGCCGGGCAGGAGTCGGAGAAGCTCCACCAGGAGCTGCGCGAGCTCGCGAGCCGCCTCGAGCACCAGGATTCATCGCGTGTCGACGCGCTGCGGGAGGAGCTGCGCTCCCTGTCGCGTTCGGTGCGGGCCCGGGAGCACGACGAGCAAGAGCTGCGCGCGACGCTCGAGGCCCGCCTCGCGGCGCTCGGTGAGCGCTCCGCGCGCCCGGAGGATCTGGGCAGGGAGCTCAGGCGCGTGATGGCGCCTCTGCTCGAGCGCGAGAGCGAGACCCGTGGCCTCAAGGACATGGTGCAGAAGGCGATGCAGCCGCTCGTGGAGCGGGAGCGCATCGGGCGGGATCTGGCGAAGCTGGAGGCGAGCACGAGCCAGGCCGGGCTGGCCGGGGTGCTCGACGCGATCGCGCAGAACGGAGGCTTCTCCTCGGTGGTGCTGAGCGACGAGGCCGGTCTGCCCCTGGCGGCGAGCTCGGGCACCGAAGACGTGGAGTCGATCGCGGGCAGCTCCTCGCTGGTGTTCACGCTCGCGGAGCGCGCCGAGCGAGAGGGTCGCGCGCCGGTGGTGGCGATGGTGGTGCACCACGGGGACAACCAGTTGGTGCTACACCGGATCTTCGGCCCGAAAGAGGCGAGGCTGATGCTCACGGCGGTCTCACGCGGGCGAGCGCTGGGGCCGGACGCGCTCGACCCCGCGCTGGGCTCGATCGAGCGCGCGCTCGCGAGGCGCGGGCAAGTCCAGGCGGCCTGAGCGTTGCGGGAGGCGAACGTCCAGCCCCGCCACACGCCTACAGTTGCGCAGATGCCGCTGCGGCAGCAGAAGTGCCGTGTGGCGCGAATCGTCTTCGCGCGTGGCGAAGGCCCTGCGCGCCAGGACTCTCGAACTCGAGAGCATTCCTCCTGATCTGGAGACGACGCCTTCTGGATCGGCGCTTGCAGTCGTCGACCCATCGTAGTGGAGCAGTGGAGCCACCCCACCATCGCTGGAGTCTGCGAGGAGCACGCGCTCGTCAACTCCCTGCGCGCGGGTGTGCTCGCCTTCCGCGACGACGGTGTCGTGGTGCGAGCGAACCCGGGCGCCGCGCGCATCCTGCGTCGCGAGGCTTCCGAGCTCATCGGGCGTGCGGTCGACCAGGTGCTCGCGCCGATCGCCTCGCTGCGCACGGCGAAGGACGAGCCTGAGACGGGGCGCCCGGAGATCGAGATCCGCCGCGGCGACGGGAGCAGCGGCACGATCGGCTTCTACCTCTCGAGCTACGACACGGCGGACGACCGGGAGCGCTTCGTCCTGCAGTTCCAGGACATCGGGCCCCACGTCGAGCTCCGGCGGCAGCGTGATCGCCTGCTCGCCATGGCCGCGCTCGGCGACGCGCTCCCCTCGGTGTTGCACGAGCTGCGCAACCCGCTCGCCGCCGTCATCTCGCGCCTCGAGTTGCTCGTCGAAGAGAGTGGTGGCGAGCTCCAAGGCGACCTGCACGCCGTGCTCTCCGAGGTGCGCCGCATGGCCCTGGGCCTCGACGGCGTGGGTGGGCTCGTCCGCCCCGCGCGCAGCAGCTCCTACGCCGCAGTCGACCTCGCCGTGGCGGAGGCGTGTCGCGTGCTGCAGCCGATGGCGGAGCGCGCAGGCGTGAACCTCGCCTGGAGAGGGCGCAGCTTGCCGCTGCTCCCGATCGATCGGGGCGTCATCAGCGGCGTGGTGTTCAACCTCGTCCGCAACGCGATCGACGCGACCCGCGAAGGCGAAGAGATCGCAGTGAGCGTCGAGCTCGACGCAGACGAATCGAGCTTCGTGCTCCGCGTGGAGGACGACGGTGAGGGCATGCCCGCCGACGTGCTCCAGCGGTCCAAAGAGCTCTTCTACACGAGCAAAGAGAACGGCTCTGGCATAGGCCTCGCGCTCTGCAATCGCGTGGCCGAATCCTCGGGGGGGCATCTCGAGATCCAGAGCAAGCCGGGCAAGGGCACCGTCGTGACCTTGCGCATTCCGGTCTCGCTCCGGCGTAGCCCCCACGAGGAGTCTCCACATGAGTCGAGTCGATAGTCTCAACCGCATCCTCCGCTCGCTCCAGAGCGCATCCCCCGACGTCGAAGCCAGCGCCCTCATCTCCGATGACGGCCTGATGATCGCCAGCGCACTGCCTCAGCACGTCGACGAGACGCGCGTCGCGGGCATGAGCGCCACGCTGTCGAGCCTAGGCGCGAGAGCCGCGGCCGAGCTCGAGCGAGGCGACGTGGAGGAGGTGCTCGTGCGGGGCAAGAACGGTTACGCCGTGATGATCGCGTCGGGCTCCGGCACGCTGTTGCTCTGCCTCGCGAGCAGACAAGCGAAGCTCGGCCTCGTCTTCCTCGACATGCGGCGGGCAGTCGACGACATCCGCAAAGTGCTCTGAGGCCGCGGCCTCCCACCCTCTCGAGGAGCTCCCGACATGGCCCACGTCACGCTGTTCGAAGACGCAGAACACAAGAACATCCTGCTCGAGGACGTCTCCTCGGGCATCGCCGTGCAGGCGAACCAGCACCTGATCGTCCACGGGGGGTCGGGCATCATCCTCGACCCCGGCGGGCACAAGGTCTATTCGAAGGTTCTCGCCGCGACGATGTCGCAGCTCGGCCCCGCGAAGCTCGACAAGATACTGCTCTCGCATCAAGACCCGGACATCGTCGCTGCCACCAACGGCTGGCTGATGACGACCGACGCGGTGGCCTACGTGTCGAAGCTGTGGGTTCGCTTCGTGCCCCACTTCGGGCTCGACCGCCTGGTGGAAGACAGGCTGCTGCCCATCCCCGACGAGGGCATGAAGCTCGACCTCGGAGGCCTCGACCTGCTCCTGCTGCCAGCCCACTTCCTCCACTCTTGCGGCAATTTCCACCTCTACGATCCCCGCTCGAAGATCCTCTACACGGGTGACCTCGGCGCCTCCGTGGGCATCGACTATCGAGAGGTCACCGACTTCGACGCCCACCTGCCCGCCATGCAGGGCTTTCACGAGCGCTACATGGCGGGCAACAAGGCGATGCGCGCTTGGGCGGCGATGGCGCGAAGACTCGACGTCGCGATCATCGCGCCACAGCACGGTGCTCTGTTCAAGGGGCCCGAGATGGTCGCGCGCTTCATCGGCTGGGCCGAGAAGCTCCAGTGCGGAATGGACCTGATGCCCCATGAAACCCGCATCCCTGCTTGACCCGCGCTCGGCCCCATCGACCGCGTCGGTCGTGCTCGTCGTCGAGGACGAGCCCGTCCTGCGCGCGTCGATGGTCCGGGGTCTCTCCAAGCTGCCAGGCATCGAGATCGTCGATGCCGGCACGGTGCGCGACGCTCGCGAGCTGATGCGCGCCTATCCTCCCGCGCTCGTGATCTCGGACCTCGACCTGCCGGATGGCTCCGGCGTAGAGGTCGCCTCCGAGCTCGAGCGTATGGGCCGCCGTGTGCCCGTGGTGTTCGTCACGGCCTACCTCGGCCGCTATCGCACGAAGGTCCCCGAGAGCCCGAACTTCGAGGTCCACGAGAAGCCCCTGGCGCTCGACAGGCTCCGTCGGATCGTCAGCGGGCACCTCGGCGCGCTCGAGTCGGAGTCGCACCCCTTCGGGCTCGTCGATTACGTGCAACTCGCGGGTATGGGCCGGCGCTCCGTGGTGATCGACGTACGAGGCCACCTGCGAGGCATCGGCCGGGTGGTCATCCGCGACGGCGAGCTCTGGTCTGCGAGCGACGAGCAAGGCCGGGGTCTCGAGGCCTTCAGGCGCCTCGCATTCCTCCAGAACGCGACCATCGCCTGCAGGGCTGCGCAGGAGGCGGAGCAGGTCCCGAGAGACGTGCAGGGCAGCGCCGAGAGCGTGCTGCTCGACGTGCTACGCGAGTACGACGAGGCGCGGCACGCTCAGCGCGAGTCGACGGTGACCGAGATCCCGAGGCCGCGCTGGCCATCGCTGCAGCCGCCGCCGAAGCGGGCCGACTCCGCCGAGCTCGATCCCAGCTCAGGGGTCCGCGATCACGACGAGTCCTTCGAATTGGGTTGGGACGACGCGCTCGGTGTGCTCGGCGAAGCGACGCCGGAGCTCGAGCCAGCCGAGGCTCCGAGCTTCGCCGCGCTCTACGAGCAGGCGGTCGAGGCGCTGCTCGCGAGGAGACACGCCGAGGCCTACGTTCACTTCGAGGCCGCGAGTCGGCTCGTGCCCGACGACCCCGTCGTCGTCGCCAACCTGAGCCGGCTGCGCGCCATGGGGCACGGCTCGTGAGCGCCGCCGTCGTCCCCGGTGAGGGCCTGCCGATCGCCGTCCCCACGGCGCTCGTCGCGCTGGCGCTGGTGTGTGCGCTCGGCGCAGCGGCTCTGTACGCCCGCTCGCTCTCGACGGGGCACGGGTCGCCGTCGCCCGAGCAGCTCGTCGCGCCTCTGCAGCATGGCGACCCGGCGGCGCGCCCCGACAGCGCTCGAGCCGAAGCGCTCGTCGCAGCCGGCTCCGCGTCGCCGACGTCCGCTCCGTGGCTCGGAGCGCCGCCCGCCGACGGATCGCCGTCCATCGAGGAGGCGCGCGGAACCGCACGAGCTACGCCGCCGTGTGAGCCCATCCTCGTGGGCTTCGGCGTGGGCCAGGCGCTGCCGTCCGAGCGCGTCGCGGCCCGGCTGCGCGAGCTCGGTCGGGCGCTCGCGCCTCTGGTGGGGACCACGGTCGTCGTCGACGGTCACGCCGACTCGCTGGGCTCGGAGGACCTGAACCTGCGCCTGTCGAAGCGTCGCGCCGAGGCCGTGGCCTGGGTGCTCGAGAACGCAGGCGTACCGAAGGCGAGCATCACCTCACGTGGCTTCGGAGCGTACTCGCCCATCGAGGGCGCACGAGACGACGCGGAGGCCAACCGTCGCGTGGCGATTCACGTGCGCGGGACCTGCGTGACCGGTTTCGAGGAGGCATTGGAGCCATGATCATCGTCGCATCGGCCATCGCCGTGGGTGCGGGCGTCGCAGCGCTCGCGGGGGGCTACCTCTTCGGAGCCCGGCTGGGCGTCGACGCGCGTGATGCGCTGCGCGGCGAGCGCGACGCGCTCGCTCGTGAGCTTGCGCCGCTGCGTGTGCTCGCGGCGCAGGCGCCGCGCGCCGGGCAGGAGTCGGAGAAGCTCCACCAGGAGCTGCGCGAGCTCGCGAGCCGCCTCGAGCACCAGGATTCATCGCGTGTCGACGCGCTGCGGGAGGAGCTGCGCTCCCTGTCGCGTTCGGTGCGGGCCCGGGAGCACGACGAGCAAGAGCTGCGCGCGACGCTCGAGGCCCGCCTCGCGGCGCTCGGTGAGCGCTCCGCGCGCCCGGAGGATCTGGGCAGGGAGCTCAGGCGCGTGATGGCGCCTCTGCTCGAGCGCGAGAGCGAGACCCGTGGCCTCAAGGACATGGTGCAGAAGGCGATGCAGCCGCTCGTGGAGCGGGAGCGCATCGGGCGGGATCTGGCGAAGCTGGAGGCGAGCACGAGCCAGGCCGGGCTGGCCGGGGTGCTCGACGCGATCGCGCAGAACGGAGGCTTCTCCTCGGTGGTGCTGAGCGACGAGGCCGGTCTGCCCCTGGCGGCGAGCTCGGGCACCGAAGACGTGGAGTCGATCGCGGGCAGCTCCTCGCTGGTGTTCACGCTCGCGGAGCGCGCCGAGCGAGAGGGTCGCGCGCCGGTGGTGGCGATGGTGGTGCACCACGGGGACAACCAGTTGGTGCTACACCGGATCTTCGGCCCGAAAGAGGCGAGGCTGATGCTCACGGCGGTCTCACGCGGGCGAGCGCTGGGGCCGGACGCGCTCGACCCCGCGCTGGGATCGATCGAGCGTGCGCTCGCGCGCAGGGGCCACGCGGCGGCGGCCTGAGCTCTGCGCGCGCACCCGACGCTCAGAGCGCGCCGCAGACCTCGGGCACGCAGCTCGCGGCGCTCGGGTCGCCCACGCAGGCCAGGCCTTCGGCGCAATCGAAGAGGCAGGGCTCGCCTGCGCGGGGCAGGGGCAGACAGCGCAGGCTGCCACCTTCGTCGGCCGTGCAGGTGTCGCCCTCGCGACACTCGTTACCGTATTGGCAGGGTTCGCCGGTCGCGACGTCGCTGGTGCACACGCCACCCTCACCGCAATGGTGATCGGCGGCGCAGGTCGCGTCGTTCTCGCAGCTGCCACCTGCGGTCTTCGGCACGATGCAGAAGCTGCCTTCGGGCCCGAAAGCGCAGCCGAACCCCGAGGCGCAGCGGGAGTCGACCGTGCAGGGCTCGCCCTCGACGGGCAGCGCGCCGCACACGAATGCGTCGGCGATGCAGCCCAGCCCTTCGGCGCACACGAAGGGGCCGAACTCGCCGAAGGCGCAGGGCTCGCCCTGTTCGGGGGCGGGGGCGCAGCTTCCGCCGGCGTCGGTGCAGGCGAGGCCCGGCCCGCAATGGATGCCGTCGGCGCAGGGCTCGCCGCTGCCGGGGCGCAGCACGCAGGTCGAGCTGTCGAGCGCGCAGCCGTGGCCGGGGAGGCACTGTGCATCCTGGCTGCAAGGTGCACCGGCGCCGCCCGGCGCGCCGCAGGCGCGAGGCACCGCGCAGAGCGCGAGGTTGCCGCATTGGCTGCTGTCGGTGCAGGGGCTCGTCGTGGGTTGGTCGCAGGTCGAGCTCGGCCCGCACTCGAGGCCCTGGGCGCAGGTGCTCGTGCTCTCGCAGCTCGCGCTCTGTCCACCGAGCTCCGCGCAGCTCCCGCCGAGGCAACGCAGCGGTGGGTCGCAGGCCTCGTCTCCTGCGCAGCTCGCGCCGAGCAGGCCCGGCCGAGTGCACATCTCCCCGGAGCACACGAGGCCAGGCTCGCACTCGTAGCCCTCGCAGCTCGCGCCTTCACCCGGGCGGTCGACGCAGACGCCATCGACGCAGCTGCCCCGACCGTCGGCGCAGATCGGGAACTCGCAGGCCTCGCCGATCTCGACCTCGCTCGCGTACCAGGCCGGGCAGGTGCCGAAGACGACGCTCGCGCGCGGCGCCTCGCAGCCAGTCGTGGAGCTCACGAGCAGCTGGATGCACTCCGCGGCGCGCTCGGCGTGGAGCTTCGCGTCGCCCGCCTCGATCGCCTGCGCGATCGGCGCGTAGGCCTCCGTGCAGCGCGCCGTGTAGGCCTCGATGCAGCTCGCCTCGTCGAGCCCCGCCGGGAAGGCGGCGCCGCAGCCGCAAGTGACGGCGCGACCGCAGACGAGCTCGGCGAGCGGCGCGCAGTACGCGCTCTCGAGGGTCGCGACCTCCGGCGTGGCGCCCGAGGTCTCGTCGTTGCCACAAGCCTGGGTGCCGAGAACGGCGGCGATGACCGTGGCCAGGGCGGAGGCGGAGCTCAGGGGGCGGATCGAAGGGCGCATGCGGAGCAACATCGGCGCGCTGCGGGGACGCCGCAAGTGTGTCGCTGCGGGTGGCAGCTGCGTGCGTGCCTGAGCGCTCGGTAGCGTGAGGAGGAGTGAGCCTCCCGCTCGCTCAGAGCATGCGGCAGATCGAGGGCACGCAGCTCGCATCCTCCGCATAGTCCACGCAGACCAGGCCCTCGGCGCATTCGTAGCTGCAGGGGGCGCCCGCGCCGGGCAAGGGCCGGCAGCGGAAGCGTTGAAAGCCGGAGTCGGCGCAGGTGTCTCCCTCTCGGCACCAGCCGTATTTGCAGGGCTCGCCCGTTGCGACGTCCGGTGTGCACTGTCCATCCGGACCGCAATGGTGATCTGGTGCGCAAGCCTCGTTGTACTCGCAGCTCTCGCCAGCGGCTCTGGGCACGATGCAGATTCCTCCCTGCTGGACGCTGTAGTCGCAGGCGAGACCGGCAGCGCAGCGGAAGTCCCACGTGCAAGGCTCGCCCTCGACGGGCATCGCGCCGCAGACGAAGGTGTCAGTGTCGACGACACAGCCCAGCCCCTCGGCGCATAGGACGGGGTCGAAGTCGCGGTAGGCGCAGGGCTCACCCTCACCGGGCGGAGGCACGCAGACGCCGCCCGGCTCGTTGCAGCCGAGCCCAGGCCCGCAGTGATAGAGATCGGCGCAGGTTTCGCCTTCGCCGGGGAGCGGCACGCACCGCGAGCTGTCGCTCGCGCAGGCGTGCCCTGGCAGGCAATGCGCGTCCTGGCTGCAGGGCGCGCCCGCGCCACGCGGTTCGTAGCAGGCGCGGGGCACCGCGCAGTAGGCGAAGTTGCCGCATTCGCTGTCGTCGGTGCACGGGCTCGTCGTAGGCGGCTCGCAGGTCGACGCCTCGCTGCACTCGAGGCCCTGCGCGCAGTAGACGCTCGTGAGGTAGCAGCTCGAACCCTGAGGGTCGAGCTCACCGCAGCTCCCGTCGACGCATTGCAAGGGTGGCTCGCAGTACTGGTCGCCGTAGCAGCTCGCGCCGAGCGGACCGGGCCGCGTGCACGTGCCGCGGCAGTGGAGCCCCGGCTCGCACACGTCGACCCAGCACTCGGCGCCTTCACCGACGAAGCCCACACAGCTGCCGTCGGCGCAATAGCCGCGGCCTCGGGCGCAGATCGGGAACTCGCAGGCCTCACCGACGGCGACCTCGCTTGCGTACCACGCCGGGCAGGTCGAGAGGACGAGCCCAGGGATGACGCTGTAGTGTGGCGCTTGGCACTCTGGCGTCGTGGCGGCGAACAGCTGGACGCACTCGGCCGCGCGCTCCGGGTACAGCTCGGCCTCGCCCGCATCGATGGCCTGCGCGACCGGCGCGTAGGCCTCCAGGCAGTTCTTGGTGAAGGACTCGATGCAGCTCGCTTCGTCGAGCCCGACTCGGAAGGCGGCGCCGCAACCACAAGCGACCGCGCGACCGCAGACCAGCTGTGCGAGCGGCGCGCAGTACGCGCTCTCCAGGGTCGCGGGCGCGGGGCGCGAGGTCTCGTCGTCGCCGCAAGCGGGTGCGGTGAGCAAGGCGACGCTCAGCGCGGCGAAAGCGAGCGCAGCGAAGATGGACCGGGTCGCGCCAGGCATGCGCTACAGCATCGGTGCGCCGTCGGAACGCCGCAAGCGCCGCGTCGCGCGGGTGGCCGCGGCGAGCACCTCGCGCTATCTCCCAGGCATGCCGACCTCGCAGCCAGCTCCGCGTCCCAGCGCTCCTCCTTCACGCAGGCGTGCGCTCGCTGGCCTCGCCCTGGGCGGCGTCGCGCTCGCCGCGCTCGCGCTCTTCGCGAGCCTGCCGAGCCTCGGCTGCAGCTCGAGCCAACTGCTCGGCGTGGGCCAGTCGCCGACTGGGCCGCTCTCGGCCCCCGATCAAGACGGCACCACACGCAGCCTCGAGGGTGAGCGCGGTCGCCCGGTGGTCGTCTTCTTCTACCCGGCCGACGGAACGCCGGGATGCACCACCGAGGCCTGCGCCTTCCGCGACGCCTGGAGCCGCTACACCGAGGCCGGCGTGATGGTCTTCGGCGTCTCGGGAGATACGCAGGAGTCGAAGGCGGCCTTCGCCGAGAAGGAGAAGCTGCCCTTCCCGGTGCTCGCCGATCCCGAGCACATGTGGGCGAAGGCCTTCGGCGTCGGCAGCACGCTCGGCATGATGGAGCGGGTCACCTTCTTGCTCGATCGCGACGGCAAGATCGCGAAAGTGTACCCCGACGTCGATCCCGGCGTGCACGCGGTGCAGGTCCTCGACGACGCGAAGGCGCTCGGCCTCGTGAAGTGAGCGTTGCGAAGTGAGCGCTGCGAAGTGAACTCTACGAGGCGAGCCGCTCGAGCCGGGCTCAGCGTTTGCTGCGCAGCCACATCGTGACGGCCCGGCTGTCCGGGTAGCTCGTCGTCTCGTTGCCCTGGGCGAACATCGGGCAGCGCGTCGACGCCTCGAACTTCTTCGTCTCGATGACCTTGCCGGTCCGCCGCTCGACGAGCTTCACCTCCCAGTCGACGAGGAAGAGATCCGCCTCGCGCCCGGGGCCCTTCTCGCCGGTGGCTTTGTAGCCCTTGCACTTCTTGTTGCCCGGTCGCTTCGGGAGCTGCTCCTCCACGGCGACGCGATCGACCTCCGCCATCGTCTTCGCGGGACCCATCACGTTGTCCATGCCGAGCGAGCCGGCGAGGTTGAGGATCGTGTGCGTCGTCTGCGGCGCGTCGCTCTCCTTGCCGAAGAGCACCGGCGTGCCGTTGGCGAGCTGCTTCTTGAGCTCGGACTCGATCAGGTACTTCGTCGTGATGCCGGGCAGCTTCTCGCTGACCTTCACGCCGTCGGGGAACTCGAGCTCGAGCGTGCGCTCCGGGTCGATGGTCTTGTCGTACTTCATCGCCTCGCTCGGCGCGGCCTTGGCGATCGCCTCGCCCATGTCGAAGTTCACCGAGACGCGGTCGTTCTTGGACTCGCCCACGGCGTCGCCGACCTTCACCTTGGTGCCGTCGGGCAGCTTCTCGAGCTTCAGCGTGCAGTCGAGGCCTCCGAAGCAGGTGATGTCGCCCTTGGCGTTCACCTCGCTCACGGCGACGTCGATCTTCGTGCCCGGCTTCTTCTCGAAGCTGAGCTTCACGCCGTCGGGCGTCTTGGCGACCTTCTTCTTGCTCTTCTTCTCGTCGGCCTCGTCGTCGCTCTTGCCCTTCTTCTTCTTGCTCTTCTTCTCGTCGTCTTCGTCCTCGGCCTCGGCGGCGGGCTCGGGCTTCTTGCAGCCGGAGAGCGCAGCGGGCGCGACGAAAGCGAGGGCGAGCGCGAAGAGCAGGCTCGAGCGGAGGGATTCGGTCCGGAGCATCGTGGTCGCTTGCTACGCGCGCGACCTGCGAGCCCTTCCCTCTCAGTGACCCAGGTGCGTCTTCGGGAAGCGCCTGGAGATGGTGCTCAAGAGGCGGACCATCGCGCCGAGGTGCGATCCGACGAAGGGTTTGCCGCTCGTGAGCAACGCGGCCGAGAGCTCGCGCTCCGGGTCTGCCCAGCAGAGCACGTTGATGAAGCCGAGGTGACCGAAGGCGTTCGGTGTATCGGGCCCGTAGAGGCTCACGACCTCGCTGCCGAGGATGAAGCCGAGGCTGTAGCGGATCGGCAAGACGAGGGTGAGATCGACCTCGAGCCAGCTCGACTCTCCGACCGCGCGGCGCACCGTGCGCGCGTCGAAGATGCGGTTCTTTCCGAGCCGTCCGCCTCGGCGCAAGAGCTCGAAGAAGGTCGCCGCCTCGCGCGCGGTAGCGACCATGTTGCCGGCGGGCACGATGGCCGTGAGGAAGCGCTCGTCGTTCGAGAGCCTCACGGCGTCTTCGATCGGCACGCCGAGCGCGCGCTGGATGAGGTGCGAGATCCCGGGCGGCACCGGCAGACCCGTGAAGGCGTTCTGCGCGACCTCGCCGACCTTCTCCTTCGGCACGCCGTACTGGAACCACTCGAAGCCGAGCGGCTGCTTGATCTCCTCCTCGAAGAAGGCGCGGATGTCCTTGCCCGTCACGCGTCGCACGATCTCACCGAGGATGAAGCCGCCCGTGATCGCGTGGTAACCGAGCCGCCTGCCGGCCTTCCACACCGGGCGCGCGTCGCAGAGCAGCTCCACGATGCGATCCCACTGCGTGAGCAGCTGGAGATCGTTGTGTTCGCCCGCCACCGAGGGGATGCCCGCGCGGTGCGTGAGCACGTGGCGGATCGTCGTGCTCTCCTTGCCGTTGCGGCCGAACTCCGGGATGTACTCGACGACCCGGTCGTCGATGTGGAGCAGCCCGCGGTCGTCGAGCAGGTGGATCATCATCGCCGTCACGGCCTTGGAGGCCGAGAACAAACAGAAGGGCGTGTCGTGCCGGATGAGGCGTCGCTCGCCGTCCGGCGGGTCGCCCGGCGCGTTGCCCGAGTGGTGGCCGATCGCGCGCTCGAGAACGACCTCGCCTTTGCGCATCAGGCACATCGAGACGGCCGGCTGCGTGCCCGTCTCGTAGAGGTCGACGACGGAGCGCCAGAGCGCCTCGACGTCGCTCTTGCTCGAACCCACGCTCGCGGGGTCGACCTCGCTCTTGGCGATGTCGATCACCGAGTCGAGCTCCCTGGGCACGCGGACCAAGCGCTGCAGCGTCATCCCCTTGGTTGTCTCGCCCGGCGGGCCTCCGGTCAAGTGCTCGGCGAATCAGGTTCACCCGGTCCGGAGCGCGACGTGTTCTCATCGAGCCGGCGCGTGGCACGGATCTTCCTACCACCCGAGCGGAGCGATCCCATGAACATCCTACGACTCAGCTATGGGCTGGCCTTCGCCTCGGCCTTCGGCGCGTTCGCCGTGTCCTCCGGCTGCAACCAGGTCACCGTCGCGGGCGTCTGCACCTACGGGGACGAGGAGTATTCGGTCGGCGAGAGCTTCCCCGCGGGCGACGGCTGCAACACCTGCACTTGCGAGGAGGGCGGCGGTGTCGCCTGCAGCGAGATGGGCTGCATCGAAGGCTGCGAGCACGACGGAGAGCTCGTCCCGATCGGTCAGTCGGTGCCGGCTGGCGATGGCTGCAACACCTGCACCTGCGGTGAAGGAGGCTTCCTGGCCTGCACGACCATGGCCTGCGTCACATGCCTCCACGAGGGCCAGAGCTACCCTCCAGGCTCGTCCTTCCCTGCCGGTGATGGCTGCAACACCTGCACCTGCGACGAGATGGGCAACGTGGGCTGCACCGAGATGGCCTGCCCGAGCTGCGAGTACCTCGGGCAAACCTACTCGGTGGGCGACGAGTTCCCCGCGGGCGACGGCTGCAACACCTGCACCTGTGGCGCGGGTGGCAACGTGGGCTGCACCAAGATCGCCTGCGTCTGCGATCCAGCCACCGAGTGGCATCGCGAGTACGTCGCGCTGAGCCCAGCCGAGTGCGCCGTCATCGACTACACCTGCCCGCCCAATACGACGCCCTTCGCGAACGACTGCGGCTGTGGCTGTGAGCAGAGCGCGACCTGCCCGGAGTACTTCGACTGCATGCCGCCTTCGACCTGCGACATCCCGCAGATCGAGGCCGACTGCCCCTACTCGACGATCGTGTTCTGAGATCCCAGCGCGCGCACGGGCGAGCGGCTCGCCCCCCGGGGGGGCCGAGCTCAGCTGCGGGGGGGGGGCCGAGCGCAGCAGAGCTGACGCCTCGAGACGACGAAAGGCGAGGGCCGCGCAGCCCTCGCCTTCTTCGTGCAGCGCTTGCGCGCCTCGCCTCGAGCGCTCCTGCTCACTCGAAGCGCAGCTCGACCACCTCTGCGCCCGAGCCGAAGTCGTAGGTCGCGCTCGCTTCGATGGGCGTGCCAGCGACCCCCATGGTGGTGCTGAAGGTGCAGGAGCCCGAGGCGTCGGGCTGGCAGTCGCAGGTGTCGTTCGGGATGCACTCGCCGAGCTCGGGGTGCGCCGTGCCGAGCACGGTGTACGCACCCTGCGCGAGCGCCGGGAGGTAGCACGCACCGCCGCAGCCCTCGGCCTGGCACAAGGGTGGCAAGCTCGCCGGCTCGTAGTCCATGCCGCCCCAGAGCGCCTCGAAGCTGCCGCCAGGCACGATGCGGGTGATCTGCGGCATCGCGCAGGCTGCGGGGCAGGCGCACTGGCCGTCCATCATCTGACCGCAGCTGAACTCGCAGATGTCGAGGGAGGGCTTCACCGAGACGCCAGCGCGCTCGAGCGCATAGGGGATGTACACGCCGCAGCCGGGCTCGACCGCGCCGAGGAAGACGTCGGCGGCGGAGTCGTTGACGAAGCGCACCGTGACGGAGCGCTGCGGCGCGCCGAGCTGGGGCGGGTCTTCGTAGCTCTCGCAGACGTCGGGGCCGCCGCCTTCACCGCCGCCCTCGCCACCACCGCCGCCGGTGCCGTCGCTCACGCTGCTGCCGCAGCCGAAGAGCGCGAGGGAGCTGAGAGAAGCGACGAAGACGGACGCAAGGCTCGAGGAGTTCATGGTGCCGGGCGAGGTTGCATCGCGTGTGCCAGCCACGACTGGAGCTTCGTCCCGCGCTCGCCCTGCGGCCTCTACCTGCGCGAGTCGCCTCGCCGGGAGCCGTGGGCCGACGCGCCTCGGGCTGGCCTCCGGCAGCCCCGCCGTGCGTGTGCCCCGCTGTGCCAACGCCCGGGCGCGACCGTGCTAAGCGCGGCGCGTGTCCGAGCTGGGCCCCACCGACGAGCCGCCCGTGCCCGCGCCGAAGCGCGCGGCCGAGGGAGGGGTGCGCTTCCCGGAGGAGCTGCCCATCACGGCTTCGGTCCGAGAGATCGCGCTCGCGATCGACGCGCACCCGGTCGTCATCGTCGCGGGTGAGACCGGCTCGGGCAAGACGACCCAGCTCCCGAAGATCGCGCTCGCGATGGGCCGAGGTCTCCGTGCGCGCATCGGCGTCACGCAGCCGAGGCGCATCGCGGCCACGAGCGTCGCCGCGCGCGTCGCCGAGGAGCTCGGCGTCGAGCTCGGTCGCGAGGTGGGCTACCAGATCCGCTTCGATGATAGGAGTAGCAAGGAAACCTACGTCAAGTTCATGACCGACGGCGTGCTGCTCGCCGAGCTCGTGCGCGACCCCACGCTGCGCGGCTACGACACGCTCGTCATCGACGAGGCCCACGAGCGCAGCCTCAACATCGACTTTCTCCTCGGCTACCTGAAGCAGCTCCTGCCGAGGCGGCCCGACCTGCGCGTGATCGTGAGCTCCGCCACGCTCGAGACGCAGCGCTTCAGCGACTTCTTCGACGGCGCGCCGGTGATCGAGGTCTCCGGCCGCACCTTCCCCGTGGAGACGATCCACCGGCCGCCCACCGACGAGGAGGATCTCTCGGAGGCCATCGCCAACACCGTGGAGGAGATCACCGAGATCGATCCGCGCGGTGACATCCTGGTGTTCCTTCCGGGGGAGCGTGAGATCCACGAGGCGATGGGGGCGCTCGTCGATCACGCGCTGCCGCACACCGTGCTGCTCCCGCTCTACGGGCGCCTCACCCAGGCCGAGCAGGCGCGCGTGTTCGCGCCCTCGTCGCAGCGCAAGGTGATCCTCAGCACCAACGTGGCCGAGACCTCGCTCACGATCCCGGGCATCCACTACGTGATCGACTCGGGGCTCGCGCGCATCAACCGCTACGTCGCGCGCTCCGGTGTGACGCAGCTCATGGTCGAGCCGATCTCGAAGGCGAGCGCCCAGCAGCGCCAGGGGCGCGCGGGCCGCGTGCGCGCGGGCGTGTGCTTCCGGCTGTACACGGCGCAGGACTTCGAGGGTCGCCCGGCCTACACCGATCCGGAGCTGCTCAGGGTGGGCCTCGCGGGCGTCATCCTCCAGATGAAGTCGCTCCGCCTCGGGCGCATCGACGCCTTCCCCTTCCTCGACCCGCCACCCAAGCGCGCCGTCGACGAGGGCTACCGCGTGCTCGAGGAGCTCGGCGCGATCGACGAAGAGGGCGAGCTCACCGCGATCGGCAAGCAGCTCGCGCGCCTGCCGCTCGACCCGCGCATCGGGCGCATGATCGTCGCCGCCGCGGAGCAGAACGCCCTGCGCGAGGTGCTCGTGATCGCCTCGGCGCTCGGCGTGCAAGACCCTCGCGAGCGACCGCTCGAGGCGCGCGAGAAGGCCGATCAGGCCCACCGCCGCTACAAGAACGAAGCCTCCGATTTTCTCGGGCTCGTGACGCTCTTCCGGAGTTACCGGGAGCTCGCGCAGGGAAAGTCGCAGGGCCAGCTCCGCCGCGCCGCGAAGGCGGCGTTCCTCTCGTACAACCGCATGCGCGAGTGGATCGACGTGCACGATCAGCTCGCGAGCATCGCCCGCGAGCTCGGCTATCGGCCCTCTCCGCAGCCCGCGAGCGACGAGGCGGTGCACAAGGCGCTCCTACCGGGGCTCTTGAGCCGCCTCGGCATGTACCAGCCCGAGAAGCGCTCCTATGCGGGCGCGCGCCAGACGCGCTTCTTGCTGCACCCCTCCTCGGCGCTCGCGAAGAAGCCTCCGGCGTGGGTGGTCGTCGCCGAGCTCGTGGAGACGACGCAGCTCTATGGGCGGATCGCCGCGGCGATCGACCCGAGCTGGCTCGAGGAGGCGGGTGGGGCGCTCTGCCGCCGCAGCTACGGCGAGCCGGGCTATGCCGCGAAGCCGGCGCAGGTGATGAACCGCGAGCAGGTGACGCTCTATGGTCTGCCCATCGTGCGCGACCGGCGCGTCCACTACGGCCCGATCGATCCGGTCGCGTCGCGGCGCGTCTTCGTGCTCGAGGCGCTCGCGCGCGAGCACTACGAGCCGAAGCCGATACCGCCCTTCCTCGCGCACAACCGCCGGGTCTTCGAGGAGGCGCGCCACCTGAGGGCGCGCGCGAGGCGCAGCGATCTCGTGCTCGACGACGTCGCGATCGCGGCCTTCTTCGAGTCCAAGGTGCCCGAGGGCATCTACAGCGGGAAGACCTTCGAGGCCTGGCGCAAGAAGGCCGAGGCCGAGGATCCACGGGTGCTCTACATCCGCTTGGACGACCTCCTGCTCGACGAAGCGAAGGAGCTCGGGCCCGATCGCTATCCCGACGCGATCAGGCTGCGCGACACGCCCATTCCGATCAGCTATCGCTTCGATCCGGGCGAAGACGACGACGGCGTCACGCTCGAGCTGCCGCTCGCGCTCCTGCCGCAGCTCGACCCCGACGAGCTCGGCTGGACGATCCCGGCCTGGCACGTGCAGAAGATCGAAGCCTTGATCCGGTCGCTGCCCAAGGCGCTGCGTCGCAACTTGCCGAACGACGTGCCGAGCCTCGCCAAGGACCTCGGCGCGAAGCTCCAGCCCTTCGACGGCCCCATGCTGCGTCGCCTGGCCTCGCTGCTCGCCGAAGCGAGTGGCCAGCGCATCGTGCCCGAGGACTTCGACGTCTTCGAGCTGTCGCCCCACCTGCGCTGCTACCTGCGCATCCTCGACGGCGGACGCATCGTGGGGGAGGGCCGCGAGGCTGGCGAGCTCTTCGAGCGCTTCGCGCCGCGCGCGCGTGAGGCCTGGGGCGGCGCGAACCGCGCGCACCTCGAGCGCGAGGGCATGAAGGGCTTCGAGGTCGACGAGCTGCCGGAGCAGGTCGTGCTCGACGTGCGCGGCGCGAAGCTGCCCGGCTACCCCGCCTTCGTCGACGAGGAGTCGAGCGTCGCCCTGCGTGTGCTGAGCTCGCGCGCCGAGGCCGAGCTCGCCACACGCGCGGGGCTGCGTCGCCTGTTCTTGCTCGGCATGGGCCGCACGCTCGCCGCGATCGAGAAGGACCTCGGCCCGAAGCTCGCGCCCCAGCGGCCCTTCGCCAAGGCGCCCGACGCCGGGCTGCGCAGGCGCATCGCCGAGCGCATCCTCGACGAGGCCTTCGAGCTCGGCGAGCCCTCGCGCTTCCCACGCACCAAGAGGGCCTACACGGAGCGGCTCGCCACCGGGCGCCTCCGCCTCGGCAAGGAGCTCTCGAGCCTGCTCGAGCTCGGCGCGGCGATCGCGAGCGAGGCCGAGGGCGTCGAGCAGAAGCTCGCGGCGCTCAGCGGCAGGCCCGGCGGGCTTCCCGCCGCCCTCGCCGATCTGCGCGAGCAGCTCGCCGAGCTCGAGCTGCCCAGCTTGCTGTGTGCGGCCCCCCGCGATCGCCTCGCCGAGGTGCCGCGCTACCTCCGGGCGATGAAGCTGCGCCTCGAGCGCCTGCCCAATGGTCCCCAGAAAGACCAATCCAAGGCCGAGCAGGTGCTCCCATTCTGGCGAGAGTGGCTGCGTGATAGGGCCGAGCTCGGCGCGCGGGGGGTGCCAGCTGCGGATCTCGAGGCCTATCGCTGGTTGCTCGAGGAGCTGCGTGTGCAGGTCTTCGCGCCGGAGCTCAAGGCCAAGGTGCCCGTCTCGCCGGAGCGCCTGCGCGAGCGCATGGCGGCGCTGCGCAAGGCCGCGGGCCTGCCGCCCCTGAAGGCGGTGAGATGAGCACGATCGCCGCGGTGCTCGCGTTCCTCGATTCGGCGCCCTTCTCGATCGCCGGAGCGCCCGTCGCGTGGTCCGAGATCCTCGGCGCGATCACGGGCATCGCCTGCGTCTGGTTGCTCACGCGGCAGAACGTGTGGACCTGGCCGCTGGGGCTCGCCAACAACGTCTTCTGGGCGCTGCTCTTCTTCCGCGCGAAGCTCTACGCCGACAGCCTGCTGCAGCTCGTCTTCTTCGCGCTGGGTTGTTATGGCTGGTGGCGCTGGCTGCACCCGCTCGCGAGCGGCGAGGCCGTGCGCGTGCGTCGCACGAGCCGGCGCGAGTGGCTCGTCTTCGGCGCCGCCCTGAGCGCCTCGACCACGCTGGTCGCCTGGCTGCTCGCGAGCCGCACCGACTCGCCCGCGCCGATCGCCGACGCGAGCGTGCTGACGCTCAGCCTCGTGGCGACCTGGGGTCAGGCCCAGAAGCTCTACGAGTCCTGGTGGGTCTGGATCCTCGTCGACGTGATCAGCGTGCCGCTCTACCTGAGCCGCGCGCTCTACCCGACGGCGCTCATCTACCTCGTGTTCGGGCTGCTCTGCGTGCGGGGCCTCTGGGCCTGGAGGCGCGATCTCGCGCGCCCCACGGAGCTCAGGTGAAGGCGCGGCACGGGCTCGTCATCGGCAAGTTCTACCCTCCTCACCTGGGGCATCACCACCTCGTGCGCGAGGCCGCGTCGCGCTCGGAGCGGCTCAGCGTCCTGGTCATGGGCTCGAGCGTCGAGAGCCTCGGCATCGAGGAGCGCGTCGCGTGGATGCGTGAGGAGCACGCTGGCGAGCACAACGTCACGATCCTCGGCGTGCGCGACGATCACCCGGTCGACTACGAGAGCGACGCGGTCTGGCGTGCGCACGTCGAGCTCATGCGCGAGGGAGCGCGCGCGATCACGGCCGAGCCGGTCGACGCGGTGTACAGCTCGGAGCCCTACGGGGAAGAGCTTGGGCGCAGGCTCGGCGCGCGCCACGTGCTCGTGGATCTCTCTCGCGGGCGTTTCCCGGTCTCCGGCACGGCCGTGCGCCGGGATCTGGTCGCGCGCTGGGCCGAGCTCGCGCCTGCCGTGCGCGCGGGGCTCGCGCTCAGGGTGGTGCTCGTGGGCGCCGAGTCGACGGGCAAGACCACGCTCGCCGAGGCGATGTGCGAGCGGCTGCGTCGACGAGCTGTTCATTGGCAGCGTGTAGCCTGGGTGAGCGAGGCCGGGCGCGACGTCACGCTCGAGAAGCTCGCTCGTCTCGGCCCAGGCGCCGAGATGGAGAGGCTCGTGTGGCAGACACCCGACTTCGTCGACATCGCCGTGGAGCAGAACCGCCGCGAAGAGGAGGCCGCGCGGAGAGGCGGCCCGGTGCTGCTCTGCGACACCGACGCCTTCGCCACGGGCATCTGGCACGAGCGCTACGTGGGCGCGCGTGCGCCCGAGGTGGAGGCTCTGGCGCTGCCGGCCCCACGGCGCTTCTACCTGCTCACGCACCCGGACGACGTGCCCTTCGTCGACGACGGCGCGCGCGACGGCGAGCACGTGCGGCATTGGATGACCGAGCGCTTCGTCGAGCGCCTCGACGCCGAGGCCTTCGACTGGGCCTGGCTGCGCGGTGAGCGCGAAGAGCGCCTCGAGCGCGCGCTCGAGCTCGTCGACGAGGCGCGCTCCAGCGCGCATCGCTTTTCCGACCCCTTGGGCTGAGCCCGCGCGGCACCAGACCGAGGCTCGCACGGCCCCTCCCGCGGCGATCGCGACCGAGATAGCCTGCGAGCCGTGTCCAAGACCGACCGCCTGTCGCACCTGAGCCGCGCACCCACGAATCCCCGCGCGGAGCGGGCGCCCGCGCGTTTCGACGTGGCCGAGCTCTACGCCGGCCCGCTGGGCGACGACGCGCAAGAAGCGGGAGGGGCCCTGCCGCTCGACGAGAAGCTGCGCCAGGCCTACTTCTGGATCGTCAACAGCGCGATCATCAGCCCCTTCTACGACATCGAATACGACGAAGCGCCCGCGACGAGCTTTGCGCTCGGCGACCAGCGCGTGAGCGTGCGCCTGCCGACGGCGCAGAGCTATTCGAGCTACGTGCTCTTGCCGCTGCTCAACCTCGCGGTGCGCCGTCGCTGCCTGCTCGTCGGTGGGCCGGGGCGCGGCAAGACGGTCATCGCCACGATCATCGGCCTCTTGGCCGGCTACTCGAACCGCGAGATGAAGCAGGGCATCCAGCACGGGCAGCCGCAGATGACGATCGCGGATCTGCTCGGCAACCCGCTCCCCTCGAGCCTCGTGCAGGCCGAGAGCATGGAGGCGGTCAAGATCGCCTGGCGCAAGTGGCTCGGCATGCGCGTCAAGATCATCGACGAATACAACCGCATCCCTACGCGCACGCAGTCGGCGCTGCTCACCGTGATGGCCGACGACTACGCCGAGATGTACGACCAGATCTACGAATGCCCACCCGCGGCCTGGTATCTCACGGCCAACGACGACGCGGGCGGCGGCACCTACCAGGTGATCGAGGCCCTGCGCGACCGCATCGACGTGGTCGTGAAGGCGCTGCACTTCAATACGCGCTTCCTCGGCGCCCTGCTCGACCGCATCGAGGCCGGGGTGCGCCCCGAGGAGCTCGTGCCTCCCGAGATCGTCTTCACCCAGGCCGAGCTCGATCGCATGGAGAAGCAGATCCGTGCCGTGCCCATCCCCGAGCCGCTCTTGCGACGCATCGAGCACTTCGCGGCCGAATTCGAGCTCTGCGAGGGCGCCGCGCAGCAGCTCGAGTACCTCACCAAGGACACCGTGAAACTCGCCGGCCTCGAGCTGCCGCGCGCGGCCGATGGGCAGCTCGCGGGCGCGCAGACGAAGAACGGCCTCTCGGTGCGAGCGCTCCAGACCTGCCTCGTCTTCGCGAAGGCCCTGGCGTGGTTCCGAGGCGCGCACGAGGTGAGCTTCGAGGACCTCCGCCAGATCCTGCCCTTCGTCTTGCACGACAAGCTCGTGCAGAACCGCGAGGCCGCCTTCTTCGAGGCCCCCGAGCACGCCGCCTACCGGACCGACCTCGTCAGCTGGATCCGCCGGCTCTTCGATCGCTCCTGCGAGGACTACGATCGCGCCGGGCGTGACCGGAACGACGTCGTCGGCCAGCACCTCGCGCTCTTCGAGCAGGGGCTCGAGGGCCTGGCAGAGGAGGTCGTCGACTCGAGGCTCGCGACGATCGAGCGCAGCCTGCGCGAGCTCGAGGCGGGAGGGAAGCTGCTCGGGCCGCTCTACGACGACGTGCTCGCGCTGAAGTACCTGCACCAGCGCTACACGAACTACCGCGCCTGGCTGCGATGTCGGGCCTGAGCCCGGCGACGGCGAGCCTGCTCGCCCAGGAGCGGGAGCGGCTGAACGCGCTCCACGCGCGCCTCGGCAGGGGCCTCGATCCGGAGCTCGTCTACGCCTACGTGCGGCGCACGATCGACCCGGTGCTCGCTGCGCTGCCGTCCTCGCCGACCGCCGCGGAGCTCTCGGCGCTCTTCGAGCTGGGCCTCGTCGCGCTGCGCCGCGGCCTCGTGGGTGGCCCCTCACCGACGGCCTTCGAACGAGCGTTGGTGCGCTGTCTGCCTCGCTTCGGGCGGCACTTTCGCGCCGCACCGCGCGAGCTCTTCCGGCGGCTCGGCAATGGCTACGCGCGCCTCGCGCGAGAGCTCGGTGAGCCCGCCGCGATCGAATGGATGGAGTCACTCGCGCAGATCGCGGGAGAGGCGGAGGGGCAGGGCGAGCTCTCCGAATGGGGTCTCGTGCTCGCGTGGAGGGGCGGCCTGGCGGAGGCGCGCTCGGCGGCGCTCGACGTCGCGCTCGGGCTCCCGCCCGCTCGACGGGCGGCCCTGCTCGGCCACGCGGAGCTCGATCCGAGCCCGCTCGCGCGCTTCTGTCGGCCCGGCCGCGCCACGCCGCTCGGGCCGCTGCGGGAGATCGGGCAGGTCGGCGGCTTCCTCGGCTTCGGCGGCCCCTTCCGCAGGCCTCCCAGCCTGCGCGCCACCGAGGCGGGCATCGTCGCCTCGAGCGCGGGGCAGTCCTTCTTGCTCCACGCCGACGCCTTCGGCCTGCGCTTCGTACCGACCGCGAGCACCCACGCCGACGCCACGCCCGAGGCCCAGCCCACGCTGGGGGCGCGCGGCAAGCTCGAGTGGCGCGGGCAATCGCTCACCGACGCCCGCTTCGCGCGGGCGAGCTCGCTCGTGGCCTGCGACGGGGTCGTCGCCCTGAGCGTCGCCGACTCGCACCACGTCCACGTCTTCGGCCACGGCGAGGCCGACTGAATGGCGAGCCTCGAGAGCGCGCGCAGGGCCTTCGAGCTCGCCTGGCCGGACGCCAGCCGAGCCTTCAGCCCCTACACGCGTCTGCCTCGCCCGATCCTCTGCGACTCGAGCGAGGACGAGCGGAGGGAGGGCCTGCAGGGCAGCTTTGCGATGATCCGCATGCGTGACCAGCGCATCGTCATCGGCCTCTCTCAGATCGCCGAGCGCGGCCTCGAGGCGCACGCACACGCCATCCTCGCGCACGAGGTCGGGCACCACGTGCACGCGCCCGGGAACCTGCCCGACATGGCGCGCATGCACGATCGAATCCGTCGATCGATGGCGGCCTCGAGGGCCTCCTTCGCTTCGATGGTGTCGAACCTCTACGCGGACCTCGTCATCAACGACCGACTCCAGCGCGATGGTCTCGCGGATCTCGCGTCGGTCTACAGGGCGCTGCGCCGGGAGCCCGCCCCGGGTGAGGCCGCGCCGAGCGATCTCTGGCGCTATTACATGCGCACCTACGAGCTCTTGTGGGGTCTGCCACGCGATACGCTCGTCGCGCCCCCGAGCGACGAGATCGAGGCCGACGCAGAGCTCGCCGCGCGCCTCGTGCGTGTCTTCCGCAAGCGCTTCCTCGACGGCGCGGCGCCCTTCGCCAAGCTCAGCGAGCGCTACCTCGACGCGCTCGGCGACGGCTCCTCGCTCGCGGCGCCCTGGCTCGACGCGACCGGCGACTCGCTCGGCGATCAGATTCCGGGAGGTCTGCTCGAAGACGACTTCGATCCCTCGGGCGTCGAGCACCCCTCGCTCGATCCACGCATCACCGGCGAGGCGCCGCCCGGCGCGCTCGAGGGCAGCGCCGGTGGGCGCGCGGGCCAGGGGGCCCAGGGGCGCTCGCAGCGCGGCGACGGCCGCCTGGATCAGCGCGTCGTACCATTGCGTGGGCCTGCCGAGTGGCTGAGCCTGCTGCGCTCTTTGGGAGTGACGCGCGACACCTCGGAGCTGCTCGCGCGCTATTATGGCGATCTCGCGTCGCCGCACCTGATCCCGTTCCCTGCGCAGCGCCTGCCGCGGGCCTCCGACCCGCTGCCCGAAGGTCTGGAGCCCTGGGAGCTGGGCGCGCCGCTCGAGCAGATCGATTGGCTCGCGAGCCTGCTGCGCAGCCCCGTCGTGGTGCCCGGCGTGACGACCGTGCAGCGGGTCTACGGCGAGCAGGAGGGTGCGGAGCCGGAGAAGCAGGTCCCGGACCTCTACGTGGGCATCGACTGCTCGGGCTCGATGGGCAACCCGGCCTACCAGCTCGCCTACCCCGTGGTCGCGGGCGTGGTGCTCGCGCGCAGCGCTCTGCGGGCCAAGGCGCGTGTGATGGCTTGTCTGTCCGGCGAGTGGCACGGCGAGGGGCGCTTCGTACAGACCCCCGGGTTCCTGCGCGACGAGCCCGAGATCCTGAAGGTGCTCGTCGACTACCTCGGCACGGGCGCGAGCTTCGGTCTCGGCCGACTCGTGAGCACCTTCGTGGACGCGCCTCCACCCGAGCGACCCGTGCACCTGCTCGTCGTCAGCGACAGCGATCTCTTCGCCGAGATCGACGGCACCGCGGGCGGCTGGGAGCTCACGCGTCGCGCGATCGAGCGCGCCGGTGGCGGGGCCACGGCGGTGCTCCGGCTCGCGCGGGTGCCGCACCACGAGCCCTGGCTCGAGAAGATGCGCGCCGTGGGCTTCACGCCCGAGCTGGTCGGCAGCGAGCAGGAGCTCGTGGCCTTTGCGCGCGCCTTCGCGAGGCGTACCTTCGGCGAGCGATGAGACCCGACGTCGAGAGGCTCTCCGCGAGGCTCGCCGAGCTGCCGGCCGTGTTCCTCGGCCCCTTCGGCGCCGGAGCCGGCAGCGAGCAGGCGATCGAGCCGGTCGCCGTGCTCAGTGATCTGTTCCGCGAGCGCGCCAACGAGCTGCCTCCGCGCGAGGTGATCGCGGGTCTGGTGAAGGCCAAGGGCAAGGGCGCCAAGCAGCGCGTCGAGCTCGCGCTCATCGCGAGCTGGCTGCTCCACGACCCGAGCCTCCGAGGCGTCGACGCAGCAGCCCTGCTGCGTCTCTACGGCGAGCGTCTGCCCGCGCTCGCCGAGGTCGCCCTGCCGCGCGTCTTCGTCGAGGAGCCGGAGCGCCGCGAGGAGCTCGTGCGGCTCTGTCTCGACGTGCTCGGCCTCGTGCCCGAAGGCGAGACGCGCGCACGAGCCGAGGACCGCCTCGCGACGCTCGACTCGGTGCGGCGCCACGAGCTCTTGCGCGCCGCGCGGGAGCGCGAGCTCGCCCGCCGTGCCGAGGAGCTCGCGCGCCTGCGCGCCGAAGAAGAAGACGCGAGGCGACAGGCCGCGCGCACCACCTTCGAGGACTGAGCGGCATGGCGGAGGCGATCCCCGACGAATGGAAGTGGCGCGCGCCCGCGATGAGCGAGGGCGCCTGGCGCGGGCTCTCGCGCGTGCTCCAGCACCCGTACGCGCCCCGCTACAACCGCACGATGGGCGACCGCGTCGGCGCCGAGGAGCTCGAGGCGCTCGCGCGCTTCCGGGTGGATGTCGAGGCCTCCGCGCTCGAGAGCGAGCTCGAGCCTTCGCCGCGCACCGTGGTCTTCGTCGAGGCGCTGCGCGACCGGGTGCCCTTGCTCGGGCGCCTCCCGCGTGGCTTCGACGTCGCCCGCGACTTCGTCGAGCTGCCCACCACGGGGCGCGACGATCTGGCCCAGCGCCTCGAGTGGCTGGTGCCGCTCGACCTGCCCGTCGACGACGCCATCGTCTACTCGACCTCGGCGACGACGGGCCACGCGGTGATCGTGCCGAGCCACCCCACGGCGATGGTGCAGAACCTCGCGCACCTCGAGCGCGTCGCCGCGCTCCACGGCCTGCGCATCGAAGCGAGCGAAGGCGAGCCCTACGCGCTCAACGCCACCATGCAGCGACAGACCTACGTCTTCGCCACGACCATGAGCGGCTGGAGCGGCGCGGTGTTCGTGAAGCTCAACCTCGCCGAGCACGACTGGGCCGGTGGCGCCGACGCGCGCGCTCGCTTCCTGCGCGACTTCGCACCCGCCTTCGTCGCGTCGGAGCCCGTCACGCTCGCCGAGGCGATGCGCCTCGAGCTGCCCATCGCGCCGAAGCTCGTGGTCTCGAGCGCGGTGCACCTCTCGGCCGCGCAGGCGGGGCAGATAGAGGCCTCTTGGGGCGCGAAAGTGGTCGACCTCTATTCGACGACCGAGACCGGCCCGATCGCCGTGAGCCTGCCGGGCGTCGAGGGCCACGCGGTGCTCTTGCCCGACGTCTACGTCGAGGCGCTCGACGCCGAGGGGCGCCGCGTGCCCGACGGTGAACGCGGCGAGATCACCGTGACCGGAGGTCGCAATCGCTACCTGCCGCTCCTCCGCTATCGCACCGGCGATCACGGCCGCCTCGGGAGCGCCGTGCTCCCCGACGGCAGGCGCTGCCGCACCATCCTCGAGCTCGAGGGGCGCTCACCGGTTCACTTCCTGGGCGACGAAGGCCGCATCGTGGGCTCGGTCGACATCGCGCGGCGCATCCGCCCGCTCGCGCCGTTCGTGCAGCACCAGCTGCACCAGCGCGTCGACGGCTCCGTGGAGCTGCGCCTGCGCCCTCTGCCGGGCGTGCCCATTCCGCTCGTCGACTTCGAGCAGTGCCTGAAGGAGCTCTTCGGCTCGAAGACCCCAGTGAGCGTGCTGCTCGACGCCTCGCTCGGCAGCGAGGGCGGCAAGGTCGTGGCATGGCGCAATGATGCCGGGCGGCGCGAAGCCGAGCGGAGCGCAGCCGGGCGGAGCGAGGCCATCAAGCCCGGCGGCTGAGCAGCCAAGCGAGGGCCTCGTCGTGGTCGCGGAAGATCTGCACCGTGATCGCGTCGTCCGACAGGGCCTCGAACATGCGCACGATGCCGTGGCTCAGTGAGCTCGACACCACGAAGGCCCAGTAGCCTCGGCTCGCTCGGTGGTCGTTCCGCAGCCCGTGGGCGATCTGCCTCACGTCTTCGTAGCTGAGCTTGAGCTGCGCCGCCCGGAGATCCACCAGCCCGTCGAAGCCCGGGTCCATCGCGGGGTCGGCGAGCGCAGCCTCGAGCAGGGCAGCCGCGCCGAGGAGCGTGACCTCTCCCTCGAAGATCTCCTCGACGTAGCGCTGCTCGGCGTGGACGACGTAGCGGCCCACCATGCCACCTCGGCGGATCTCGTTGGCGCTCGTGCTCACCACGCCGGCGAAGCTACGCGCGCCCGCTCGAGCCCGCAACGGAGCCCGGTGCAGCCTCGGCTCAGGCCTCCGCCGCAGCCTGTGCGCGCGCCTTCACCGCAGCGCTCTCGCGCCCTCGGCGCAGGATGGGGTCGCTCGCGCGCCAGTCGGCCACCCGGTCCTTCGGGTGCATGGGCACGCGGTGGGGCAGGTTCTTCACGCGCTCGAGGCTCGTCGCGCCGGAGCTCACCACCGGGATGTGCTGGAACGAGGTCGCGAGGTAGAACATGCGGTAGTGGAAGAAGTTCTTCTGCACGATGAGATCGGCGTCGCGCGCTCGCAGGCCGAGCTCCGACCAGAAGCTCGGGTGGATCGGCAGCGGTGAGCGGTCCGAGATCGCCACGACGAAGCTCCCCACCTCGAGGCGGATCGTGCGGCCGAACTGCGTCGTGACGCGCGCCGCGATCCGCGCTCGGAGCGGCACCTCCGGCTGCCCATAGCCGGGCGTGCCGCGCAGCACGACGTCGTGCGTCGAGTCGATGGGCGCGCTCCACAGCTCGTCGACCAATGCGGGGTCGTGCACGGGCACGAAGGCGCGCAGGCCGCGGTCGTTCTTCGCGAGCGCCTGCACGAACTGGGTGTTCCCGCCCGGCGCGCCCGCGCCGACGATGTCGTCGACGTCGACCAGCGTGACCGGCCCGAGCTTGCGCGCATGGCCTCGCGCCACCTCGTCGAGCGCCTCGTCGACCGAGCGCATCGGAGGCAGCGGCACCTCGCGCTCGGCCCAGGCGCGGTCGGCGAGCTGCTCGACGAGGCGATCCGCGAGCGCCTGATCGCCGTCGGTGCACACGTGCACGGCCCAGCCGAGATCCGCCGCCGTCGTGTAGGGGTGCACCATGAAGAGGCTCGCCGAGAGCACACGAGGGTCGCTCTCGAGCCTGCGCATGAAGCGGAAGACCTGGTTCATCGGCGCGAGAAAGTCGATCGTCACGCCGCCCCCGAGGCACATCGCGAGCTTGCGCCAGGCGTGCACGGGGTGGACCTCGCCGCGCAGCGCGCGGATGAGCCGGTTGCCCGCGCGGAAGCCCGTGGGCGCGAGGTCCCAGTGGGGGTTGGTGCGGTAGGCGACGAGCACGTCGACCGGATCGATCATGCCGCTCGAGAGGTTCGCGTGCAGATCGTAGCTGACGGCGATCTTCGCGCTGGGCGGGAGCAGCTCGCGCACGCGCCGCAGGATCACCGCCTCGGGCGCCTCGTCGAGCCCGTCGACCTGCATCGAGCCGTGCAGCGCGAGGTAGACGCCGTCGAGCGCGCCTGCCTCGCGGATGCGCGCGAGCAGACCCTCGAGCAGCGCGTCGAAGCAGCTCCGCTCGAGCGGCCCTCCCGGTACGGCCATCGACGATTGCAGCGGCACGGTCTCCACCCGGCCTGCGAGCGCCGCGGCCTGGTTGAAGCCGGTGAGCTCGGCGTGCGGCATGAAGGAGGCCAGCTCGGAGCCGCGCAAGCTCGCGGCCTTCGCGAGCTCGGCGCCCGCGAGGTGGTGCAGGCGCTCGAAGTCCTCCATCGTGGCGAGCACGGGGGAGTAGGCGTTGGCCTCGTGGAAGATGCGGCCATAACCGATTCGCAGAGGGCGGCCGCCACGGCCGAGCTGGATGCGCTTCACTTCGTACCTCCGGTGCTGCGTGCTTCGTTGCGTGAGCTGGACTGAGAGGGCCTCGAGCGCCCGACGTGTCTGGGTGCGCGTTTGAGCGGCTCGAAGAGGCGCTCGCGCAGGAAGGCGTGCACCGGGGCGAGCTCGGTGTGGCTCGTCACGCGCTGGAGCATCAGGCCGTCGGTCACTGCGCGCACGAGCGCGACCAGCGCCTCGGCGTCGCAAGGGGCGACGGTGCCCTCGGCGACGCCTCGCTCGATGCGCTCGACGTTGGCCCGACGCTGCGCGGCGAAGAGCTCACTGCCCGCCTCGAGCAGCTCCGCGAGGCGCGACCCGCTGAGCGCCGCGATCGCCTGGCTGAGGAACACCACACGCGCCTCTCGCCCATGGTGGAACTCGGCGACGGCCTCGAGCTGCGTGGCGAGCTTGTCGAGCGGGTGCTCGACCTCGGCGACGCGCCCGGCCACGTAGGCCGCTTGCTCCAGCAAGAGGTCGCGTAGCGCCTGCTCCACGAGCTCGCCGAGCGAGGGGAAGTGGTAGAGCAGCGTGGGCCGCTTGACGCCGAGCGCCTCGGCGAGGCGGGTCGTCGAGATCTCGAGGCCCTCGCGCTCGAGCACCTCGACCGCCTTCTCGGCGAGCTGGCTGCGTTTCTCGTGCTCGGTGGGGCGCGCCATCGTTGACGAACCGTCAGATAATACTCGCCTGACGATTCGTCAAGAAACAATCCTCCTGGCGCGCTCGATGCGGGCCTTCCGCGCGCAACGCTGCTAGTGCCGTGCGCGTCATGTCGTCGATCCAGGTCCAGAACGTCACCAAGGCCTACGGGAGCAAGCGTCTCTTCGAGGACGTCGTCGTCAACTTCAGCGCGGGGCGCAGGTACGGCCTCACGGGGCCGAACGGCGCCGGCAAGTCGACGTTCATGAAGATCCTCTCGGGCGATCTCGAGCCGGACAACGGGCTCGTGAGCCGCCCCGAGAAGACGAGCGTGCTCAAGCAGGATCAGTACGCCTTCGAGGAGTTCCGCGTGCTCGACGTGGTCATCATGGGCAACAAGCGCCTGTGGGCCGCGATGAGCGAGAAGGAGGAGCTGCTCGGCAACGAGGACCTCACCGACGCGCAGGGCGAGCGCCTGGGCGAGCTCGAGGGGCTCATCGCCGAGGAAGACGGCTACTCCGCCGAGGCCGAGGCCGCGACGCTGCTCGAGGGGCTGGGCATCCCCTCGGGTGAGCAAGAGAAGCCCATGCGCGAGCTCGCCGGTGGCCTGAAGCTGCGCGTCTTGCTCGCGCAGGCGCTCTTCGGCAAACCCGAGGCGCTCCTGCTCGACGAGCCGACGAACAACCTCGATCTCGACACGATCAGCTGGCTCGAGAAGTTCCTCCAGAGCTACGAGGGCGTGCTCGTGACGATCTCCCACGATCGGCACTTCCTCAACGAGATCTGCACGCACATCGCCGACATCGACTACGAGACGATCATCGTCTACCCGGGCGGCTACGACGACATGGTCGTCGCCAAGGGGCAGGTGCGCTCGCGCATCGAGCAGGAGAACGCCGAGCGCTCGAAGAAGATCGCCCAGCTGCAGGAGTTCGTCGCGAAGTTCGGCGCGGGCACACGCGCCTCGCAGGTGCAGAGCCGCAAGCGGCAGATCGACAAGCTCTCGCTCAACGATCTCAAGCGCAGCAACATCCAGCGGCCCTTCATCCAGCTGCTCGTGAAGAAGCCCTCGGGCAAGCAGACGCTCACCATCGAGGGGCTCAGCAAGTCCTGGCCCGAGGTGAAGGTGCTCGAGAAGTTCGACGCGCTGGTCACCAAGGGCGAGAAGATCGCCATCATCGGCAAGAACGGCGTGGGCAAGACGACCCTCTGCCGCATGCTCGTCGGGGAGCTCGAGCCCGACGCAGGCAAGCTCATCTGGGGCCACCAGGCGAGCGTGGGCTACCTCGCGCAGGACCACCGCGAGGGCATCCCCAACGACACGACGGTGGCCGAGTGGCTGCACTCGTTCAACCCGCTCGCCAACGTGCAGGACATCCGCGCGCTGCTCGGCAAGATGCTCTTCGCGGGTGAAGAGGGCAAGAAGCCCACCCACGCGCTCTCCGGTGGCGAGGCGGTGCGCCTCATCTTCGCGAAGCTCATGCTCACGCAGGACAACGTGCTCGTGCTCGACGAGCCGACCAACCACCTCGACCTCGAGTCGATCGTCGCGCTCGGCGACGCGCTCGTGAAGTACGAGGGCACGGCCTTCGTGGTCGCGCACGACCGCGACCTCATCTCGACCTTCGCCACACGCATCTGGGCCTTCACGCCGCAGGGCTTCGTCGACTTCACGGGTGGCTACGAGGAGTTCTTCGCACGCTACGGCGAGGGCGAGCAGCAGAAGAGCGGCGGCGGCGGCAAGAAGAAGAAGTAGCGCCGCGGCGAGCGCACCGTGGGCCGCCGCAAGATCCCTCGCCACGACGACGGCACGCCGCTCGAGCCCGATCGTGCGGCGATGCGGCGGCTGCTCGCCGAGGTCGGCGAGCGGCTCGTGGAGCACCTCGCCACGATCGGCGAGCAGCCCACGAGCCAGGTCGCCGGCGGGCGCAAGCTCGCCCATGCCCTGCGTGAGCCGATGCCCGAGCGAGGCGCGCCGCTCGAGCGCGTGCTGCGGCTGCTCTTCGGTCGCGTCGTGCCGGCCTCGCTCAACACGGCCTCGCCCGGCTACATGGCCTACATCCCGGGTGGCGGGCTCTACACGGCGGCGCTCGCCGACCTCGTCGCGCTCGGCACGAACCGCTACGCGACGCTCTGGCAGGCCGGGCCGGGCCTCGCGCAGATCGAGAAGAACGTGCTCGACTGGATCGCCGCTTCTCTCGGCATGCCCGAGGCCACGAGCGGCATCTTCACGAGCGGCGGATCGCTCGCGAACCTCACGGCGATCGTCACCGCGAGGCACGACCGCCTGCCGCCGGACTTCCTGCGCGGCACGCTCTACTGCTCGGACCAGATCCACCACTCGGTCACCAAAGCCGCGCGCATCGCGGGCTTCCCGAGCGAGCGTGTGCGCGTCTTGCCGAGCGACGCCGAGCTACGGCTCGACCCGAACAGGCTCGAGGCCGCGATCGCCGCCGACCGCGCGCTCGGTCTATCGCCCTTCTGCGTGGTCGCGAGCGCGGGAACGACGAACACCGGCGCGATCGATCCGCTCGATGCCATTGCGAAGATCTGCGCACGCGAGCGCCTGTGGCTGCACGTCGACGCGGCCTATGGGGGCTTCTTCGCGTGGACCGAGCGAGGCCGAGCGCGCCTCGGTGGCATCGAGCTCGCCGACTCGGTGACGCTCGACCCGCACAAGAGCCTCTTCTTGCCTTATGGCACCGGCTGCCTGCTCGTGCGCGATCGCGAGGCCTTGCGCCGGGCCCACGCCGAGCGCGGCGCCTACCTGCCCGCGCAGGGGCCGGATCCGGATTGGGTCGACGCCTGCGATCTCTCGCCGGAGCTGTCGCGCGAGGCGAGGGGCCTCAGGGTGTGGCTACCGCTGAAGCTGCACGGCGCGCGCGCCTTCCGCGAGGCGCTCGACGAGAAGATCGATCTGGCACGCCACGCTGCGGATGCCATCGCGAAGATGTCTGGCATGAGGCTCGTGACCCAGCCCGAGCTCTCGCTCTTCGCGTTCCGCTACGAGGGCGACGGGCAGTGCAGTGAGGCGGAGCTCGAAGCGGTGAACCGCAAGCTGCTCACGGCGATCAACGCGCGGCAGCGGGTGTTCCTCACGGGCACGACGCTGCCACCCGCGCCAGGGAGCGGCGATGCGCGCTTCGTGCTGCGTCTGTGCGTGCTCTCGGTGCGCACGCACCGCGAGCACGTCGACCGCGCGCTCGAGGATCTCGAGGCGGCGCTGGGCGAGGTGCTCGCCTGAGCGACGCGCTCTCGAGCCGCGCGCTCAGCCCACGACACGCACGGCGCCGAGGCGCTCGCCCCAGGCGAGCACGCTGCGCATGATCTCCTCGCCCTGGGCGCGGCGATCGAGGTGAGGCGGGATCAGGCCTCGCTCGGCGGCGTCCCACATCTCGGGGTGCTCGTGGCGTGAGGCCGGCCGAGGGCGGAGCGCGGCC
>CALKVW010000134.1 GCA_938004785.1 uncultured Polyangiaceae bacterium
TGAGGCCGCTCGCGGAGTCGCCGCTCTGGCTCGAGCCCGAGGCTGCCGCGGCTGGTCGCGCGTCGGTCGGGCTCGCGAGCGCGTCTGCCGACGAGCCGCTGCTCTACTCGCGCATCTTGGCGCCGCTCGCCGACGCCAGCCCCGAAGCGCTCGCGGCGTCGCTCGCGCGTCTCGAGGGACGCGAGCCGCCTCCGATGCCACTCGAGCCGGAGCTCGACTGAGCGGCGCCTCGTCGGCGTCGCGCGCGGCGCGCCCCGGCGCTATGAACCGCGGCATGACCACGGCGAGCTTCGGCGACGAGGCGATCACCCGCGCGGCGGAGATCCTCCGCCGAGGTGGGCTCGTGGCCTTCCCCACGGAGACGGTCTACGGCCTCGGCGCACGCGCCGACTCGAGCGCGGCGGTGCGGCGCATCTACGAAGCGAAGGGCCGCCCGTCGACGAACCCCAGCATCGTCCACGTCGCCTCGGCCGAGGCGGCCTTCGCGCTCGCCCGCGAGGTGCCAGAGGCCGCGCGCGCGCTCGCGCGGCGCTTCTGGCCAGGTCCGCTCACGCTCGTGCTTCCGGTCCGCGTGGGCGCGGTGGCGAGCGAGGTGCTCGCGGGCGGCGACACGATCGCGCTGCGTGTGCCGGCGCACCCTGCGGCGCGCGCCTTGCTCGAGGCGGTGGCGCTGCCGATCGCCGCGCCGAGCGCCAACCGCTCGACGTCGATCTCACCGACGACCGCGGCGCACGTCGAGCGGAGCCTCGGCGAGCGCGTCGAGCTCATCCTGGACGCCGGCCCCACCGGCTACGGCATCGAGTCGACGATCGTCGACGCGAGCGCGGCGCCGCTCGTGCTGCTGCGCCACGGCTCGATCTCGCTCGAGGCGATCGCGGGCCTCGCGGCCGTGGTCGACGCAGGGGCGCGCATCGACGACGAGCGCCGACCTGCGCGCGCGCCGGGTGGGCAGCTCCGTCACTACGCGCCCCTCGCCGAGCTCGAGCTCGTCGACGAGCGCCTGCTCGCGCAGGCGGTGGAGCGTCTCCGCGCCTGCTCGCTGCGCGTGGGCAGTCTCGCGCGCGTCGGCTCGCCGGCGCCGGGCGGCTCGCTCCACCACGAGGCGCTGCCCGCTGATCCGGAGGGCTACGCCCGCGCGCTCTACGCCGCGCTGCACCGCCTCGACCAGCTCGGGCTCGATCGCATCGTCGTCGCCGAGCTGCCGGAGGGCGCCGCGTGGCGCGCGCTGCGCGACAAACTCACGCGCGCCGCCGCGCCGCGCTGAGCGCGACTCGAGCCCCGGTGGAACGGCGAGACCCGACCCAGGTGCACGCAGCCCCTGGTCATCGCGCCCCGAGCGCGGCATCCTGCGGCGGGATGGTGCACGGGTCGACAGCACGCCTCGCGTCGGTGGGGGCCGCGACGGTCTTCTGCCTGCTGGCGCTCGCGTCGCTCTCGAGCCCCGAGCACGCCGAAGCGCTGCCCGAGCGCGAGTCGGAGCTCGCTGCGCTGCCACCCTCGCCGGCTCCCGAGGCGGCCGCCTCGCCGGAGCTCTCCGCGCTGCTCGAGCAGGCGCCCCGCTCCGCGAGCGCCGAGCGCCTGCTCGATCGGGCGCCGCGCGCCATGGAGCTGCGCCTCGAGCTGTCGACCACCGGGCGCGACGCCGACCTGCTCCTGCCCTTCCGAGACGCGTCGATCGAGCGCCTCGGCCCGCTGCGCAGCTACACCTCCGGGCGCTGGGGTGGCTGGCTCACCGAGCCCTGGCACGCGCTCGCGTGGTCGGCCTCGCCACCCCCCGAGCTGAGCGCAGCGCCGAGCGCTCAGCTCGAGTCCCGCTCGCCCACCGATCGGGATCCTCCCCTGTTCGCCGAGCGCAGGCTCGTCGCGGATCGCGCGCTCGTCGCCGATCGCAGCTGGATCCGCGCCCTGGAGCCTTCGATGCCCGGGTGGTTCGACAGCACGGGGCCCTCGCTCCAGTCCGACGGCCTCGACCAGCTCTTCCGTTTGCCGCCGCCGCCGGTACGCGACTGGCGCTGTCGCCGCAGCCCGGTGCTCGTGGCCCGCGCGGGTGGGGAGTCGCAGCGCTTCGAGCTCGTGCGCTGCGACGGCAGCGCCGCGCCCGAGGCGCTCGACCGCCTCAGCGTGCTCGCGCGCCCACACGACGCCGGTTCACCCGGCGAGCTGTTGCCCGAGCTGCCCGATCCGGCCGCGTGGGAGAGCGCCCGCGAGTGGGCCCCCGGCGTACGCGTCGTGCACCCGCGCCTGCTCTGGGTGCTGCAGAAGCTCGCCGATGCCTTCCCGCGCCGCGCGATCGTCATCTACAGCGGCTACCGCCCCTACGCCGAGGTCAACGACGGCACCGGCCACAAGAGCCTGCACGCTTCGGGGCGCGCGCTCGACATCGCCGTGCACAAGACCTCGAACGCAGAGGTCTTCCAGGCCTGCCGCGAGCTGAAAGACGTCGGCTGTGGCTACTACCCCTACGGCAAGTTCGTGCACGTCGACGTGCGTCGCGCCGCCGCCGGCAAGGCCTTCTGGATCGACGCCTCGCAGCCCGGCGAGCCCACGCGCTACGTCGACGCTTGGCCCGGCGTGGTCGAGGCGGGCGGCCTCGCGTGGCGCGCTCCCGACTGAAAGACGCCCCGAGACAGCTCACCCAGCGACGCGACCTCTCGAGAGCCCGAGCCGAGCCACCATGACCCGAGCGCTGCGTGTGCACCTCCCCGTCCTCGGTCGTGAACGCGACGTCGAGCTGCCCATGCCCGGTGGCATCACCAGCGCGCTCGCCGCGCTGCCCGCGGCGCGCAAGCTCTCGGCCGCGGCGATGGGCGCCTCGCTCGAGCTGCGCGCGCGCGAGGGCAAGAAGCCGAGCTGCAAGGCCGGCTGCTCGCACTGCTGCAGGCAGCTCGTCCCCGTGAGCGTCGTCGAGGCGAAGGCGCTCGCGCTCGCCGTGGCGAAGATGCCCCCGAAGAGGCGCGAGGCCACGAGGCGCCGCTTCGCCGCGCTGCTCGCCAGGCTCGAGTCCGAGGGCATCGTGCAGCCCTCAGGCGGCGCGCCGCGCACGGCGCTCGTCAGCCGCGAGAAGGGCGACGCGAGCGAGATGTGGGCCGAGGTGAACCGGCACTATTTCTCGCTCCACCTCGACTGCCCCTTCCTCGAGCAGGATCGTTGCACCGTCTACGAAGAGCGGCCCTTCGTCTGCCGCGAGTACATGGTGACGAGCCCGGCCACGCTCTGCGCGAGCATGGACCCCTCGCTCGAGGCGGTGCCTCGCCCCATCTACATGACGCAGGCCGTCGCGCGCATGGCCGAGTCCCTCGACGGCGTGCAGCCCTCGAGCGTGCCGCTGCCGCTCTTGCTCGAGTGGGCCGAGGCCCACGGCGGAGAGCTCGTCAGCGAGCACCCCGCCGAGGCCGTGCTCGAGGCCTTCGTCGAGGCGCTCGAGTGGGAAGACGAGCCGCCCGCGGGCTGAAGGGCCGACGCGCGCCGAGGAGGCGCGGCGGCGCCCATCGAGCGCCGCCCGCGGTCGAGCTCAGCGCGTCTGCGGTCCGGGCGCGGCCTTGGTGGTCGAAGGCGGCTTGGAGCCGCCGCGGCCCGACGTCGAGGAGCTCGTGCCGATGCCCTGCTTCTTCATCGCCCAGTCGAGCACGGCGATGAGGTCGGCCTCGCTCGCGTTGGCGGTGACCTTCACCTCGGGGCCGTTGGTCTTGGCCTCGACCGTCTTGATGATCGTGTCGATCTGCTTGGGGGCGTCCTTCGGGAGGCCCAGCATCGAGCCGAGCAGCTTGGTCGCGGCCGCGACCTGATCGGCCTCGTCGGCGCTGCCGGTCTCGAGCACGGCCTCGGCGGCGACGCGGGCGCCCTTGTAGAGCAGGCCGAGCGAGCCGCTCTTGAGCTCGAGCCCCCCACCCGGGATGCGCTTGGTCCAGCCGGCGAGCAGCACGGACTCCTGGTCGTGCGCCTTCAGGCGCTGGAAGGCCTTCGTCTTCTTCACGCCGCCTTTGCCGCCGAGCATGCGCTCGAGCAGCGCCTTGTCGTCGGGCTCGGTGGCCACGGCGAGCACGTCGCCCGGCAGCCAGGCGAAGTAGATCTTGTTCGAGGACTTCGACGAGCCGAGCTCCGTGATGGCGCCCGTCTTCTTGCTCAGGAGCTGCTCGCCCGCCTCCTGCTGCGCGATCTTGGCGATGCAGTCGACCAGCTGCTTCTCCGTCAGCCCCGAGACCGCGATGAAGACCGCGCCGCTCTCGCGCGGGCCCACGCCCACCGTGAGGTCGTCGACCACCTTGTCGGCGTCGATGCCGCAAGCCTGCTTCACCTTGCCGAGGCCCTCGCGCACGTCGCGCTCGGCCGACACGAGCTGGCCGAAGGCGCGGGTGTAGAGCTGACTCGTGCGGAGCGTCTTCACGTTGGCCGCGGCCAGCACCTCGACGTCGCCCGGCAGCGAGGCCTCGGCGGCGGCCAGCGAGCGCGGTGGAGCGGCGGCCGCGAGCGCGGACCAAGCCAGCACGACGGGAACGGACAACCAAGCCAAGGCCTTGCGCATGGGAGACTCCTCGAGGGCGAACGAGCGCCACCGTGGTGGCCTCTCAGGGGCAGCGCGCGCCACCCGAGGGTGCCGCACGCTGCTCAGACGTCGGAAGCCCGCAGACTATTCGCCCCGCCCCTGGGCGTCGACCCTCGCCCCCCGAGGGGCCGCTCCCGAGCGTGTGCGGGTTGCGCTGCCCTGAGGTACGCTCCCCCCGCTACCGGGTGCGGCTCGCGCGCGCCTCCTCGATCACCGATCCACAGGAACCATCAGGATGACCCAGAGTGTCAGCGACAGCAGCATGGTCGGGCGGATCGCCTCCATGCAGGACTTCGACCTCTACCGCGATCTCGTGTGGGAGGGCTCCTTCGAGGACTACCTCGCGATCGTCCGCAAGCAGCCTCAGGTGACGCGCAACGCCTTCCAGCGCGTCTACGACATGATCATCCGCTACGGGACCGAGGAGTACACCGACAACAAGAAGAAGCTCGTCCGCTACAACTTCTTCAAGGACGAGATCGACGGCGGCAAAGACGCCGTCTTCGGCCTCGACATCCCGCTCATGCGCCTCGTGCACGTGCTCAAGGCCGCGAGCGAGGGCTACGGCCCCGAGAAGC
>CALKVW010000135.1 GCA_938004785.1 uncultured Polyangiaceae bacterium
GGCTCACACCGAGCAAGCGCGCGGCGCGCGTGCGGTTCTGCCCGGCGCGCCGCAGCGCCTCGAGCACGGCCTCGCGCTCGGCGTCGTCGCGGCGAGCCTGGAGCGAGCTCGACGCCGCGGGTTCGCTCGACGGCGCCGCGGCCTCGGCGCTCGGCGCGGCTCCGCCCGGCGCGGCCCCACCCAGGGTCGGCGCGCGCATGCGGTCGAGCTCGCGTGAGACCTGCTCGGCGCGGATCGTGTCGTCGTCCGAGAAGACGACGATGCGCTCCATCACGCAGAGCAGCTCGCGCACGTTGCCGGGCCAGTCGTGCGCGACGATGCGCGCCTTGGCGCTCGCGTCGAGGTGCGCGCCCGGGCGACCGTTCTCCTGGCCGAAGCGCTCCACGGAGCGCTCGGCGAGCTCGAGCAGATCGTCGCCGCGCTCGCGCAGCGGGGGCAGCCAGATCGGCAGCACGTTGAGCCGGTAGTAGAGGTCTTCGCGGAACTGGCCCGCGCGCACCATGGCCTCGAGGTCGCGATGTGTGGCGGCCACGAAACGCGCCTCGGCCCGGAGCGCCCGCGTGCCACCGAGCGGTTGGTACTCGCGCTCCTGTAGCAGGCGCAAGAGCTTGGCCTGCGCGGCGAGTGGCACCTCGGCGATCTCGTCGAGGAAGAGCGTGCCTCCCTTCGCGAGCTCCACGCGCCCGGGCCTGCGCGCGACGGCGCCCGTGAAGGCGCCTCTCTCGTAGCCGAAGAGCTCGCTCTCGAGCAGCTGCTCGGGCAGCGCCGCGCAGTTGACGGCCACGAAGGGGCCCGAGGCGTTCGGCCCTCGCTCGTGGATCGCGCGTGCGACGAGCTCCTTGCCGGTGCCGCTCTCGCCGCGCACGAGCGCGTTGGCCGTGGCACGCGCCGCGCGCTCGATGCGTGACTCGACCTCCTGCATCGCCGGGCAACGCCCGAGCTTCATCGCGCTCGGGGAGGTGGGCGTGGGCTCCGGGGGCGCCTCCCTCCTTCGCGCGGCGAGCGCGAGGGCCTTGTCGACCGTGTAGAAGATCTCGTCGCGATCGAAGGGTTTGCTCAGGAAATCCGCCGCTCCCGCGCGCATCGCCTCGACCGCGGTGGCGATCGAGCCGTGCGCGGTGAGCACGATCACCGGCAGCTCGGGCGCGAGCGCGCGCGCGCGGCGCAAGAGCTCGAGCCCGTCCATGCCGGGCATGCGCAGATCCGTGATGACCAGGTCGCGCGGCTCGCGCGCGAGGGCCTCGAGCGCGGCCTCGCCGGAGAGCACGTGGCTCGCGCGCAGCTTGCGCTGGCCGAGCAGCCCGGCGAGCACCTTGCCCACCGCGGGATCGTCGTCGACGACCAAGACGCTCGCGATCGTGTCGTTCATGGTGCGTTCTCTCGGCCTTCCGCTCAGCCCTTCGGCTTGTGCGCCGCGAAGGCGAGGCCTTGGGCGTTCAGATCGAGATCGAAGGCGATGAGGCCTCGATCGACCTCGTCGGGCTCGAGCCCGAGGCGCGCGAGCTCGGCGTGCATCGCGGCCTCGAGCTCGGCGCGGATCGCTTGCTCGGTCTCGGCTTTCGGCGTGCTCGCGTGCTTCTCGACGAGCGAGATGGAGAGCTCGAGCCAGCGGCGGAGCTGCGCGGCCACCTCGGCGGGCCGCTCGACCTCGCCGAAGTGCGTGAGGCACACGCTCCTGGTGCCGAGCGCGACGAGGCGGTCGACGGTCGCGAGCGCCGCCGGGCCGTCGAAGTCGGTGGGGCTCGTCGAGGGGTAGGCGAGCAGGCCCGAGCGCTGCAGGCGCGGGTAGACGAGGCCGAAGCTGTCGCCGGTGTAGACGGTGTCGCGCGTGGGATCGAACACCGTGAAGTGGTGCTTCGCGTGACCGAGTGCGTAGTCGAAGTACAGGGAACGGCCGCCGAGCTCGCGCACGGCGCCGTCGTCGAGGGTTTCGACGCGTGCCTCGGGGATGGCGTCGATCTTGCCGTAGAGCGCGTCGAACTTCGCCTCGCCGTAGACGGCGCGCGCGCTCGCGACGAGCTTCTCCGGGTCGACGAGGTGGCGGGCCGCGCGTGGGTGCGCGAGCACCGTGGCGTTCGGGCAGGCCGCGAGCAGCGCCGAGGTGCCGCCGGCGTGATCGAGGTGCACGTGCGTGATGATCACGTAGCGCACCTGCTCGGGCTTCATGCCCTCGGCGGCGAGCGTCGAGAGCAGCTTGGGCACGGCGTGCGTGGTGTTCGTCTCGATGAACGCGGCCTCGTCGCCCTGGATGCGCAGGTAGGCGCAGGCGACCTGGGGCAGCACGTAGTCGCAGTCGATCGTCACGAGGCGAGGGCTCGTCATGGGCCGCATCGAAGCGCAGCGGCCGCGCGGGGGCAAAGGGGATGCTGAGGCGAGGGGCCCATGCGCCCGGTCCGGCCGTTCCGCGTGGTAGGCTCTCCCCATGGTGCGTCGTGAAGGGGCAGATCATCCGTCGGGCGTGCCCGACGAGCGA
>CALKVW010000136.1 GCA_938004785.1 uncultured Polyangiaceae bacterium
CCCGCCCGAGCGCTCGAGCGCCTGCTCGAAATACTGCTGCGCCAGTTCCGGTTTGCCGCCATACGCCGGCGGCAGCAGCGAGTTCATCACACCAAGGTACAACTGACCCTGACCGTCGCGCCCGGCCGGCTCCAGTTCCACCGCGCGCTCGATCACCCGGCGCGCCTTGGGAATGGCGGCGATCGCGTTCCAGTCGTCCGCGTGCGCCTGGATATAGCCGGCCCAGGCACTGCCGAGGCAGAACAGCGCACCCGACTTGCCCGCGTCCGCCTGCGCCACCGCGGCCTCGACCTCCTCGAACTTGCGCTTCTCGATCCCGCACCAGGCCGCGTCGCTGGCGCAGACGCTCAACTCCGCTGCGCTGGACCCGAACGCACTCGGCCCCGACGACGACGACGACGACGTGCCGACGCGCATGAAGTCGCCCGAAGAGGCGCAAGCCGCGCTCCAGACCCAGTCGCCGAAGCCCGGCGCGGGTGGCCCCGCCTCGAGCAAGGCGGCCAGGACGGAGCCCTCGCCGAAGCAGGTCCCAGCCTCGCCCGAGGCGCCGGCCCGGCCGGCTTCGCCGCCGCCGAGCCCGGCCGACGCGCGCCCGAAGGCCGCCGTCGCGCCGGCCGCCGGTGCCAACAAGGGTGGTCTCGACGCGACGCTCGCGCTCGACGACCTGCCCCCTCCGCCGCCGATGCCGGCCCCGGCCGTGGCCGAGCAGCCCGCTCCGACCGCCGCTGCGAGGACCGCGAGCTCGAACCCGCCTCGCGAGAGCGGCGACGGCCCGGTGCGTCGACCGACGAGCGAGCTCATCCCGATCACCCTCAGCACCGACGACGATCCCTCGGCGCCGCGCGCTTCGCTGCCGCACGTCGAGGTCGCCGTGCTCCCGTCGGAGGCCCCGGCGCCCGTGGCGGTGTGGCAGCCGAAACAGCGCCGCATGAGCGGTACGACGGCGCTCGTCGCCGGCATCCTCATCGGCGCCTTGCTCTTCGGCGCCATCCTCGTCGCGGTCCTCGCATTCAAGCCCTGAGGCGGCGCGAGCCGCGTGAGGCGCGCCGAGCGCGCCATGCGCGTTGCGATGAACCCCCCGGGTTGGTATCCCGTGGGGGTGGGCCTGTTGCGATCACTCGTCGACGACCGCGGCGAGTCGGCATCGCCGGGTGCTCTGTTGATGGGCGTGTTGAACCGCACGCCCGATTCCTTCTCCGACGGCGGTGACTACGTCGACGACGCGCGCGCCGTGGAGCGCGCGCTCGCCATGGTCGAGGAGGGCGCGAGCATCATCGACGTCGGCGCGGAGTCGACGCGACCCGGCGCGCTCCCCATCTCCGCGCCGGAGCAGATCGCTCGGCTCGGCAGCGCGATCCGCCACCTCTCCGACGCGAAGGTGCTCGTATCGATCGACACCAGCTCGCTCGAGGTCGCGCGCTTCGCGCTCGACCAAGGCGCGCGCATCATCAACTCCGTCGAGCTCGCGCCCGCCGAAGCGCTCGGGCGCCTCGCAGCGGAGCGTGGCGCGTGGCTCGTGCTCATGCACAGCCGCGGCAGCATGACCTCGATGGCGGGCTTCTCGAGCACGCCCGACGACGCCTACGGCGACGTCGTCGCCGACGTGTGGAGCGAGTGGCGCAGCGCCGCGCAGCGCGCGCTCGACGCCGGGCTCGGCCCCGACCGACTGCTCTTCGATCCCGGGCTCGGCTTCCACAAGAACGCCCGGCACTCGCTCACGCTCTGCGCGCGGCTCGCCGAGCTCGCGCGCGAGGGCTTCGAGATCGTCGCAGGTCCGAGCCGCAAGTCCTTCGTCGCCATCGCCGCTGGGGCGAGCGGCACGGCGCGTGTGCCGCCGAGCGAGCGGCTGGGCGGAACGATCGCGGCGTGTCTCGCCTGTGCGCGCGCGGGAGCCTCGTTCCTGCGCGTGCACGACGTGGCCGCGGTCGCCCAGGCGCTGCGCGTGCAGCGGGCGCTCGACGAAGTGGCCCTCATCGACGTCGAGCGCTCGAGCGCGACGCCGAAGCCTGCGGTCGCCACCACACCCGGTGCGAGCCCCGAGGAGGGTGCACGTGCTTGACGTGCTCGACCGCGTCTTCGCCGGCCGCTCCGCGGCCGAGCTCTTGCGCGACGCGGTCGACATCCTCGTCGTCGCCTACGTCATCTACCGCCTCCTGCTCACGGTGCGCGGCACGCGCGCGATGCAGATGGGCTTCGGCCTCGGCATCGTCTTCTTGCTCTATGCGGCGGCGAACGTCTTCGAGCTCGTCACGCTGCTGAGCCTGCTGCAGTACGTGCTCTCGTCGATCATCCTCGTGGTGGTCGTCGTCTTCCAGAACGACATCCGGCGCGCGCTCGTGCGCGTGGGTGGGCGCGCCTGGCTCGGCCGCGGCCGCAAGCTCGAGCAGTCGCGCGTCATCGACGAGGTCGTCGCCTCGGTGACCGAGCTCGCGCGCCACCGCATCGGCGCGATCATCGCCTTCGAGCAAGACGCCAACCTGCTCGAGTTCACGCGCAGCGAGGGCGTGCAGGTGGGCGCGGCCGTGACTCGCGAGCTGCTCGTCGCGCTCTTCTACCCGGAGTCGGTGAACAAGCTGCACGACGGCGCGGTGATCATCCGCGATCTGAAGATCGAGCGCGCAGGCGTGTTCTTCCCCATGCCCGAAGCGCGCGGGCTCGATCGCCAGCTCGGCACGCGCCATCGGGCCGCGCTCGGCATCACCGAGGAGACCGACGCGGTCGTCGTCGTGGTGAGCGAGGAGCGCGGGACGATCAGTTTCTGCTTCAACGGGAACATCGTGCAGAACATCGACGCGACCTCCCTGCGCCAGACGCTCATGGAGATCCTCGGGCAGAAGTCCCCCGCGAGCACCTCGAAGCGCGATCCGCGACGCACGAGCCTCCCGCCGCCGGCGGCCAAGCTCGGGGGCGAAGCGAGCCCGCCACGGCCTCGCCTCTGCCTCGCCCCGCCAGGGCGCTCGACGCCAGCAGCCTGCCCTCGGAGGACATCCGCAGGTCCGAGTCGCGTGGCTCGGAGCCGCCCCGCGAGGCCGCAGAGCGCGAGCCCGTGTCGACGCGCACGCCGAGCACACCGGAGTCGCGCCCCACGCCGAGCTCGCGCCACGACGAGCCACGCGCGCCCTCGAGCGCCGAACCGCTCTCCGACGACGCGCACGCCCCCCGCAGGCTCAGCGTGCCCATGCCGAAGGCCGCGAAAGCTGCCCCGATACGCACGCCCGCGCCCCCCAAGGTGGAGGCGGAGCGGGGCGACGACGCCGCCGCGCCGAGCAAGCCGAGCTTCGTCGCGGCCGGCAAGCCCAGCGACGAGCCAGCCTCGTCACGCGGCAACGGCGAGGGCTCGACCCGTTCGGAGAGCGCGCCGCCCTCGAGCGGACGCTCGGCCATGCCTCCGCCCGTGGAGCGTAGCCCGAGCAGGAGCGACGAAGCATGAACCGCTCCGACACGGTGCGCAGCTACCTGCTCTCGGCCCTCACGGAGAACCTCGGCCTGAAGGCCGTGGCGCTGCTCTGCGCGCTGGGCTTCTTCGTCTTCATCCAGGGCGCAGAGCGCGCGACGCGCACCTTCTCGGTCGCGGTTGTGCGCACGGTCGCGCCCGCGGCGATGAACCGCCAGTTGCTGACCGAGCTCCCCAACGACATCGCGGTGACGATCAGCGGCCCACGCACGCGCATCGATCGGATCTCCCCCGTCGAGCTCGGTACGATCCGCCTCGAGCTCACGACCGGCTACGAGGGCACGCTCGAGATCAAACCCTCGATGTTCAACGTGCCGCCTGGCCTGCGCGTCGAGCAGGTCTTCCCGAGCACGCTGAGCCTCCGCTGGGACGACGTCGTCGAGCGCACCTTGCCGGTGCAGATCGCGAGGACGGGGCAGCCTCCGCCCGGCTTCAGCGTGCTCGGGAACATCTCCACCGCGCCGGCCACCGTGGCGGTGCGCGGCCCCAAGTCGGTCGTCGACGTGCTCCAGTTCGTGCGCGCCGCGCCCTTCGACGTCTCCGGGCTCGGCGAGGGCTACCACCCACGCAGCCTCGGGCTCGATCCCGCGCCCAAACACGTCAGCTTCGACGTCGAGAGCGTCACGGCCACGGTGCAGATCGTGCGCGAAGAGCGCGTCGTGCCCTTCAAGGCCGTGCGTGTCGAGGTGGTCGGTGCGCCGCTCGCCGTCACCAAGCCCTCGACGGTCACGGTCGAGCTGCGCGGCATCCCCGAGCTGGTCGAACGCGTCGAGTCGGACGCGATCGTGCCGCGCGTGACGCTCCCCGCCGACGTCGACCTGAAGAAGCCGGGCAGCATGATGGCCGACGTGATCGTCGACCTGCCTGGCCTCGACGTCACCGTGAGCCCCAAACAGGTGCTCGTGAAGTGGTGAGCCCCTTCGCGCGGTCTCGCGTACCCGTGGGCGCGCGCCGTGCGCGCTCGGCTGCGGTCGCGGCGGGTCTGGTCGCGGCCTCGCTCGCGCTCACGATCGGCGGGAGCGCGCGCGCCGACCAGGCCGCCAGCGCCACCCAGCCCGTCCCGAAGCTCGACCACGTCGTCGCGCGCTGGTGGTCGGCCGAGCTCGGCGACGTGCGCAGGCCCCAGCTCGTCTTCGCGCGTCAGCTCGCCTTCCAGGCTCGTCTCGAGGCCATGGCGCAGGGTGAGGCGCCCGACTCGGCGATCGGCGACAGGCACCTCCGGGCCGCGCTCCACCGCCACGTGACCGAGTCGATGCTCGAGAGGCTCCCGCTCGAACCGCCTGCGCAGCCGGTCGAGGTCGCGCGTCGCGCCGAGCAGGCGCGCCAAGCGCTGTTCGCGCGCGTCGGCAGCGAAGAGCGCCTGCTCGCGGCGCGAGCGCTCGAGGGCATCAGCCGCGACGAGCTCGACGCCCTCCTGCGCCGCACGGCCCGCGCGAGCCTCTACCTCGAGCGCATGGTCGCGCCGCAGCTCGTACCCACCGACCTCGAGCTCGCCGAGCTCCACGCGAGCGGCGCGACGCCCTTCTCCGACACGCCGATCGCCTCCGCGATGGAGCCGATGCGCCGCTGGGTGCTCGGCCAGCGCCTCGCCGAGGCGCTCGACGCCTTCTTCCAGCGCGCGCGCACGCGCATCACGATCCGCTGGACGGCGAGGCCCGTCGGCAGGGCGGGCTGAGCTCGGGCTCAGCTCACCGCCTCAGCTCACTCGGCGTCGCCGCCCGAGGCCTCGCGTGCTGCAGTGGGCACCTCTTGCGACGCCGGCGAGTCGTCGTCGCCCTGGGCATCGCCCCCGGCTGCGTGGTGCGTGAAGCTGCGCGCGACCCTCCGCGCACGGATGAACTCCGCGAAGGCCACGAGGTTGTCGAGGTCGCGTGGCCCGAGCGACTCGGCGATCTCGCGCAGGGTCTTGCGCAGGGACTCCGCGTTGCGGCCACGCCGCTGCTCTCGCGTCTCCACCGCCGCAGGCTCGCTCGACTCCTCGGGCTTGGCGTCGGCCGGCCAGGCGACGCGCTGGATCGGGTTGAGCGCGTGGGCCGCGAGCCAGGCCTCCATGAAGATGCGCAGGCGCTCGGAGCGGAAGGTGAACCAGCGCTCGCGATCGGCGGCGTAGCTCATCAGCACGTCCTTGAAGCGGCGGAAGGCGCCCTTGCCGTCGATCGCCTGGGTGAGCTTCTTCTGGAGCTCCTCGTCCTCGACCATCGGGATGAAGCGCTCCATCCAGCGGTACTGCTCGCGCGAGCTCACCGGCTCCACGCGCAGGTAGGCCGGGTCGATCGAGATGCGCGCGTGCATCTGGGGATCGGCCACGCCGTCGACCACGCGCAGCACGTCGCCCGTCGCGAGGTGCAGGTAGGAGTGGACCTCGGGCGCGTTGTTCTCGAACGCGTCTTCGAGCGCCTCCCAGTCGACGGGGATGTCGCGCGGCGCTTGCATGGGGCCGGAGGTGCTCTCGTCCTGGGTCATCGTTTCCTCGATCGGGCCCTGTTCGCTCGACTCCACATGGACGACTCGACGTAGAGGCGGGCGCATCGACGCTTGGCTCGGGTCGTCAGACGCTCTCAGGGTGCTTGCCCGGGGAGTGGGTTGCGCCGAAGCCGGCGGGGAAGGCGAGCCTCGATCGAGGCGCACCAGGTTGTCAGCGTAACTCGGCTTAGTCATATCACGTCTCTCGAGGGTGGCCCGGCTCGTTGCTGTCTCGGCGAACGGCAACTTCCGGCAGCGCCAGGGCATTCCTCGATCCTCGAGAACACGCGAGCTCAGGCGGCGGCACGGTACACGTGCGCAGCCGCCCTCCGGGCTCCCGCTCGCCCCGGGGAGCCGCGCCCGACACGGCGCGGTCTCGCCTCAGTGCGTCGTGGCGAGGCCGACGGCGTGCCCCCAGCGCGCCCAAGCCTCGCGGGCGCTCTGCTCGGCCATGCGAGGCTCGAAGGTCTTCGCGGCCGGCGACATGCGCGAGGCCTCGGCGATGCTCGAGAACAGCCCCGCGCCCACGCCGGCGAGCATCGCGGCGCCTCGCGCGGTCGACTCGAGCTCCGCTGGGCGCTCGATCCGGAGGCGACCGAAGTCGGCCTGCATCTGCATGAGCAGGTCGTCGGCGGCCGCGCCCCCGTCGACGCGCAGGCGGGTCGGCTGCGCGCCGAGGTCTTCGCCCATCGCACGCAGCAGATCGCCCACGCTGAACGCGATGCCCTCGAGCACCGCGCGCGCGATGTGGGCCTTCGTCGTGCCGCGGGTGATGCCGGTGAGCAGGCCTCGCGCGTGCGGATCCCAGTGGGGCGCGCCGAGCCCGGTGAGCGCGGGCACGAAGCAGAGGCCGCCCGCGTCGGGGACCGTGCTCGCGAGCTCCTCGATCTCCGCTGCCGACCGGATGATGCCGAGACCGTCGCGGAGCCACTGCACGGCTGCGCCTGCGATGAACGCGCTGCCCTCGAGCGCGTAGGCGACCTCGTCGCCGACCTTCCACGCGACCGTGCTGAGCATGCCACGCTCGCTCGCGCGCGGCTCGGCGCCCACGTTCACGAGCGCGAAGGCTCCGGTGCCGTAGGTGCACTTCGCGTCGCCGACGCCGAAGCAGGCCTGACCGAAGAGCGCCGCCTGCTGGTCGCCTGCGATGCCCGTGATGGGCAGCCCGTCCGGCAGGAAGCCGAGCCCCTTCGTGACGGCGATCGCGGCCGCCGAGGGCACGACCTCGGGCAGCACGGAGCGCGGCACACCGAGCAGGCCGAGCATCGGCTCGCTCCAGGCGAGCGTCGCGAGGTCGAGCAGGAGCGTGCGGGAGGCGTTCGAGACGTCGGTCACGTGACGCGCCCCACCCGACAGGCGGTGCACGAGGTAACTGTCGATCGTGCCGAAGGCGAGCTCGCCGCGCTCCGCGCGCGAGCGGGCGCCGTGCGCGTGCTCGAGCAACCACGCGAGCTTCGTGCCGCTGAAGTAGGGGTCGAGCACGAGGCCCGTGCGCCGCTTCACCTCGGCTTCGTGCCCCGCGGCCCGCAGCGTGGCGCAGGCGTCCGCGGTGCGGCGGTCCTGCCAGACGATCGCGCGATGCACCTGCTCGCCGCTCGCGCGGTCCCAGAGCAGCGTCGTCTCGCGCTGGTTCGTGATGCCGATCGCCGCGATGCGGCCGGCGTCGATCGCCCCGGCCTCGAGCGCGCCGCGCACGCTCGCCTCGACCGAGTGCCAGATCTCCGACACGTCGTGCTCGACCCAGCCCGGCTGCGGGTAATGCTGGGGAAACTCCGCGTTCTTGCGCGCGAGCGTGCGCCCCTCGAGGTCCATCACCAGCGCGGTGGTGCCCGTCGTGCCCTGATCGATCGCGAGCAGCAGGTCTCTCTTCATGGCGTGCTTCCTCGTGGACGGAGCCTCGGGCTCAGGCTGCCCGGCCCTTCGTGAGCGCGCGCTCCAGCTTCGCGAAGGCCGCGCGCAAGACCTTGAGGTGCTCGGTCTGCGACCTCGCGACCGCGTCGAGGCGCTCGACGAGCTCGCCGAGCTGCGCGCCGCCGCGCGACTGCGCGCGCTGCGAGGTGTTCATCGCGTTGACCATCTCGCTGATCTCCGCGATCGACTGCGAGATGCGCAGGCCGCCCTTGGCCTGATCGTCGCTCGAGCGCTCGACGCTCTGCGTGATCGTGCGCATCTTCTCGGCGCTCTTCATGATCTGATCGGAGCCGCGCGCCTGCTGCGCAGTGGCCGCGGCGATCTGCTGCACGGTCTCGGCGATGCGGCCGATCGCGTCGGTGACCTGCTTCGAGCCCTTCGCCTGCTCGACGGTGGCGCCGGCGATCGCGCGTACCATCGTCGTCGACTTCTGCGAGCTCTCGAGGATCTTCTTCAGGGCGCGCTCGGCCTCGTTGGAGACCTCGACGCCGCGCGAGACGTTCTGCGCGCCTCGCTCGACGGCGCCGATGGCGTTGCGGCTCTCGGACTGGATCGTCTTGATGAGCTCGGCGATCTCCTTCGTGCTGCCGCCCGCGCGCTCGGCGAGATCCTTGATCTCGTCGGCGACGACCGCGAAGCCCTTGCCGTGCTCGCCGGCCTGCGCCGCGATGATCGCGGCGTTGAGGGCGAGCAGGTTGGTCTGCTCGGCGACGTCGTCGATGACCTGGAGGATCTGGCCGATGGCCTCGATGCGCGAGCCCAGGTTCGAGATGATCGCGACAGTTTCGTAGCTCGACTCACGGATGCGATCGATCTCGCCGATGGTCTTCAGGATGGCCTCGGCGCCGCGCTCGGCGTCGAGCGCGACCTCTTCGGAGAGGCGCGCCGTCTCGTTCGCGTTCGACTGCACCTGGTCGATCGAGACGTCCATCTCGTTCATCGAGGAGCTCGTCTCCTCGGCGGTGAGCGAGAGCGCGTCGACGTTCCGGGCGACCTCTCGGATCGAGTAGGCCATCTCCTCGATCGACGTGGCGGTCTCGCGCACGCTCGCAGCGAGCTCGGCCACGTGGTGGGCGACGAGCTCGTTGGTGGTCGTCACCGCGAGGATGCTCGAGCTCGACTCCTCCGCGCTCGCCGCGAGCGACTCGATCGACGTGTAGACCTCGGAGAGCGAGGCGCTCACCGTGGCGACCTGCGCGCCCATGTCGGCGCTGAGCTGCACGACCGGCGCGACGCCGTCGGCGCAGCCGTCGATCCCGGCGCCGAGCGCCTCGAGGCGCGGCTCGAGCTCGCTCAGGTCGACGCGCGCCGCGCTCGCCTTGGCCTTCTCGACGGCGCGCTCGAGCTCGACGATGCGAGCCTCGAGGTCTGCCCGCTCGTCGACGACGCGACCGATCTCGTCCCACACGGGCCCGAGCTCCGGCGGCGCGTCCTGCGGCGGCCTGACGGTGCGACCCCGGCGCGCCTCACGCAGCGCCTCGAGCAGAGGAGCCACCGAAGTTGCTCCTCCCTGCTGCGCGCCCATCAAGACGACGCCGCCGGCGAGCACGCCGTAGGCGACGAAGAGCTGGGTGGTGAACGTCGGGAGCGCCGTCGCCGCCAGGCCGAAGAGGGCCGAAGCGCCGACGAGCAAGAGGAGGGTCCAGAGCGCGCGCGAGCCCATTCGGCGGGCAGCGTAGACGGTGAAGGCCCGCGACGGAACCGCGGCGACCCACCCCGGGCCACCCGAGCAGGCCCCGGGGGCTTGCGGCGACGAAGAGCTGCCCCACCTGCAGAGAAGGATGCGTGGGAGCCCCGAGGATCGGTAGACTCCTCCTCGGCGTCGCGGAGAGCGCGGCGAGTCCCTCGCGAACGGACCAGGAGCAACGAATGACAGGACGTATCTTCTCGATCGCAGTGATGGCCCTCGTCGGCGCGACCACCGCGGCGTGCGGCGACAGCGGCAGCGACGGCGTCGGCGGCGGTGGCACCACCGGCCCCGAGGTCGACTGCGCGAGCGTCACCGTGAAGGGCTACAGCGAGCTCACCATCTGGAACACCTGCACCGAGTGCCACGCGAGCACGCGCGTCGGCAGCCAGGCGCGCCAGTCCGCGCCCGAGGGCTCGGACTACGACACCTACGAGCTCGCGAAGCAGACGGCCGAAGAGGCCCAAGACCAGGTCTTCAAGGGCCTGATGCCGCCGTCGGGCTTCTCGCAGCCGACGCAGTCCGAGAAGGACGACCTCTACGCCTGGGTGCAGTGCGGCCAGCCCGAGTGAGCTCCACCACGGCGCTTGCGAGCTCGACGCGGCGATCGATCGTCGCCGTTGCGAACTCGCAAGCGACGGTGTAGACAGCTCGCCCTGCCTGAGCAGGCACCTGGAGAGGTGACCGAGTGGCCGAAGGTACTCGCTTGCTAAGCGAGCGTAGGTCAAAAGCCTACCGAGGGTTCGAATCCCTCCCTCTCCGCTGAAGCGTTGCCGGCGACTCGATTCGCTGCAGAACGCGA
>CALKVW010000137.1 GCA_938004785.1 uncultured Polyangiaceae bacterium
GAGTCGAGGTCATGCCGCGCCTGGGAGGGCCGATCGCCCATGACCGCCTCGACTGAGGTAATCAGGTAGTCGACGTCGCTGACCCGCTCCTTGCTGAGGAAGCCGCAGGTGGGGGGCAGCTCGTCGCTGCGCCCGGCCTTCACCGACTCGGCGCCGCGCTCGCGCGCGCAGGCGCCGCCCGCGAGCACGAGCGCCACCGCGATCGCGGCGAGCGCCCGGCTCAAGCGCCGGCCTTCTTCGGCGCCATCTTCTTCGCGGCGCCCTTCTTCGCGGCGGCCCTCTTCTTGGGCGCGCTCTTCTTCGTGGCGGCCTTCTTCGGCGCCGGCGCGTCGGCCGCGGGCGCCTTCTTCGCTGCGCTCTTCTTCGCGGCGGCCTTCTTCGGTGCCGCGGCCTTCTTCGCCGCCGCGCGCCCTCGCGGCCCGGTGCTCGGCTCGCGCTCGCGCCGAGCCTGCAAGAGCTCCATCGCGCGCTCGTCGGTCAAGGTCTCGAGCGCGTCGTCGCGGCGCAAGGAGGCGTTCGTCTCGCCGTCGGTCACGTAGAGCCCGAAGCGCCCCTGCATGACGACCATGGGTTTGCCGCTCACGTTGTCGTTGCCGAGCTTCTTCAGCGGCTCCGCCGCGGCCTTGCGGCGGATCTGTTTGGGCTGCGCGAAGAGCGCGAGCGCCTCCTCGAGCGTCACCGAGAAGACCTGCTCCTCGCGGTCGAGGCTGCGGCTCTCGCTGCCCTTCGACACGTAAGGCCCGAAGCGCCCGAGCTGCGCCGTGATGGGCTCGCCGCTCCCCGGGTCGAGGCCCACGGTGCGCGGCAGGCTGAGCAGCTGCAGCGCCTCGTCGAGCGTGAGCGTCGCGGGTGATTGGTGCCGCAAGAGGCTCGAGGTCTTCGGCTTGTCGTTGTCCTTGCCGCCCTCGCCGAGCTGCACGTAGGCGCCGAAGCGACCGTTCTTCGCGTAGACCGGCAGGCCGCTCGTCGGATCGGTGCCGATCGGGCGGTCGCCGCTCGGCGCCGCGAGAAGCTCGGTCGCCTTCTCGATCGTGAGCTCGTCCGGGGGCATGTCCTCCGGGATGCTCGTCGTGTCCTCGCCGCGCTGCAGGTAGGGCCCGTAGCGCCCGACGCGGATCACGATCTCGCGGCCCTCGGCGTCCTGCCCGAGCGGCAGCGAGTTGATCGCGCGCGCGTCGATCTCGTCGAGCCGGTCGGCGACGAGCGAGTGCAGCCCGAGCGCGACGATCGCCGACTCGCCGTCCTGGCCCTTCGAGGCGCCCTTGGGGCTCTTCTTGCCCTTGCCCTCGGCGCCGAAATAGAAGCGCTCGAGCCAGGGCACCGGGCTCTGCGTGCCGCCCGCGATGGCGTCGAGATCGTCTTCCATCTTCGCGGTGAACGCGTAGTCGACCAGCGAATCGAAGTGCTTCTCGAGCAGCGCGATGACCGCGAAGGCCTTGAAGGAGGGCACGAGCGCCGTGCCCTTCTTCCAGACGTAACCTCGGTCGACGATCGTGCTGATGATCGACGCGTAGGTCGAGGGCCTGCCCACGCCGAGCTCTTCGAGCTTCTGCACGAGCGCAGCTTCGGTGAAGCGCGCGGGCGGCTGCGTCTCGTGCGCCTTCGGGTCGGCCGAGGTGGGCACGAGCTTCATGCGCTCGTCGAGCTTCGGCAGCGGGCGCTCGCGGCTCTCGAGCTCCGCCGAGGGGTCGTCGCTTCCCTCGACGTAGGCGCGCAAGAAGCCGGGGAAGGTGACCGTGTAGCCGCTCGCGCCGAGCTCGACCTGGTCGGCGCCGGCCTTGCCCGTGATCTTCACCTGCACGCTCTCGCCCAGGGAGTCCTTCATCTGCGAGGCGATCGTGCGCATCCAGATGAGCTCGTAGAGCCTCGCTTCGTCGACGCCGACCTCGCGCGCGACCTCCTCCGGCAGGCGGAAGACGTCGCCCGCGGGGCGGATGGCCTCGTGGGCCTCCTGCGCGTTCTTCACCTTCTTCGCGTACTGGCGCGGCGCGCTCGGCACGTAGTCGGCGCCGTACATGCGCTCGATCTGGGCGCGCGCCGAGGCGATCGCCGAGGCCGAGAGCTGCGTCGAGTCGGTACGCATGTAGGTGATGTAGCCCTCTTCGTAGAGCTTCTGCGCAGAGCGCATGGTGCGCGCGGAGCTCATGCGCAGCTTGCGTCCGGCCTCCTGCTGCAGCGTGGAGGTCATGAAGGGCGCCGCGGGCGAGCGCTTCTGCGGCTTGCGCTCCACGCTCGCGACGCTGAGCTCCGCGCCGACCAGCGCCGAGGCGATGCCGCGGGCGCGCTTCTCGTCGAGCAGCGCGAGCCCGGGTTTGGTGAGCGCGCCGAGCTCGTCGAAGTCCTTGCTGGTGACGACGCGCTGGCCGTTCACCGTCGTGAGCGCCGCGCCGAAGCCGAGGCCACCCACCTGGAAGCTCGCGTCGATGCCCCAGTAGCTCGCGCGGCGGAAGCGCATGCGCGCCTTCTCGCGCTCGACGATGACGCGCGTCGCCACCGACTGCACGCGGCCCGCGCTGAGCTTGGGCATCACCTTCTTCCAGAGCACGGGCGAGACCTCGTAGCCGTAGAGGCGGTCGAGGATGCGCCGCGCCTCCTGGGCGTCGACGAGGCGGCGGTCGAGCTCACGCGGGTTCTCGATGGCCTTCTGGATCGCGGCGCGCGTGATCTCGTGGAAGACCATGCGCTTGACCGGCACCTTGGGCTTGAGCACCTCGAGCAGATGCCAGGCGATGCTCTCTCCTTCGCGATCCTCGTCGGTCGCGAGGAAGAGCTCGGAGGCGCCGGCGAGCAGGGTCTTCAGCTTCTGGATCTGCGCCTTCTTGTCGGGCGCGACGATGTAGAGCGGCTTGAACTCGTGCTCGACGTCGACCCCGAGGCGCGACCAGGCCTCCTTCTTCAGGGACGGCGGGATGTCCGCGGCCGACTTCGGCAGGTCGCGGATGTGGCCGATCGAGGACTCGACGACGTAGTCCTTGCCCAGAAACTGAGCGATCGTGCGGGCTTTCGCCGGCGACTCGACGATGACGAGGGAGCGCGATGCAGCCATGAGCGCTAGAGCGCCTATCACCCCGGGTGGCGGGGCCGCAAGGCGGAGCCGCTCGGGGGGCCCACGGGCGAGGCGGCAGGTGCCCGGGCTCGGCCCCCGGGCTAGACTGCCGCTCGGTGCTCCCGAAGATGCGTAGCTTCGTGACTCATTTCGATGGTTTGGCCCGGTTCGCCGGGGCCTCGGCCTGCCTCGTGCTCACAGCCTTCGGGCTCGCCGCCTGCCCCGATCGAGGAATCGTCACCGAGAGCGCCGCCCAGCGCGGCCGGGAGCTCTTCGAGAGCCCGGCGCTGTCCGACTCGCCTGGCAACACCCTCGCCTGCAGCGACTGCCACACGCTCGGAGCCGCCGACGCGGCCGGCGCCTACCTGCCAGGCGCGCCGCTCGCGGGCGCCGTCGACCGGCCGAGCTACTGGGGCGGCCAGGAGAGCTCGCTGCTCGGCGCCATCAACCACTGCCGCTACTACTTCATGCTCTCGAGCCGGCCGTGGACGGGCGAGGAGGACGACGCACGCGCGATCTACGCGCTGCTCGAGTCCCTCGACGCGAGCGCCGAGGAGCGCGCGGCGCAGCCCTTCACGATCGGCGAGGTCGCGCTGCTCGAGCCTGGCGATCCTGCGCGAGGCGCGGGCATCTACCAGGCGGCCTGCGGCTCGTGTCACGGCGCGAAGACGAGCGGCGCGGGCGCGACCGTCGCCGGGGCCTCGCGCCTGCCCGAGCAGACGCTCGCCGAGCACCCGCTCGGCGAGTACGGCGAGCTCGACCGCTTCCTCGTCTTCGTCGAGAAGACCCGAAACGGCCTGTTCCGCGGCTACGGTGGCACCATGCCGCCGTTCTCGACCGAGGTGCTCAGCGACGAGGAGCTCGCCGACCTGTTGAGCTACCTCGAGGTCCCCAGGCCGTGAGGCAGCGCTCGCCCTCGGGCGCCGTGCGCTGGGCTCGGCGCCTCGCGTTCGCAGCTGGGCTCGGCTGCGTGGCGCTCGCGATGCCGGGCGAGGCCCAGGCGAACGGGCGCTTCCCGGCCGCCTACCAGCTCGTGGTCGACCCTCTCGATCCGGCGCGCATCAGCGTGCAGGTCACCTACGGCATGATCCACAGCTTCGACGCCGGAGCCTCGTGGAGCTGGACCTGCGAGCAAGCGGCGCTCTACGGCGGCGAGTACGACCCGGCCCTGCAGATGCTCGGCGGCGGCACGACGCTCATCGGCACCTTCGATGGCCTCGTCGTGGGCTCGCCCGACACCTGCGACTACGCCTTCGCGGCGGGCGGGCTCGAGGGGCGCTACGTGGTCGACGTCTCCTCCCTCAAGAGCGAGCCGGCGCACGCGATCGCGGTCAGCTCGGATGGTTTGGGTGGCAATCAGTTCGACACGCGCGTCTGGTCGACCACCGACGGCGCGCTGAGCTGGTCGGGCGAGGCCACGCCGCTCTCCGCGAGCTTTCTCGCGCTCACGCTCGACGCCGCGCCCTCGGATCCTTCGCGCCTCTACGTCTCGGGCTTCGACGTCGTCGGCCCCTCGGACTACGTCGGCACGCTCGCGCGCAGCGACGACGGCGGCCTCAGCTGGTCGCTCTTGCCCATCCCCGGCAGCGCGAACACGAGCGGCCCCTTCCTCGGCGCGATCGACCCGAACGATCCCGACGTCGTGTGGCTGCGCCTCGCGGGCGACGCGGGCAGGCTCCTGCGCTCGACCGACGGAGGTCTCAGCTGGTCGACGGTCTTCCAGGGCACGGGCCGTCTCACGGCCTTCGCGCTCTCGCCCGACGGCTCCGAGGTGGTGGTCGGCTCGAGCGCCGACGGCCTGCACCACGCCTCGACCAGCGAGCTGGTCTTCGCGCAGCGCACGGCGATGGAGGCGCTCTGCGCGACCTGGACCCCGGACGCGCTCTACCTCTGCACCGTCGAGGCGCGCTCGGGCTACACGATCGGGCGCTCCACCGACGCGGGCCTGAGCTTCACGCCGATCCACCAGCTCGCCTGCCTCGACGGCCCACGCGCGAGCTGCTCTGCGTCGAGCGATCTGGTGAGCGGCTGCGCCGGGCCCTGGGCGGCGCAGCGGCAGATCTTGAGGGTCGACACCTGCGAGAGCGGGGCGGGCGGCGGCGCGAGCACGAGCAGCGGCGCGGGCGGCGCAGGCGGCTCGGGCGGGGGCGAGCATACGAGCGACGGCTGCTGCACGGTCGCGCCTGGCGGCAGCCCACGCGGTCGCGCAGGGGCCGCGCTCGGG
>CALKVW010000138.1 GCA_938004785.1 uncultured Polyangiaceae bacterium
CATCCATTGCTGCGGGCACGCGCACGCCGTGCCAATGAATCGTGGTCGCCTCCGGCAGGGAGTTCTTGAACCGTACGCGGACGGTGTCACCTGCGCGGGCTTCGATGCGAGGTCCCGGAAGCTGACCGTTGTACGTCCACATCGATACAGTGCGACCGGGCGCGATCTCAATGTCCGAGACCTTCGCCTCGAGCGTGACCTCCACCACGTTGGGCGCGGGGTCGAGATCCGGCGCAGCGCTCGGCTCGAACGGTCCTTCGGACGCGTCGACCTCGATGACCTCAGGGATCATTCCTGCTTCGCCCCCCATTCCGTCCATGTTGCCCATGTCGTGGCTGTTGCACGCGCTAGTGAGCGCCGTGATAGCGGTTGCGAGTGTCAGTTGAAGAAATGGTTTGGTCATCGGTTAGTCTCCTGCGGCAACGTGGACGTGGAAGCGGGTTCCTCTGGCTCGCGCCCCAGGGCGCCCTCGAGATGCGCGAGCACGAGCAGCGCAGCGACCGTGATCGCGAGCCACAACAGCCTCGCGCGACCATTCGGACGGCAATCGGGACAGCTCACTTTTCAGGCCTCATGGTGACTCGCAGCGCGCCCTGCACGGGCCGGTCACTAGGGCATCACGCCACCTTCATGGACGCAGCTGATGCCGTTGGGGTTGCGGCCGACGCTGGCGGTGTTGAGGACCGAGCCCGTCATGGTGTCGATGGCCTGCACTGTCCCGTTCACGATCGTCGTCGTCCATGCCTTCGTGCCGTCTGCGTTCAGGACGACCCCGTGCGGACCGGGATCAACCGTGACGACGTGGTGAACCTCACCGGTCTCCGCATCCATAGCGATGAGGCTGTTGCCGGCGGCGTCGCCGTCGAGCAGTCCTTGGTCCGCGATCCACACGAAGGTCGAATCGGGCGACGGGTAGAGTTGCGCTGGCCCCGCGCTCGATGGTGGCAGCTCGTGGAGCGTAACGACCTGAGTCGTGAGATCGATCCGGGCGACCTGTCGCGTGTCGTAGACGGTGGCGAAGGCTGCGCTTCCGTCTGGAAGGACGGCGGTCTGGACCGCGCGGCCCGGCAGGTCGTGCCTCGCCACGTCGCCACTCGCAACGTCAACCAGGACCAGCGAGCCATCACCCATGCCCGCGACGACCAGGACGCGGCCGTCGGGGGTGAGGCGAGCACCGTGGGGCCCCGTTCCGTCTGGAAGCGAAATCGTCCTCGATACGGTCTTCGCGGCGAGATCAACCACCACCACGGCGTCTGCCTCGTTGGCTGTGACGAACCCAGTATCGCCGGAGATCACGACATGCGCGGCATGTAGCCCCGTGCCGAGCTCGATGCGTGAGGTCACTTCATATGCCGCGGCGTCAACGCCGATGAGTTCCTCGGGCATGTCCGCCCCATGCGCGCCGCCCTCCATGTTGGGCATAGCGGTCAGCCACACGGTGCGGCCGTCGGGTGCAGCTTGCACGTTGTGGGCCATGACCTTGACCGTCGCTCCGTGCGCGGTCAGGGAGAGATCCGTCGTGCGCAGCAGCTCCCCGCTTTCGCCGTCGATTACAGCGAGTACACCGTCGTCCTCCACCGCGGCGAAGATTCGGTCTTCGGACTCGGACTCGGGTGCGGGCTCCTCCGCCGAGCACGCAGCTAGGGTCAACGTCAGGGTAGCGAGGAGGTGCCATCGAAAGCGCATCGTCTGTCTCCTAAGTCTCGTTCCCCCGGAGCCCACCGGGGCAGGTCTGGTCGTCTAGGCGCCACGGACGACGAGCGTGACGGGCTCAGGTTGATTTTTCGCCGAACGCCCGGCGAAGCAGCCCCGGGACCATCCCAGCACCGAAGCCAACGCCAAGTCCGACGACGCCCGAATAGCCGATGCAAGCACACCCCATCGCCCCCGTGAGGAGCGCCAGCGACGAAGCCGACACCCAGAACCAAGGCCCGGCCTTCCGCTGGTTGCCCACGCTCGCGACCGCGAGCCCCGCGACCACCCCGCCGAGGGCGCATGCGGGCACGCACAGGGAGCTGCAACCGTTAGCGCCGCACGCGTGCATGTGGTTGGCGCACAGCGCGAACACCAACGGCACGAGGCCCGCCGCGATCCCAGGGAGCACAGCCTTCTGCGGATCCCGACCGTACCAGAGCATCGCGGCGCCGATGGTCACCGTCGCCAGGCCAAACCAAAGCGTCGAGACCGGACGATGCGCGACGCACGCTGCGACAGCGACGATGACGAGCACCGGCGCTACGCCGAGGAGCGCGCGCCGCAGCCGCCCCAGCTCGTAGGCCCACCGAACACGCCGCTGCAAATGCGTGAGATCAGTCGAGTCCATAGAGCCTCCTGAAGGTCTTCCTGAGCCGATCGAGGGCGCGTTCGCGCCGCTTGCGCAGCGTGGCGCCCGAGACAGAAGCCGCCTCGTCCCAGAACGTCGCGACGAGCGTCTCGCGATCAGCTTCCGAGAGCTCCCCAAGCGCGGCGATGGCAGCCGCGGTCAGGTTACGCTGAACGAACTCCTCCTCTGGGTGTTCCCCGGATTGCTCGTGACCTGCGTCGTCGACCTCTCGCCGACGCACGTGCTTGCGCGCCAAGGTCCTGCACTCCCAGCCAGCGATCGCCATGGCCCACGGCATAGCCGGTCGGCTCTTGTCGTAGTCTGAGGCGCGCTCGAGGATTTTTTGCATGGCTTCTTGGGCAGCGTCAGCCGCGTCGGCGTCGTTCTTGAGCAACGTGATGCACAGTCGATGAATGGGTCCCCAGAGGAGCTCGAACACGCGCGCGAACACGGCGCGGTCGCCGTCGGCGAGACGCGCCATGAGGGCGTCGAGGGTGTTCGATTCGGTTCGCATCGTTTGGACTCCCGGATCCCGTCATGAACCCGGGAGTCGGTACGTTACCTCCATGGTGGTCATGAATGGAGCAGCCGCGCACGACGCAACACCTCTTCCGCCGTGTCGGTGTCGCGCGCGCTGATCCGCACACGGAAGCCGGTGCCGCCCGACTCGACGCGGACCGCTACGTCGTCTACGTCGAAAGCGCAGTCCGGCATAGCTGCGGGGCTCCGCATCTGCGCGATGTGTCGAGCGAGCTTCAGCTGGAGCCACTCCGCGGTGAGGCCGGGTTCGGCCTGAACAAAGACCACTGCCCCACGAAGTCGCTGGACGGAGTTCTTGCCGATCCGCTCTTCGACTCGGTAGGGCGTCACAGAAGTGATCCGGTGGTCGCGCAGGAGGCAGTCCTGCGAGGGCGGCGTGCCCGCGAACGAGGTGGCCGGCACGGATGCTGCGGCAACGCCGACGAGAACTGTCAAGATGGAAATGAGCTTGGGTTTGTACATGGTCAGAACTCCTGGGCAGCCGCAGCGCCTACTTCACCTATCTAGGCGCCTGGACCGCGGAGCGTGACAGCCCAATCATTCCACGCCGCCCGCTGCTCAGCCCACGTGCCCGCGTGCGCCACCGCCCGGAGCGTCCGCTCGGCCATCGGCTCGGCACCGTCGACGGCTTCGAGGGCCAACACCTGCTCCTGGAGGTCGGCGGCCAGCATGAGCAGATCGAAGAGCTGCGTGACCCGGGCGCGCGTGAGCCCCAGCTTGCGCGCCAGGGCGGCCTGGTCGGCCACGAACCCGCGCTCGATGGCGGCCTGCAGGTGGTGCGCGAGGGCGAGCTGCCGGGCGACCGTGGCGGGGCGTCGCACGGGCTCGGGCTTGTCGGGCGGCGGCGTCGGGGTGAGCTCCACGCTGCGGCTCCGGCGCCAGTAGATCGGCTCCTCGATCACCCGGTAGTCGCTCGGCGTGTTCTTCCTCGCGTCCTCGTCGCTGGTCTGCCGGTCGCTCACGCTGCCTCCTTCGTGCCCGCGGCGGCGCCGAAGTCGATCAGCTCGACGCGGCACGTGCCCTTGTGCTCGTCGACCACCACCTTGTCGATGAGCGCGCGCAGGAAGCGCCCCTGGTTGTCGGGCGACATGTTCACCCAGACCTTGGCGAAGTCGCGGAGCGCGGCGACGAACCAGGCGTGGTCCTTCCTGGCGATCTCCAACTCGGCGGCGTCGCGCTCCAGGTCGCGGAGCTGCTGCTCGCTCGCGGCGAGACGATCCGCCTCGACGCCGAGCTTCTGCTCGATGAGCTCGCGGGCGCGACCGTCGAGGCGCACCAACTCCTCGGTGAGCCTCGAGGCGGTCGCCGAAGACTCGGCGATCTTCGTCGCCAGCTCCGCGCGCAGCTTGCCGAAGTCCTCGCCCTTGCCGGCGGTGAGCGTCTCGAGGTGCTTCGCGACGCGCTCGGCCAGCGAGCCGTCGGCGGTCGCGTTCGAGATGCGGGCGACGACGAACTCCTCGAGCGCGGCGGCGGGCAGCGGCCTTCCGGCACACTGGTCCTTGCCGTACTTCTCGCGCCGCGAACACCGGTAGTACCTGTGCGTCTTCCCGGTGGAGGGCTTCGTCGTCGAGCCCGGGCACATCATGTCGCCGCAGAGCGCGCAGCGCACGAGGCTGCGCAGGACGTAGTCGGGGTTCGTGCCGGTCCACCGCACCACGCGGCTCGTGCCCGCGAGGATGGCCTGGGCGGCGCGGTAGGTGGACTCCTCGATCAGCGGCGGGTGCTCGCCGGGGTGCAGCTCGTCGCCGTACATCATGAAGCCCGCGTAGATCGGGCTCTTGAGGATGCGGCCGATGCCCTCCTTCGACCATGCGAGCTTCTTGGTGACCTTGGAGCCGCGCGGCAGGAGCATCCGCTCGTTCAGCAGGTGCGCCACCTTCGCCTGCTGGCGGTGCATCAGGAACAGGTCGAAGGCCTCGCGGACGACGCGTGCCTCGAGTTCGTTGACGAGGAGCTTCTTGTCCTTCACCGAGTAGCCGTAGGGCACCGGCCCGCCCGTCCACTTCCCCTTGCGACGGGCACCGGCGATCTTGTCGCGCGTGCGCTCGCTGATCATCTCGCGTTCGAACTCGGCGAAGGACATCAACATGTTCATCGTCAGCCGGCCCATCGCGTCGGCCGTCGAGAAGTTCTGGGTCACCGAGACGAACGACGCGCCCGCTGCTCCGAGGCGCTCCATCACCTTCACGAAGTCGAGGAGCGAGCGCGAGAGGCGGTCGACCTTGTAGACGACGATGACGTCGACCTTGCCCGCCTCGACGTTGGCCATCAGGCGCGTAAACGCGGGGCGGTCGATGTTCGCGCCAGTGAAGCCGCCGTCGTCGTAGCGCTCGTCGACGAGCTTCCAACCCGGCTGGCGCTGGATGTACGCGAGGCAGGACTCGCGCTGGGAGTCGAGGGAGTTGAACTCCTGCTCGAGACCCATCGTCGTCGACTTGCGCGTGTAGATGGCGACGCGCCTCGCCTCGGGCTCGACGCTGCTCCTGGTGGGGCGCCGGCTCATCGCTCCTCCGGCGCGGTCGCGACGGGCACGGGCTCGGCGGGCTTCGCCCCTCGCTTCTCGGCGATGGCGACGAGCCGCTCGAGATTCTGGTTCAGGCGCGCCAGCTCGCGCACGAGCGACGGCATCGTCGCTTCGTAGAACGTCTGGCCCATGCGGGTGCGGAAGAAGTCGCTGCTCATGCCGCGCTCTCCTCACTCGCGCCGTCGCCGCGCTTCTTGAGCCCGAAGAAGAGGTAGCCGTTCCAGCGCGTGCCGGCGATCTGCGTCGCGATGGCCGAGAGCGTCTTGTACTTTCGGCCCGCGTACTCGAAGCCCTCGACGCAGACCGTCACCTCGTGGGTCTTGCCGTCGAAGACGCGGCTGATGACGGTGCCCGGCGGCGGCACGCGGGGATCGCGGGGCTCCGTCGGCGCGAGGACTGGCTGCGTCGTCGGCGCCGGGGCGTCGTCGCTCGTCGCGTCGGCCGCGTTCGCGGGCTGCCCGAGCCGCATCTGCCAGCGCTCAGGGAGCTGGTCGCCGAGCTGCTGGATGCGCGCGATGGCGCCTTGCGAGAGGTCGCCCTGGAAGTTCGCCTCGATGCGCCAGGCCAGGCGCTTCTTCAGGTACGCCCGGTTCCGCGAGCGGGTTGGCTCGCCGTAGAGCTCGCGGTACTTCTCGGCGAGCGCCGGGACGTTCATGGTCTCGAGTGCGGCGAGCTGGCTCGGCATGTCTTCGAGCCTGCGCATCTCGCCGCGGGATCTCGTGGTCGCTTTGTTCATCGTGCCTCCGTGGTTCGCGAGAGCACCGTGCCCGCGCGCCTCGGGCATGACGGCTTCTTCCCCGGTGGAAGACAAGGCGAGAGCCCGCGAGAGCGCCGACCTCACGACGCACCTCCGCTGGCTGCTTCTCGTCGTGCGCGGTGCTCGCGCCGCCACATGTCGAGCAGCGTCTTGGCGAGGATGGACGCGGCCTCGTCGAGGCGGCGCTCACGGTCGGCGCGGCGCTCCTCGGCGCTCTCGGTGGCAAGTGCGGCCGCGCTCGCGGGCGGCGTCGGGATCGCGTTCATGGGACGGAAAACGCGGTCCCGATGGGCGCGGTGGGACAGGGAGATCATCCACTGCCTGATCCCTCTTGCGCTGGGTGTGTAGTGTGCAGTATCTACTGCACACTACCTCCTGGGCCTGCCGCCCGGGACGAGCGAGCGAAATGGTCAAGCGAGAGAAACTCGGACATCGACTGAAGCGCGTGCGCATCGCCCGCGACCTGAGCCTTCGCGAGACGGCGAACAAGGTCGGCGTGTCGCCGACGTACCTGTCGCGCGTCGAGAACTGCCTCGACCCGAGCCCGCCGACGGAGAAGACGCTCCGCGCACTGGCCGACGTGCTGGAGGACAACCTCGACGAGCTGATGCAGCTCGCTGGCCGCGTGCCAGAGGACGTCGAGAAGCTGATCAAGGCGGACCCGGACATGCCCG
>CALKVW010000139.1 GCA_938004785.1 uncultured Polyangiaceae bacterium
GCCGGGCACGGTGCGCTTCTGATCGGGGCGCTCGATCGCGGTGCGCAGCAGATCGCGCACGGTGTCGAAATCGGTGCGCAGGTAGGTCTTGTCGAGATCCCAGCGCGCGATGAACGGGCGTCGTTCCTGCGGGGGGGCTTTCGCGGAGGCCTGCATGCGAAGCCCTGATGTTACTTCGATGCCGGAGCGCGGCGCATCGGTCCGGGCGCGAGCTCCCTGGGCATCGCGCTCGCGGCCGAGGGCTCGCGGCGCGGCCTCATCGCAGCGCCCAGGCCACCCTCGCGCGCTCGAGCGAGTCGACCAGATCGACGAGCAGCTCGTCCTTGGCCAGGGCGATCGCCTCGGCGAGGTAGCGCTTGGCTTCGTCGATCCGCGCGCGCTCCTTCGATGCGTAGGCCAGCGTGCCCAGCACCTGCACGCGGTCGCGCCCCGTGGGGCCGGCGAGATCGAGCGCCTCGAGCAGCACGCCGTTCGCGTCGTGGAAATCACCCGCGCGGACGAGGGCCTCGCCGAGCTTGCGGCTGAAGATCAACACGGCCCTCACCGGATCGTCGATCTCACCTCGGAACAGCTCGCGGCGAGCCACCTCGACGGCGCGGCGGAGCGCGAGCACGGCGCCGAGGCGATCGCCGCGCGCGGCCGCGCGGGTCGCCACCGTCTCGAGCAGCATCAGGGCCTCGAAGGCGTCTTGGCCGTGGTAGCCGTGGAGCGCGAGCACCTCGGTCGGCAGATCGCGGACCGCGCCGGATTCGTCGACGCCGGCGTGCTCGTGAAGCTCGCGCTTCACGCCCGCAGGGATCGTCGCGAGCATCACGTCGCGGATGAGCGGGTGGGTCGTGCCGATCTTGCCGTCGTGCAGCTCGAGCATGCCGGCCGTGCGCAGCTCGTCGACGACCGCGTCGAGATCCTGGAAGTCGTGGATCGAGAGCAGCGAGCTCGGGTCGGTCGCGTCGCCGAGCACCGCCACGGCTTGCAGCATCTTGCGTGCATCGGCGTGGAGGCGCTCGATGCGCTGCGCGACGAGATCGCCCAGGCGCGGCGCAGGGGACTCGCCTCCCTCGAGCGAGAAGCGGACCATCTGCTCGACGTACATGGGCAAGATGGTCTTGCCGCTCGAGTCACCCGCCGGCGTGGCGCCGTTCGGGCTCACGCTGCCCAGGCCGCGGACGAGTGAGGTCGCCACGCCGAGCGGCAGTCCGGTGAGCTCGCGGACGGGGCCGCCCCACTCGGGCTCGAAGTCGGGAGGGTGGGTCGCGATCATCAAGAGGCCGACGAGCGGCGGGTCCTGCGCGACGTCGAGGAAGGCGTTGCGGCTCGCGCCGTCGACCGCGTGCAGATCGTCGATCGCGAGCAGGATGCTGTGCTTGTCGGCTTCGCGTGCGGCGCGCGACATCGCCCAGCGCAGGGCCTCGCTCGCGAAGAAGCGCGCCCCGGACGCAGCCGGGTCTTCGTGCTCGAGCGCCCACGGCGGAGGCGGCGGCTCGATCGAGCCCTGCTGGTGTCCGAAGATCGCCTCGAGCCCGCGGCGCGCCTCGGGCGTCGCGCCGACCCAGTCGCTCAGCTTGCCGCCGTCTTCCGGGAGGCCTGCGAGGCCGACGATGGCCGAGCGCAGCGCGTGGTAGCCGACCTCGGCCCACCACGGATCGGGCCCCGTCTCGACCACCACGTCGCCTGCCCCCTGCGCGGCGCGGAGGAAGTGCCGCAAGAGGCGCGTCTTGCCGACGCCCGGCTCCCCGACCAACCGCGCCGTCGTGACCCAGGAGCCGATCTCGGCGCGCTGCAGGTCCAGCCAGTCGAGATCTTCGTCGCGGCCCGTGAAGGGCAGCGGGAGCTTCGGGACGTGGACCTGCCGATCGCGTGCGCCCGCGTCGGCGTTGCCGGTTGCGGCGCCGTGCGAGACGCGCTCGCCGCACTCACCGCAGAACTTCTGGGCGCCAGGGACCAGCGCCCCGCACGAGGGGCACTTCGTGCCCTGCTCGGCGGAGCCCCACTGGTGACGCTGGCTCGAGCTCCGCTCGGGCGGCTCGAGCGCATCCCTCAGCGCGGCGATGAAGTCCTCGGCGTCCTTGTAGCGGTCGTCGGCGTTCTTGGAGAGCGCCTTGAGCGTGACGTCGATGAGCGGCTGCGGGATGTTGCGCTCCGGCGCGACCTTCCGCATGTCGGGCGGCTGCTGCGAGAGGTGCATCAGCACGACCTGCGTGGGCGACTCGGCCTCGAAGGGCAGCCTCCCGGTGAGCAGCTGGTAGAGGATCACGCCGCAGGCGTAGAGGTCGCTGCGCGCGTCGATCGGATCGCCGCGGCCTTGCTCCGGCGCCATGTAGTCGGGCGTGCCGCACACGAAGCCTGGGCTCGTGATGTTGCTCGCGGTCTCTCGCATCTTCGCGAGACCGAAGTCGACGACCTTGACGAAGTCGCCTCCCGAGCGGGTCGCCTCGAGCACGATGTTCTCGGGCTTCAGATCGCGGTGGATGATGCCGAGGTGATGCGCCTCTCCGAGCGCCGCGAGGACCTGGCACATGACGTCGACGATGCGCGGGAAGGCGAGCAGGCCGTCTTCGTAGGTGACGCGCGCGAGGTCTCGCCCGCGCAGGTACTCCATCACCAGGTAGAGCTGCGAGCCGTTCCGGCCGAAGTCGATGACGCCGACCGAATTCGGGTGGTTCAGGCGCGAAGCGGCGCGCGCTTCGGTGATGAAACGGGCCGACGCGCTCTCGTCGCCGAGGAGGTGGGGGTGGATGATCTTCACCGCCACCGTGCGCCCGAGCACCTTCTGCTCGGCGCGGTAGACGCGGCCCATTCCGCCGATGCCGACGAGCTCCAGGATCACGTAGCCGCCGGGGAGCGTCGTGTTGACGAGCGGATCCGCGCTCGGCGTCTGCAGCTCGGAGATCGGGAAGCCGCAGCCTGGGCAGAACTTGTTGGCCTCCCCGCACGGCGTACCGCACTGGGGGCAGTGCATCTCCGACACGCTGGCGAAGCTAGCACCCTGCAGCGCGCCGTGTGAGCGGATTGAGCGGGCTCGGCGAAGTTGTCGCGGCGCGCTGGGCTCCGCCGTGACGGGCGGCGCTCAGCGCGCCGCGCCGCTCGCCATGAGCGCGTCGATGCGGGCCGGGTCGAGGCCGGCCTCGGCGAGCACGGAGCGCGTATGCTCGCCCTGTCGCGGTGGAGGGGCGTAGCCCGCGCCCTCGGGTGTGACCGGGGTGCGGACTTGAGGGAGCTTGCCGTGCTCGGTCTCGAGGTCGAAGAACATGCCTCGGGCGGAGAGCTGCTCGTCGCCGCGCAGCTCGGAAGGGGCGAGCACGGGCTCGAGCATGATGTCGCGCGAGGCGCAGAAGCTGACCCACTCGGCGAAGCTCTTCGACGCGAAGACCTGCTCGTAGCGCCGCACCAGCTCGGCTTGGTGCGGTCCGGGCCGCAGATCGTCGAGGGTGGGCTCCACACCGAGGGCGCGGGCACATTCGAGGTAGAACTTGGGCTCGAGGGCGGCGAGCGCCACGGCGCGACCGTCGCTCGTGGCGTAGGTGCGGTACGGCGCGATGCCGCCGGTCAAGAGCTCCTCGCCACGTGCGCCGGCTTGCCCGGCGAGCGCCGGTGCGAGGCTCGTCGCGGCGAAGAGCAGCGTGCTCTCGCTCATGGCGATGTCGACCCAGGCGCCGAGGCCGGAGCGATCGCGCTCGCGCAGCGCTGCGAGGATGCCGATCACCGACCAGAGGCCGCCGCTCACGTCGGCGAGTTGGAAGCCGGGGACCGCCGGCGGCTGGCCGGACGGCCCCATCGCGCCGAGCAGCCCGGAGCGGGCGAGGTAGTTGAGGTCGTGACCGGCGCGCCCGGCGTAGGGGCCGGTCTGGCCGTAGCCGGTGAGCGAGCAGAGCACGAGCCGGGGGTGTCGCCGTCGCAGCTCCTCCGGGTCGAGGCCGAGTCGAGCGAGCACGCCGGGCCGGAACTGCTCGAAGAGCACATCGTAGCTCCCGAGCATCGAGAGCAGCGCCTCTCGACCGGCATCCAACTTGAGATCGAGCACCGCGCTGCGTTTCCCGCGGTTGAGCGTGCCGTAGGCCACGTTGGTGCCGGCCACCTCGGGTGGCATGTGCCGCAGGTAGTCGCCCTGGCCCGAGTCCTCGATCTTGTCGACCGTCGCGCCGAGATCGGCGAGCACGAGCGTCGCGAGGGGGCCGGGGATGAGCCGGGACAGGTCGAGCACGCGCACGCCCTCGAGGGGGCGACAGGCGGGGCTGATGGGCATGGGGAGAGCTCCGGTTTTCGGGCGGCGCAAAACGATCGAGGCAGGGGACGGCTCGACGCCGCGCCCTGCCTCGCTCGGTCGCTCACGGCGCTGTGCCGCGGCGTATGGATCGGGGTCTCGGTGGACGAGCGCTCAGGCGAGCGCGAAGAGCTTCTTCAGCTTCATCGCGAGCATCTGGTTGCCCTCGACCTTGAGCTTGCCCGCGAAGAACAGCGACATGCCGTTGGCGTCGGGGTTCTCGTGGAGCTTCTGGAAGTCTTCCGTGGTGAGCGTGAGCGTACAGTCCGCGCCGCCGGGGGCGCCCGACTCGGCCTTGGGGCCGGAGGCGGTCAGGTCGAGGAACCACTCACCGCCGCCGTCGCCGGTGATCTTGAACTGGTACTTCGCGCCGATCTCTTTCGCCGCGTCGGCGTTCTTCTCGAGAGCCGCGGGGATGGTGACGTTGAACAGGTTCTGGATGTCGACGGCCATGGCGCCTCCGGGGGGTCGAGGATCGTAGGGCGAGCCTCGCCCGATCCGTAGGGGCGTCGAGTTAGTGCCGACGGGCCACCGGCGCAAGCGCCTTCAGGCGTGTTTCGCCGCCGCTCGCCGCGAGGAAGCGCGCGGCGCCTGATCGAGCGCTGCGCGGAGGGGGACGACGAAGACGCCGTCGATCGCGATCCGCTGCTCGCTCGGCGGTGGGTCTGCGGGTCCGGCCCGGAGCAGGCGCTGGTCACGCACCGCGAGCCGATCGAGCTCGCTCGGCGGCGGCTGACTCGGCCTCGGAGGTTCGCTGCGCCGACCGGACATCTCGAGGAACGAAGGGGTGAGCAACGACACGAGCACGAGCTCGACGCCGCCCTGCCGCACCCACGTCCCTTGATAGAGCGAGACCGCTTGCCCGAAGGCCTCCTGGAAGAGGATGGGCCTCCACTCGAGAGGTCGCGTGAGGTCGACGCGACCGAGCCGGGTGCCGAGCTGCTGTTCGTCGAGCACGACTCGCTCGCCTCGCTGGTCCGACAGGACGAGCCGGCCCGCGGAGCTCGGCGCCAGGCGCTCGACGGCTCCGAGCCAGGCCGCGAAGGCATCGATTCCCAGCGTCACGGCCTGACCGTCGGGCCCGACCGCGTCGAGCGCCGACTCGTCGTCGCTCAGCACCGTGCACCTCGAGAGCAGACGCTCCCGGGTCGGGTCGCGAGGGTCGAGGCGCGCGGCCACGATCAAGGTCTGCGTGGGGGAGGTGACCGCCGCCGCGATCCTGTCGCGTCTGCGGTTCGACAGCAGCATCACGCCGAGCTCCTCGTCGAGGCTCATCGTCAGCAGCGTCGTGTCTCCCCGGCGGAGTCGCAGCTCGCGCGCGCCGATCTCGAGCGCGCGTCGCTCCGGGTCACCGGCCGCAGCTTGGTTCGCGGCCTCGACGCCCCTGCCCGCCGCTTCCACGCGGGGGCGCGAGGCCCCCGGCTGCGCTCGCCACCACAGGCCGGCCGTGACGAGCGAAGCCAGGGCGCCCACCGCGAGGGACCACGTGCTCGGCGCGCTCGCCCCGAGCCTCGCGGCCCCCGCGACGGCGATGAGCACGAGGCTCAGCGCGCCGAGCCTCGCGAGCGTGAGCCGCCGGCGAGGTTCGACGTCGGAGCGCTCCTGCCGAGGGACGGCGGGCTCACCGAGCACGAAGCTCAGCGCGCTCGGATCGCTCTCCGAGCGATCGGCGTCGACCTCAACCGTGCGCGTGGATGCTCCGTCGGCCAACCGCACCTCCACCGAGCCTCGTCAGGAGCGTAGCACCGGGCGAACGTGGTGGAAGCCCCCGCGCCGGCGGCGCCGTGGGCTTGCGAAGCGGCTTCGCCCGTGCTGGGCTCGCGGCGTGAGCGCACCGCTTCACGACGCCGACCCGATTCTCGAGAGGCCGCGCCCGGAGCCGAGCGAGGCCACGCCTGCGTCCGCACCTGCCGAGGCGGGCTCGACCGCTCCCGTCAAGGAGCGCGAGATCCTCAGCGTCGCCGAGCTCGACCGGCGGCTGCGCGTGTTGCTCGAGCGCAGGACCGACGGCGTGAGCGTGGAGGGCGAGGTCTCGGGTCTACGCGAGGTGGGCAGCGGCCACGCTTACTTCACGCTGCGAGACGAAGCGGAGGACGCGTGCATCGACTGCGTGATGTACAAGAGCGCCGCGTCCCGGGTGCGCAAGCACCTCGCCGAGGGGGCGAGGCTCGTGCTCGTGGGGCGCGTCACCTTCTACGCGCCGCGAGGGCGCGTGCAGCTCGTGGTCGAGTCCGTGCGAGGCGCCGGTCGGGGCAGCCTGCTCGTCGCGATCGAGAAGCGGAAGCAGAAGCTCGCCGCCGAGGGTTTGTTCGACGCCTCGCGCAAGCGCCCGCTGCCCACCGAGCCGCGGGCCATCGGCGTCGTCACGAGCCGCGACGGCGCGGTGCTGCACGACATCGTCCAGGTGGCTGCGCGCCGCGCGCGGGTGCGCATCGTGCTCAGCCCGGCGCCCGTCCAGGGGCCCGAGGCCGCCGAGCGACTCGCCGAGGCGCTGCGCCTCGTCACGCGTCACCCGGAGGTCGACGTCGTGATCCTCGCGCGCGGCGGCGGCTCGGTGGAAGACCTCGCCGCGTTCAACGAGGAGCTGCTCGTCCGCGCCGTCGCGGCTTCTCCCGTGCCGGTCGTCACCGCGGTCGGGCACGAGGTCGACGTCACGCTCGTCGATCTCGCGGCCGACGTACGCGCGTCCACGCCCTCGCAGGCAGCCGAGCTCGTCGTGGTCGACGCGCGGGCGAGGCTCGCCGAGCTCATGCGCCTGCGCCGCGAGCTCGAGCAGGCCGCACGACGCTCGCTCGACGCGCCGGGCGAGCGCCTCGACGATCTCCGTGAGCGCCTCGCCGACGCCACGCGCGCCGCGCTCGCGACGCGGAGGGAGCGGCTCACGCGCCTCGAACGTCGCCTCTCGGCGAGGCACCCCACGTCGGTCCTGCGCGACGCCCAGCAGCGCATCGCGCGCCTGTCCACGCGCGCCGATCGCGCCATGCAGAGGCGCGTCGTATCGGAGACGGCGAGGCTCGCGCCCCTGCCGCCGCGGCTGCGCGAGGCGATGGTGGCGCAGCTCTCCATGCGTCGTCTGGTCCTGGCCGGCGCGGCCGCGAGGCTGCACGCGCTCAGCCCGCTCGGGGTGCTCGCGCGTGGCTACGCGATCGTGGAAGACGAGCAGCGCCGCGTCTTGCGTCGCGCCTCTGCTGCCGCCCCGGGCGAGCGCGTCGTGGTGCGCCTCGCCGAGGGGCGCCTGCGGGCGCGGATCGAGGAGGTCCTCGAAGACGGAGAAGTCGCGGGTCCGGGCGCCCGCGAGCCGTGAGCACGGCCCGGCTCGCGCTCTACGGCCACCCGGTGGGACACTCGCTGTCGGCGGTGATGTTCGAGGCCGCCTTCCGTGCCGCGGGGCGCGACGCATCCTACGAGCTCGTCGACGTGCCACACCGGTCGGCGCTCGCGGGCGAGATCGCGCGCATCCGTTCCGGAGAGCGGCTCGGCGCGAACGTGACCTTGCCCCACAAACGCGCGGCGCTCGAGCTCGCGGGGCGCGCGACCCCGGAGGCGCTCGAGGTCGGCGCGTCGAACCTGCTCTTCCGCACCGCGGACGGCGAGGTGTGCGCGGACAACACCGACGTCGGGGCGCTGCTCGCCGAGATCGAGCCGCTCGTGACGCGTCCAGTCACGGCCCTCGTGCTCGGCGCGGGCGGGGCCGCGCGCGCAGCCGTGGTCGCTGCACGCCGGGCCGGCTGCCGGACCGTCTGGCAGGTCGCGCGGCGCTTCGAGCCAGCGCGGGAGGCGGGCGCCGAGCGAGCTCCGCACGAGCCCGACGAGCGGCTCCCCTGGCCGACGGCGGGCGCGCCTCTGCAGCCGCCCGGGCGCATCGAGCTCGTGCTCCAGGCGACGAGCGTCGGCATGCTCGGCGCGGACGACGGCGCGCTGCTCGTCTCGATGCTCCCGTGGAGCGCGCTCGGCGAAGGCGCGGCGCTCTACGATCTCGTCTACCGCCCGGAGGCGACCGCGCTCGTGCGCGCGGCCCGCGCGCGTGGTCTCGAGGCGCGGGGCGGCCTCGGCATGCTGGTGCGGCAGGCGGAGGCGGGCTACGCGCGCTTCTTCGGCGGAGAGCCTCCCCGAGGGATCATGGAGCAGGCCGCGCTCGAGGCGCTGCGCGCCGGGTCGGGGCGCTGAGGTCCGGCCCCTACCCGCGACGGGCGCCGACGAGCTGGGCCGATCGTGCTAAGAGCGCGCCATGGCACGCGTTCCCGTCGATCTCGAGAAGGTGGCCCACTGCCGCGAGCTCGCCGCCGCCGTCGCCTCCGACGTCCAGTCCACGATCGATCGCCACACCACCGTCGGCGTGGAGCGCACCGTGGCGCGCGCCTACGGCGTCGAGGGCGCCGACGCCGACGGCCGCCCGCTCGCCAACGCGCTCGTCGATCGCATCCACGCCGAGTCGTCGATCGGGCACGGCGTCGCGTGGTTCCTCGGCCACGCGCTCGCGTCGGGAGCCGAGAGCGTGCAAGAGGCGGCCGAGCAGCTCGCCTATGGTGAGCGCCTCCCGAAGCCGGGGGAGGGCAGCGAGAGCGACGAAGCGGTGCGCCGCGCGCTGCTCCTCCACACGGACGAGGCGCTCGCCCGGATCGACCGCGCCAGCGAGGAGCGAGAGCGGCGCAAGCGTACGCTCGGCCTCGGCGCGACGCCGCTCAAGTACGTGATCGTCGCCACGGGCAACATCCACGACGACGCCACCCAAGCGAAGGCCGCGGCCTTCGCAGGCGCCGACATCGTGGCCGTCATCCGTGCGACGGCGCAGTCGCTGCTCGACTTCGTGCCCGAGGGGCCCACCACGGAGGGCTACGGCGGCACCTACGCGACGCAGGCCAACTTCAAGATCATCCGCGAGGCGCTCGACGCGATCGGGCCCGAGGTCGGCCGCTACGTGCAGCAGACGAACTACTCGAGCGGGCTCTGCATGAGCGAGATCGCGTGGATGGCGGCCGTCGAGCGCCTCGACATGCTGCTCAACGACGCGATGTACGGCATCCTCTTCCGCGACATCAACATGGTCCGCACCTTCGTGGACCAGTACTTCTCGCGCAGGGTCATCGCGCGGAGCGGCATCACGATCAACACCGGCGAGGACAACTACCTCACCACCGCCGACGCCGTGGAGAAGGCCCACACCGTGCTCGCCTCGCAGTTCATCAACGAGGCCTTCGCGCTGCGGGCCGGGCTCGTGCCGGAGCAGATGGGCCTCGGCCACGCCTACGAGATCGACCCGTGGAGGGAGGACAGCTTCCTCTACGAGGTCTCGCAGGCGCAGCTCGTGAGGCAGATCTTCGATCGCCACCCCATCAAGTGGATGCCACCCACGAAGTTCAAGACCGGCGACGTCTTCCACTCGCACGTGCACGACGCGATGTTCAACCTCGCGGGCGTCATGACCGGCCAGTCGATCGAGCTGCTCGGCATGTTCAGCGAGGCCATCCACACGCCGCTCTTGATGGACCGCTACCTCTCGCTCAAGAGCGCGCGCTACGTGTTCAACACCGCGCGCCACCTGGGCGACGAGATCCAGTGGAAGCCGGGGGGCATCGTCGAGACCCGCGCCAAGGAGACGCTCGACAAGGCTCACACGCTGCTCAGCGAGGTGGAGCGCTACGGCATCTGGGAGGCGATCGCCCACGGCGCCTTCGGCGACGTCAAGCGCACACGCACCGGCGGCAAGGGCTACGCCGGCGTCGTGCCGCGTGAGCCCGGCTACCTGAACCCTCTGCTCGACGCGCTCGAGAGCGAGGCGCCGCGCGCGCCCGCAGCCTGATCCCGGCGAGCACCGACGCCCCTCCCGAGAGGAACCCACGCATGCGCGAGTCGAACATCCTGAGGGCCTACGGCGACCGAGAGGGCGACGGCATGGTCCAGATGACCTTCACGCTGGCGATCCTCCCCGGGGATCGCGCCCGCGAGGCGGCCAAGCGCTTCGCCGAGGCGCACGGCCTCGCCGATCCGCTGGTGACGGCGATGGAGCAGGTCTCGCCCGAGCACAGCTACTTCGTCGTCTACGGGCGCAGCAGACACGGCGTCGACGCCGCGGCGATCCACGTCGAGGAGCTCGCGCACAAACCGCTCGAGCGCGAGGAGATCGAGGCGCTCGGCAAGACGCTCGGTCGCAAGGTGGTCATCGTGGGCGCCTGTACGGGCAGCGACGCGCACACCGTCGGGATCGACGCCATCATCAACTACAAGGGCTTCGACGGCGACAAGGGGCTCGAGAGCTACAAGTGCATCGACGCGCACAACCTGGGCGCGCAGGTCGAGAACGACGAGCTCGCTCGGCGCGCGCGCGGCGTCAGCGCCGACGCGATCCTCGTGAGCCAGATCATCACGCAGCGGGACTGCCACAAGGAGAACGCGCGGGCCTTCGTGGAGCTCGTCACGCGGGAGGGCTGGCGCGATCAGGTCATCCTCCTGCTCGGCGGGCCGCGCATCGACCACAAGCTCGCGCGTGAGCTCGGCTTCGACGCCGGCTTCGGGCCCGGCACGAAGCCCAGCCAGGTCGCAGCCTACGTCGTGGAGCACGTCGTCGAGCGCGCCCGCGGCAAGCACGTGCGACCGGGCGTGGGCGGCGCGGGCTGAGCCGTGCCTCGGGCGCGGCGTGCCCGGTCCGATCCGTCGCGCCGCCTCAGGCGCTCGTGAGGCGGTGGTAGGCGGCGGTGATCTTGGCGAGCGCGCGCGTGGGCGACAGCCGCTCGCCGTCATTGCGGCTCTTGTCGGGGTGGCGCTCGAGCACGAGGCGCTTGTAGGCGCGACGGATCTCGTCGCCGCTCGCGCCGGGCGCGACCCCGAGCGTCGCGAGCGCCTCCGAGCGGGCGTCCTCGAACTTGGGCACGCGCACGCGCGAGCGAGGACGACCATGCAGGAACTCCGCGGCCGAGAGCCTCGGCGCGGTCCGCGCGGCGCGCTGCCACGCGTGGGGCACGAGCCCGTCGAAGAGCGCGGCGTGGAAGCTCAGCCGCGCGTCACGCAGGCCGAAGAGGCGCTCGAGCCGGTGGCGCGTCTGCTCGCGCAGCCCCGCGCGCACGTCGTCGCTCGTACAGCAACCGCTGAGCTCGAGCACCTCTCCCGAGAGGCGCCCTCGCTGCGAGGCGAGCGCGCGCTCGACGTCGAGACCGCGCGCGCGCCCCGAGGCGCTGAGGATCTCACCGAGGCGCGCGCCTCGGGTGCGCACCGCGACCGGCCGCCCGGCCACGAGGTGTACGAGGTGCCGACCGCGCTGGTCCTCGTCGCCGAGCCCGTCGAGCTCGGTGAGGGCGAGCACGCCGGTGGCTCCCTCTCGCAGGAGCGCGCCGAGCACGTCGCCGAGCGTGGATGCCGCGAGCCTCGAAGGGAGCATGATCGGCGCGTAGCAAGCCTCGCTGCGCGGAGCCAAGAATCCGGCCGAAGCCGTGGCCGCCGATCGCTCGCTCGCGCTCCGCGCTCGGCCCGCGGCCAGACCGAGGCCTTCCGTCCCGGGGCGCCTTGGTGCACGCTGCGCGGCCCCCATGGTGTTGCTCCAGAACTCACGACTGCTCGTCACCAGCGCGCTGCCCTACGCGAACGGCCACATCCACCTGGGCCACGTCGTCGAGTACGCCCAGACCGACATCTGGGTCCGCGCGATGCGCATGAAGGGCAGGCGCGTCGTCTACGTGTGCGCCGACGATACGCACGGCACCGCCGTGATGATGCGCGCGAGGCAAGAGGGCCGCAGCGAGCTCGAGATCATCGGGTCGATGAGCGAGGCGCACCAGCGCGACTTCGAGGCGCTGCAGATCCGCTTCGATCACTACGGGAGCACCCACTCCGAGGAGAACCGCCGCTTCGCCGGTGAGATCTGGAAGGCCTTCCGCGACGCGGGGCGCGTGACCGAGACCCACGTCGAACAGCTCTTCGACCCGATCGAGAAGATCTTCCTCGCCGACCGCTTCGTGAAGGGCAGCTGCCCACGCTGCAAAGCGAAGGACCAATACGGCGACAACTGCGACAAGTGCGGAGCCACCTACGAGGCGACCGAGCTGCTCGACCCGAGGAGCACCCTGAGCGGCGCGGTGCCCGAGCTCGCCACCGCCGAGCACCTGCTCGTGAGCGTCGAGCCCGACCGCCCGTGGATCACGGAGTGGATCCAGGCCGAGGGGCGCATGCCGCGCGAGATGGCGAACTACCTGAAGGGCTTTTTCTTGGGGCAGCCCTTCCGCGATTGGGACGTGTCGCGCCCCGCGCCCTACTTCGGCTTCGAGATCCCCGACGCGCCGGGGCACTACTTCTACGTCTGGTTCGACGCGCCCATCGGCTACCTCGCGGCCACCTCGCAGTGGTGCGAGCGCACCGGGGAGAAGTTCGACGATTGGTGGCGCTCGAGCGAGTGCGAGATCGTGCACTTCATCGGTAAGGACATCGTGAAGTTCCACGCGCTGTTCTGGCCGTCGATGCTGAAGCTCGGCGGCTACTCGCTGCCGTCGCGGGTGCACGTGCACGGCTTCCTCACGGTGAACGGCGAGAAGATGTCGAAGAGCAAGGGCACCTTCGTGCTCGCGTCGACCTACCTCGCGCACCTCGATCCGGCCTACCTCCGCTACTACTACGCGAGCAAGCTCGGCTCCGGCGTCGACGACCTCGACCTCAACCTCGAGGAGTTCATCCAGAAGGTGAACGCCGAGCTCGTCAACAAGGTCATCAACCTCGCGAGCCGCTCGGCGAAGTTCGTGGCGACCACGGGGCTCACCTCGAGCTACCCCGACGACGAGGGCCTCTTCGCGCGCGCAGCGGCCGAGGGCGACGAGGTCGAGAAGGCCTACGAGGCCTTCGACTTCGCCAAGGTGACCCGCCTCGTCGTCGCGATGGCCGATCGCGCGAACGAGTACGTCGACCGGAAGGCGCCGTGGGCGCTCGCCAAGCAGCCCGGCAAGGAGGCCGAGGTCGTCGAGGTCTGCTCGGTCGCGTTGAACCTCTTCCGCCAGCTCGTCGTCTACCTCGCGCCGATCCTGCCCAAGCTCGCCGACGACGTCGCCGCGCTCTTCGGCGTGCCGAACGACTCCTTCGCCTGCGCGCGCACGGCGCTGGTCGGCACCCCCGTCACGGTCTACACGCACCTCATGAAGCGTGTCGATCCGAAGGCCGTCGAGGCCATGGTCGAAGCGAGCCGCGTCGAGACCGCCGCTGCTGCGGTAGCGCCCGTCGCTCAGGGCGCGCCCAGCGCGCAGGGCGAGGTGCTCGACGACGACGGCGCCTCGCTCGCGGCCGACCCGCTCGCGCCCGAGTGCAGCATCGACGACTTCAGCAAGGTCGATCTGCGCATCGCGCGGGTGCTCAGCGCCGAGAGCGTGCCGGAGGCGAAGAAGCTGCTCAAGCTCGAGGTCTCCCTCGGCGGCGACGAGCGGCGCACGATCTTCGCCGGCATCAAGGCGCACTACGCGCCGGAGCAGCTCGTCGGCAAGCTCGTGGTGGTGTGCGCCAACCTCGCGCCCCGCAAGATGAAGTTCGGCATGAGCGAAGGCATGGTCGTATGCGCGGGCGACGGGCAGGGCGTCTTCGTGCTCACGCCGGATGCCGGCGCGAAGCCCGGCATGCGCGTGCGCTGAAGCGGGCGGGGCAGGGCTCGGAGGCTCGGTCCCCGCGCGGGTGACCCGGAGGAGTGGACATGGGGCTCGTCGAAGCAAAGGTCGTCATCGTCACCGGCGCGGGGCGCGGCATCGGTCGCGCCGAGGCCCTGGCCTTCGCGCGCGAGGGCGCGAAGGTCGTGGTCAACGACACGGGTGTCGAGCGCGACGGCTCGGGCGGCAGCGACGAGCCCGCCGCGTCGGTCGTGCGCGAGATCGAGGCGCTCGGAGGCGAGGCGACCCTGAGCACGCACTCGGTGGCGACCGAGGAGGGCGCGTCGGCGCTCGTCGAGCTCGCGGTCGAGCGCTTCGGCCGGCTCGACGTGCTCGTGAACAACGCCGGCATCCTGCTCGATCAGTCGCTGCTCAAGACCGAGCTCGCGCGCTTCCGAGCGCTCGTCGACGTGCACCTCGTGGGCAGCCTGCTCATGACGCAGAAGGCGGCGAAGCAGATGATCGCCCAGGGCGAGGGCGGGCGGATCATCCTGACGACCAGCGTCGCGGGCATGATCGGCAACCAGGGCCAGGCGGGCTACGCCGCCGCGATGGCGGGCGTCTACGGCCTCACGCGCACCGCCGCGATCGAGCTGCAGCGTCACCGCATCCTCGTGAACGCCATCGCGCCCATCGCGAAGACGCGCCTCACCGAGGACCTGCCGATGTTCGAGTCGCTCGGCAGCCTCACCCCCGAGCACGTCGCACCCGCCGCGGTCTTCCTCGGTTCGTCGCTCGCGGGCCAGCGCACCGGCTACGTGCTCGCCGTGTCCGGGGCGCAGATGTACGCGTTCAAGGTCGTGCAGACCGCCGGACGCTTCAAGGACGCCGGCGAGCCCTGGACGCCCTCCGAGATCGCCGAGCACTGGGAGGCGATCGTCAAGGGCTGAAGAAGGCGCGGGCTCCCCGGGGCCCCCCCGCCGACGTCGCGAGCCGGTCTGCCCACTCGACCGGCCACGAGCGTGCGCCGGGGCCGTTTGCTGGTCACCCGTGCGGGTGGTAGCTTCTCCGTTCGAGCGCGGCGGTTCCGGGGCGCGGATCGGCGTCGTACGGCGGGGTCGACCGAGCTCGCTCACCTGTCCCCATGGCGCGCGAACTCCAGATCCCGCTCGTCCTTTGGGTGTCCGCCGCCGTGGTGGTGCACCTACTGGGCGGTGGCGGAGCGACCGCCACGGTCATGGTGGCCGAGAAACACGCGCGCGACCGGGCCGACATCCGCGCGATGCTGCATGGGGTGCGCAGCGAGGTGCGCCGGACGACGGTCACCGAGATGGAGGTCGACATCGACCCAGAAGCGCTCGCGCAGATCGCGGCGCTCGAGCAGGCGGCCCAGCCCGGCGCCGAGCCCGAGGCTCCACCGGCTGCGGAGCCGGCGCCCGCGCCCGCGCCCTCCGTCGCCGCGGTCGAGCCACCCAAGGCGGCCCCGAGCGCGCAGCCCGAGGAGCCCAAACCCGAGGAAAAGGCCGCCGCCGCGGTGCCGCTGCCGCCCATCGCTCCCGACCGCAGGATCGCGATCCGACAGCACGCCGCCCCGAACCAGCCCGACAACCCCGACGCACCTCGCATCGCCGACGAAGCGAACCGGGTCGAGGAGGAGACGATGGCCAAGCATCGCTCGCTCGACCGAGACGATCCGGACCCGACGGCAGGCACGAGCCCCAAGGGGCCCAGCGAGGACGAAGGCAACGCCGACGAGACCAAGGTAGCCCAGGCCGAGGAGCGCCCAGGCGACGAGAAGCTCTCCTCCGGCGCGGAGCCGGCGGCACCAGCCGCCGCGGCCGCAGAGCCCGGGGGAGGGGGCGAGCGAGCCCCGGGCCGAGAAGCGAGCGCCGTGGCGCGCGCCGAGGCGCCCTCGCTCGGTGGTGCGGGGCCGGGGGCGAATGAGTCGGTCACCGGAGCGCAAGGCTCTTGGAGCATCGATCCCCAGAGCCCCGGCGGCGACGGTGGCGGCAAGCGCACTGGCGCGAGCCGCCAGGGGCGCGAAGGCCCCTCGGTCGACGTCAAGAGCTCGCTCGGGCTCGGGGCCGCCGGTAGGCCGGGCGCTCCGCCCGGGCTCGATTGGGGCATGTTCCAGCGCACGGTCGGCACCGCGCAGCTCGAGGCCGAGCGCGTCGCCGCCGGGCGCGCGATCCGGAGCAAACATCGAGGTCGTTTCGATACCAACAAATTCGAGCGCTGGCGTCCGGCGATCGAGAACTACGACCCGTCGGTGAAGGCCGGCAACCAGACGGCCCTCAACGCGGCGCGCGTGCCCTTCGCGTCGTACCTGCACTCGATCCACAACAGGCTGCACCCCATCTTCGGCGACGAGTTCCTCGCCTCACTGCAGGGTCTGCCCGAGGGCCACATGCTCAGCTCGATGGACCTCGTCGCCCACGTGGAGCTCGTGCTCTCGCGCGACGACGGCAAGATCGTGCGCATCGGCATCACCAAGAACAGCGGCAGCACCGTGTTCGACGCGGTCGCGCTCGAGTCGCTCGACCGCGCCTCGCCCTTCGGCAAGGCGCCGGATGCGATCGCCTCGCCAGACGGTCTGGTGTACCTCCACTGGGAGTTCCACCGCGATCCCTTCGATGCCTGCTCCACCCGCAACGCTCGACCGTTCATGCTCCGCGATGCGCCCAAGCCGCGTCCCACGCCCTTGGCTCCGCCGCGACCGCGCCCTCGCCCGGGCGAGGCGCCCTCGGAAGGCGAGGGCGACGGCCCACTGCTGCCGCTGCGCAAGCGCTGAGGCCGCGTCGCTCCTTCCAGGCGCCGAATGACGGGCACCCCCCAAGACGAAGAGCGACCCGTGCCGGCCTCCGAGAGCCGCGAGACCGCGGTTGCGGTCGGATCCTCGCCCCGCCGTGCGCCGATCCCGCCCTCGTCTCGCGCAGCGCCTCCGCTCGCGCTCGCCGTGCTGCGGCCGCTGCGTTCCTACGCCCTGCTGATGATCCTCACGATGTTGCTCGCTCGGGCGCTCCTCCCGGCGCTGCGAGGGGTGGTCGTCGGCATCAGCGATTGGGTCGAGCGCGGAGACATCGCCGTCGGCATACTCTCGCAGCTGCTCGCCTTCGGCTCGGCCGTGCTGCTCGGCGCGATGCTCGTGCAGCTCTCGCAGACCGACGCCTCGCGCATGCTGCGCTACCCGCTCGTGGTCTTCGGCGTGCTCGTCGTGCTCGCCACGAGCGGCTCCGCCGCGGTGGATCACCCACCCGCCGTCCTGCTCGTCACACTCGCGGTCGCGGCGAGCAGCGCCGCCGTGCTCGCGGGAGCCGACGCCTTGAGGCGACCGACCGGTGGCTACGTCGGCTTGGTGTGGATCTTCGCCGGCGTGGCCTCTCTCTTGCGGCTGGGCTCGGCCGAGCTGCTCGAGCTCGCCATCGCACGCGTGCACGAACCGCAGATCGCGCTCCGCGCCTTGAGCATCTCCGGCCACCTCGCCACGGCGTCTTTCGCGGTCGCGCTCGTCGCGCAGCTCGTGGCGATGGCCTTCGTCGCTCGGCGCGGTCGCTGGGCGCTGAGCCCGCAGGTGGTCGTCGCGATCGGCGTGGGCTTCTTCGTCGCGCGCTGGCTCTCGACGCCGCCCAGTGAGCACTCGCCGAGCTGGCTCGTGCTGCGCGGTGTCATGGAGCAGCTCACGCCTCGACCCTGGCCTGCGGTGCCGTCGGCCCTGCTCTGGGCTCAGGCGGCCATCGCACCGGTGCTCGCGCTCGCGACGCTCACCGTGCGGCGCGAGGTGCCCGCGCTGCTCGCCGCCCTGTCGCTGGTGCTGCTCGTACCAGGCACCGCCGACGTCCCGATGCTCGGCCTGTGCCTCTTCCTGAGCTCCGTGTCGCTGGCGCTCGTCGTGCGTGATTCGAAGGGGGTCTGGGCCTCGCTCGAGGAGCGCTCGCGGCAAGGCTGAGCGAGCCCCGGCGCACGCTGCTGGCGCAAGCCTGGCACGAGCGTGCAGGGGCTGCGCCTCACTGGGAGTCTGCGGGAGGCTGCGCGCGGGGGGTGATCTCGACGTAGCCGAGGTGCTCGTCGGTGCGCTGGGTGACGCCGCTGTTCGCGAGCAAGTGGCGCACGACGTCCATCGGCGTGAGGATGCCCACGAGCGTGGCCGAGTCGTCGAGCACGAGCACGCGGTGGATGTTCTGCTCGGACATGAGCCTCAGCGCCAGGCTGAGCGGGTCGTCGACCCGGACGCCGTAGAGCATGCGCGTCGTGCGCTCCATCACGCTGCTCTCCGCGCGCTCGGCGCTCGTGGCGCCGGAGAGGTCGCTGAGCGAGATCACGCCGACGATCTGCCCGGCGCTGCCGATCACCGGCGCTCCCCCGATGCGGTGGGTACGCAAGGTGTGCTCCGCGGCCGCGAGCGTCTCGGTCGCGGGTACGGTGATCACCGGGCGAGACATCGCCTCGCTCACACGCGTGACGGTCATGGTGGCGAGCTTCATGAGCAGGCTGGGCTGCACGGCACGTGCCACGCCGAGGCGAGGTCGGCTTGCTCCTCAGGACCGGGTCGGCTAAGTCCGACGCGATCCCTGGCGATGCCGGCCGATCGACCCTAGACCCCGCCCGGTCCCACCTCGAGCCTTGCGATGCAGCGTGTATCCGTCGCCGCCCAACCCTGTGAGCCAGAGGGCGCTCTGGCCGCCACTGGGGCTACCCAGTTCGGGGCCTCCGAGTTCGAGGCCTCCGCGCTCGAGGCTCCTCGTCCGTCCGTCGAGGCTCGGCCCGCCGTGAACGCGCCCGCCTCGTTCGCCGCTCGCGCGCGCGACATCGTGGCCCTCACGAAGCCGCGGATCACGACCACCGTGGCGCTCACCGCCTTCGGTGGCTACTGGCTCGGCACGCGCTGGTTCGGCCAGGCCCCGGCCGTCGAGTCCTACGGTCCGATGCTGCTCGGCACCGCGCTCGTCGTGTCCGGCGCCAACGCGCTCAACATGTACCTCGAGCGCGACTCGGACCGGCTCATGCGCCGCACGGCGAGCAGGCCGCTGCCCGCGGGTCGACTCAGCCCGGACGTCGCGCTCGCGCTCGGCCTGCTGCTCTCGGCGGTATCGGTCCCGCTGCTCACCTTCGCGGTCAAGCCCATGACGGGGCTGCTCGCCGCCGTCGCGCTGCTGAGCTACGTGCTGGCCTACACGCCGCTCAAGCGCCGCAGCTCGCTCTCGCTCTTGGTCGGCGCCGTGCCGGGCGCGATCCCGCCGCTCATCGGTTGGTCGGCGCTGCGTGGAACCCTCGACGGCCCCGGGCTCGTGCTCTTCGGCACGATGTTCCTGTGGCAGGTCCCCCACTTCCTCGCGATCGCGACCTTCCGCCGCGCCGAGTACGCGCGCGCCGGCCTGCAGGTGGCCACCGTGGTCTACGGGGAGCGCACCGTGCGGCACCAGATCGTCCGCTACACCGCGGCGATGGTGCTCACGAGCCTCCTGCTCGTGCCCTACGGACTCGGCGGGAACCTCTACCTCTACACGGCGCTCGGCCTCGGCGGCCTCTTCTTCGGGGTGGGTGCTTGGGGCCTGCGGGCCGGCACGGGCGAGCGCTGGGCGAAGTGGCTCTTCCTCGTGTCGATGATCTACCTCGTCGGGCTGTTCGTCGCGCTGAGCGCAGGCCGCGACGCCTGGCAGCTCGGCTGACGCATGGCGGCTCGGCTGATGCGCTCCTCGCCCCTAGCGCGCGTCGCCGACGGGCTCACAGGCGTCGCCACCGTGGGCCTCTGCGCGTCCCTGCTCGGCGCAGGCTGCGGCGACCGCGAGCCTCGGGCCGACGCTCGACGCGACGCGCCTTCGGTGGTCGTCTCCGTGGAGCCGCGCGCGGAGCTGTCGCTCGACCTGCCGGGTTTCGAGCTCGTCGACCAGTCCGGTCAGAAGCGTTCGAAGGCCGACTTCGCCGGCAAGGTGTGGATCGCAGACTTCATCTTCACGACCTGCCCGTCGATCTGCCCGCGCCTCACCGAGAAGATGTCGGCGCTCTCCAAACGCACGGCCGACGCGCCCGACCTGCGCTTCGTCTCGTTCACCGTCGATCCCGAGACCGACACGCCCGAGGCGCTGACCGCCTTCGGAGCGAAGTACGGTGCCGACCCGGCGAGGTGGTCATTCTTGACGGGCGAGCCCAAGCACGTCGAAGACGTCGTGCTGAAGGGCTTCAAGCAGGTGCTCAGCCGCGACTCCGGCGGCATGATCTTCCACTCGGAGCGCTTCGTGCTCGTGGACAAGCGCGGCAAGGTGCGCGGCTTCTACGAGACCGAGCCACACCACCTCGACGCGCTCGAGAAACGCGCACGCGAGCTGCTCGCCGAGCCCTGAGGCGAGCCACGAAGCACGCGGGGCGGCTCGCTCAGTGCTCCACGCCGAGCCTCTTCATCATCTTCTGCAGTCCGTAGCGGCTCAAACCAAGCTGCTTCGCGGCCTTCGTCTGGTTGCCCTCGGTCTCTGCGAGCGCCTCCCGCACGAGGCTCGCTTCGAGCGCGTCGACCTGCTCACGCAGGGTCTGACGGCCGACGCGCGGCGCGCGGCCTGCGCTCGACGCCGACGGACCGCCCAGACCCGGCGTAAGGTGCTCGACGCCGATCTCGTCGCCTCCCAGGACCAACGCTCGACGGATCTCGTTCTCGAGCTGTCGCACGTTGCCCGGCCAGCTCGCGCCGCAGAGCAACGTCAGCGCCTCCGGTGAGAGGCGCACGTGCACGCCCGGTGCGTGCTTCGCCAGGAGGTGCTGCACGAGCGCGGGGATGTCCTCCCGGCGCTCGCGCAACGCCGGCACGCGGACCGGCACGATCGACAAGCGATAGTAGAGATCCTCACGGAAGCCCCCGCTCTCGACCATGCTCGAGAGGTCCCGGTGCGTCGCGGCGACGATGCGCACGTCGACCTTCTTCGCGTGCTCACCGCCGACGGGTCGCACGATGCCGTCTTCGAGCACGCGCAGGAGCTTCGTCTGCATCGCCAAGGTCATCTCGCCGATCTCGTCGAGGAAGAGCGTGCCTCCGTCGGCGGCCTCGAACAGGCCCGCGCGCGCGCGCTCCGCGCCCGTGAAGGCGCCACGCACGTGGCCGAACAGGGTCGACTCGAGCAGCGTCTCGGGCACCGCGCCGCAGTTCTCGGAGACGAAGGCCTTGTTCGCCCGCGGGCTCGCCGCGTGCAGCGCGCGGGCGAAGAGCTCCTTGCCCGAGCCCGACTCGCCGAGCAGCAGGACGGGCAGGTCGGAGGGCGCGACCCGCTCGAGCACCCGCAGCGCGGCGCCGAGGGCGCGGCTGTCGCCAACGATGGCGTCGAAGGCGCTCGCGAGGCCTCGGGTCGAGCGGACCTGGGCGAGCTCCGCCTCCCGTTGCGCGAGCTGCTCGCCGAGCGAACGCGTCTGGCGCCTGCTCCGCCCAGCCTCTCGGCGCAACATGCTGCGCGCGCGCTCCGCGGCGATCATCGTCGCCACGAGCGACGCGACGGTCCGGATCCACGCGAGCTCGCGCGCTCCGAAGGCGCCCACCCGCACGCGGTCGTCGAGGTACGCGACACCGAGCACCTCCGCGTGTGCGATCAGCGGCACGGCCACCACGCTGCGAAGCTTCAGCGCGTGCACGCTGGCGTGCAGGTCCGGCAGCTCGGTCGCCGCATCGACGGCCACGACCGGTGCGCGGGCCAGGGCCGCGCGTCGCGCGATCGACTGCGAGAGCGTCAGCTGCTCTTCGCTCAGATCGCGTCGGGCGAGGTGACGCCCGACGCGTGGCACCAGTCGCCCGTCTGGACCGGGGAGCAGCAAGAGGCCTCGCTCGACGCCCGTCCAGGCGACGAGCACGTCGAGCGCGGCGCGGAGCAGCTCACCGAGGCGCTCGGTGCCCGCGAGCCGCTGGACCAGCGCTTCGAGCTCTCGCGCGGAGCGAGCGTCCTCCGGGTGGGCTTCGCCCACTCGCACCACACGCGCGACCCACGCCGCACGCCGCACCCCCTCCTCGAGCTCGGGCCCCGCCCTGGAGCAGAGCTGCTTGGCCAACTCGGCGGCACCGAGCTCGAGTCCGACCGCCGCTTCTCCCATCCCGAGCTCACGCGCGAGCGCCGCCCCTTCTGCGAGCGCACGCCCCTTGGTCGACACCGGCGCGCTCGCTCCGCGGAGCGAGCTCAGCGCCGTGACCACCGGCGCGCCGTCCGCCGTCGCGCTCTCCAGGAGGCTCCGGCGCGCTCGCGCGAACCACCACTCGAAGCGCGCGCTCGGGGTGCAGCGCGCGGTGCTGGCGAGCGCGTCGAGGGCTGCGCGATCGAGCCCACCGTCCGCGCCATGCTGCCACGCGCGTGCGGCTGCTCGCAGTCCGTCTTCGCCCGTCGTGCCCAAGAGCCCGAGCGCTCGGATGGCGGCCTCGCGCCCGCTGTGGGCTCCGCCTGGCTCGATGTCCGCGAGCACGCACACCGCGTAGCCCTCGGCGCGTGGGTCCTCCCCGGCGCGCGCGTGCTCGATGGCGAGCTCGGCGAAGCCGAGCGCGTCGTCTCGTCGACCTGCCGCCGCGTGCGCCGCCGCGCGAGACAGCCACGCACGCGCAGCGCGCTCCGGTCGCCCGAGCACCTCCCAGAGCAGCGCGGCCCGACGAGCCGCGCCGTCGGCCTCCGTGAGGTATCCACCGTCGACGCCGGCGGCGGCGAGCCCCACGAGGTAGGTCGCCTCTTCTTGCACCGCGCCTGCACGCACGGCGTGATCGGCGGCGCTCGCGAAGGCGGCGCGCGCACCCTCGGGCTCGCGACCCGACAGCACGTAGCCGCGCACCCCCTCGAGCCGCGCGGCTTGCTCGGGCCCCACCGCGCCGTGCAGAGCGCGCTCGACGATCTCGAGCGCGCGCTCGGGCTCTCCTTTCGCGGCCAAGGCCAGCGCATGGACCTCCGACGGCGCGGCGGAGTCGTCGTCACGCACGATCGACAGCGCTTCGTCGATTCTCCCGTCGTCGAGCGCGATCCGCCCCAGCACCGCGCGCGCTCGTGCGCTGCCAGCGCGGTCGGTCCTGCCCGTTCGGGCTGCGTCGAGAGCGCGCTCCGCGAGCCGTGTGGCGTCGCGCAGGTCTCCGGCGCGCCGCGCGACCTCGGCCGCGAGCGCGAGCACGTCGCCCGTCGTGTCATCGCTCGAGAGGGCGCGCGCACAGAGCGCCAGCGCGCGACCGGACTCGCCGGCGAGGCGCAGCGCATCGGCGGCCGCGACGACGAGCGGCAGCGGGGGATCGAGCGCGTCTTCGACGGCGCGCACCGCCGACCGTTCGGCGGGCACACGCGAGAGCGCGAGCGCGATCGTGGACGCCACGGTCGCGTCGCCGAGATCCGGTGGGCTGCTCGCCCGGGCTGGGCGCCGACTCGGAGCGCTGGAGATGGGCGCGGGCGCATCGTCCCACGCCTCCTCGACGGCCAGCTCGACGTCACGTAGCGTCCAGGTCGCCGGCTCGGCGTGCGTCGCGAGCGCCTCGAGCGCTGCGGCGATCTTCGCTTCGCCGTGCCCGAGCAAGCGCCCGAGCGGCCAGCCCGCAGCCACAGGCCCCACCAGCGAGACGAGCCAACGCGAGAGGAAGTTGCCGTCGAAGCCCAGCGCAGGGGACTCGCTCGCCCCTGTCGCGCCCAGGCTCGTGAGCACGCGGCCCCAAGCGCAGAGCTCTTCGAGGTAGGCCGCGTGCCCTTCGGGCAGGTACGCCGGCGGCGATGACAGCACGCGCTCGCGCAACCTTGCGTAGACCGCACGCACGCGCGCGCGGCCGAGGCCTCGATGTCCGCGCGACGGCGTGAGCTCCGAGCCTCCGCCACGCGCCGCTCGCGCACGAGACGAGACCCATCCCGCGTGCGGACGGGCCTCGGGTCGCGCCGCGACGAGGGCCTTCACGATCTCCCCGAGCGCGCCTTCGAGCCGCTGCTCACGCGCCGCCGCCACCGCGTCCTGGGCGGCACGCACCGAAGCCGAGCCCAGCTCGGCGAGCACCACACCGAGCGCCAGCCGATCGCGAGCCCCTGCGTCGCCGAGATCGGCGTCACCGCGGGCGAGGTACCGCGGCGTCGCGCCCTCGAGCGCGCGTGCGTGCAGGGGGCCCGTGAGTCCGAGGTCCACCAGCATGGCCCGCGCGCTCCCGAGGATCACGTTGCTCGGCTTGAGGTCGCCGTGCGCTCGCCCCGCCGAGTGGAGCGCCTCGAGCGCGGCGCCGAGGTCCTCTGCGAGCTGCAGCAGCTCGTCCGCGCTGAGCTCGGCGTGTCTCGCGTCGGCGCCCTCCAGCCACTCCATCGCGAGGTAGGGGCGGGCTCGTGGGGAGGAGCGCTCACAGACCTCGGCGCGCCCCTTCGCCACGAGCACCCACCCGGCGTCGATGAGCGTGGGCAAATGAGGAGACTCGACGGACGCGAGCGCCACGCCCTCGCGGTGGAGGTGCACGAGCGCCTCTTCACCATGGCCGACCTTCAGCGCGAACGTTGCTCGCGACGCCTCGCTCCGCGCCCGGTATACGACGGCGCTCGACCCTCGACCGGCCTCGTCGAGCAGTTCCACACCGCCCAGGGCCTCCGGGTTGGCCAACCTGGTTTGCACTGCGCCATTCTAGTAGACTCACGCCGCCACAGGGCGCCAATCTCGTTGGCTGGGTCGCCTTCGTCTCAAGGACAGGCTTCGACGTCGGCGCCCGCCGCGATCCAGTCGGACAGGGCCTCGGCCTGCTCGCGCGCCGAGCGAGGCCCGGACAGCGGCATCGGCATGCCCACGACGAAGCTGCGCAGTCGTTCCAGCTCGCCGGGCGCGAGCCCATCGTCGACTCGGTCGAACTCCGGGTGGACCAGCAGCTTGTAGAGGAGGTAGCTCGAGCCGGCATCGCCAGGCGCGATCAGCATCATCTGCGAGCCGAAGCGCAGCGGGTTGATCTTCGGTGTGTCCGCGTCGGGGCCAACCTGGGTCTGGTGGGCGACCTTCTCGATCGCCGTGGAAAGCAGCGCCTCCTCGCCGTCGAGCGCGAGGCCCATCGCCGCGCCGCCTTCGGCGCGCTCGCCGTGACACCGGCCTCCTGCGCACGACGCGAGCACCTCACGGGCGCCGGGCGCGCAGCGCGCGAGGCACAGCACCTCTCCCATGCAACGCCTCACGCAGTGCTCATCGGAGCAGTAGCGCCTGCCCTCGGGCGGACCGTCCGCGCGTGCGTCGATGCGTGGGTCCGCGTCGGTACGGAAGCGCAGCTCGAGCCCCAGCTCGAGGGGCGCACCATCGAAGGCGCGAAAGCCGAGATCTGCATCGCCACGGGGCACGTGGACGCTCAGCGTGTAGAGCGTGTCAGGCGCGAGCCGGGCGGCGGGCCCTTCGAGATAGAAACGCGCCACCCTGCGCACGGGGTCGTAGCTGGGGCGGAGCGCGACGCCCCCGATGCAGTCCTCGTAGCTCTCGACGGGCTCCGGCGCGCTCCTCAAGCACAGGGCTTGGCGCGAGACGTCGCGTGGCGCGAGGTAGCGGTCGAAGCGAAGCTCGAAGTGTGCGGTCGTGAGGACGGACTTCGACGCGTCGACGTCGATGCGCTCGAGCACAGGCTCTCCGGCACTGTCGATCCCCGTCGTGGCATGCACGGCGAGCACCCGAGGCGGTGGGGCGGTCGTCGTCTCTTCGGGCCGCTCCAGGTCGCAGGCGGCCAGCGGCAGCGCCAGGCTGAGCGCCACGGGTGGAGCGGAAGCCGCGAACGAGCCACACAGCCGCCGCAGGGGCTCTACCCAGGTCGCTCGCTGGACGGCGGGAGTGCGCTCGGCGGTCGCGTCGTCCGGCCCGCCGAGCGGCTCGAGGCTCAGCTCTCCGAGTAGGTCGAGAGCTGGTCCTTCACGACCTTCTCCGTGATGCCGGTCGCGAGGTGATCTTTCAGGCAGTCGGCGAGGGTGATGAGCATCTCGTCGACGCCCTTGTCCTGGACCAGCTTGGCCAAGAGCTGCCTCGACTCCTTGCCGTCGTCCTCGCGCAGGAAGCTCCGAACGGTCTCGACGGAGATCTCGCCCTGAAAGTCGAGATACATGTTGTCGAGGAGGTACTTCACCAGTTCCTTCACGCTCGTTCTCCTTCGCTTTCGTGGCGGTGCCGGCAGGCGGGTGCCTGCCGGACGGCCCTTGGCTATAGCGGCCGGGTTCCCGGTGACGCAAGCAAATGTTCGCGTCGATCGACGCCGACTCGCTGGCGCTTCCGCTGGGCGTCGCTCGGTCGAGCGCCTCGTCGCCGCCAGCGAGGCCGCTCCACGTCCTGGGGCTCATCGGCACCTCGCGAGCGCGCGGTCGCCCGGCTGGTGGCAGACGAGGCAGGGGCGAGGGTTCTGTGCGTAGGCCCGCCCGCAGCGGCCGACGAAGCCCGAGGGGTGAGGGTTCACGCCCTGGCCACCGCCGACCCCACGCGTCGCGTGGCAGGTCGCGCAGTCCCGCTCCGCGTGACACGACACGCATGCGTGGAGATTGCGCTGGGCCTCCCAGGCGTGGTGGTTCGGGCCGCGGGGTGCCGTGGTCCACTCCGAGGGCGGAGGGTGGAAGCGTGCTCCCGCCGGTCGCGCGCCGAGCGGACCGTCGCGCGCCACACCGACGCGCCTGTGGCAGTCGGCGCAGAAGCTCTGCTGCTGGTGACAGCTCGTGCAGCGTGGGTTGTCGAGCCGCGCGGCGGTGGGGTGCATCGACAGCCAGTCGTTCGGGTGGACCTTGCGGGGTCGCACGCGACCGTCGTGACAAGCCACGCACTCGTTCTCCTCATGGCAGCTCGCGCAGTAGCGGCTGTCGTTCGCCGCGACGGAGCGATGCCGCTCGATCCAGTCGGGGCCATGCCCCGACTGCTTCAGCCACGCCGGCGGCAGCAGCGGGCCCGTGGCGAACTCCGTGCGCAGCGCCCCGGAGGGCTCTCGGAGGTGGCAGGTCGTGCACTCGGCGTGTGCTTCACCGCGGGCAGCCGTCGGTTTCGCGTGGCAGCCGAGACAGCCCGCCATGCGCGGGAGCTGGTCGCGTGTGGCGAGCTCGAGCTGCTCCACGCGACCGTGGCAGTGCCCGCAGCCGATGTTCCGTGCGAGGTGCTTCTCGTGTGAGAAGTGCAGGTTCGGTGCGGGCATCACCGTGCGAGCGATCTTGCCTTCGGCCGCACCTGCTCCGAGGTGGCAATAGCCGCACTGACCGTTCTCGGCCTCACCGGCCGTGACCTTGGCGAGGTCTCGGTGATCGACGTCGTGGCAGCGGTCGCAGCTCGCCACAGGCTCGGGCAGCAGGCGATCGGAGCCTCGGTCGCTCGTGGTGACGCTCGCGTGGCAGCTCAGGCAGCTCTGACCGAGCTCCCCGACGTGCCGCTGGTGGTTGAAGCGAATCGTGATCGTCTGCGGTGGGAAGATCTCGTCGCTCGGCGTGGGGCTCAGATCCGAGCCGGGCGGCATCCAAGCGAGTGGCACGGGCGCGTCGTGCGGTAGCGGCGAGACACCGCTGAGGTAGGGGCCCACGACCCTGGGGGCGCCCTCCGGCCTGTCCTCCGCCGTCGCCGGGCGCAGGCCGAGCGAGCCCGGGGCGGGCACCAGCCAGCCCAGCAGGGCCGCCGCCAGGAGCACGAGCGCCGCGAGCGCGCGCGCCGCGGCGTGCCGCGCGCCTCTCGTCTTCATCGAGACCATCGAAGCTCCAATGAACCGAGCACCCGGAAGCGCTGTCCCACGAGCCTGTTCATGTCGTGCTCCCACTCGAGCGACAGCCGCGTCCCGTCGAGCGGCCTGAAGCCCGCGCCGAGGACGTAGGCGAAGGAGGTGGCGTCGCGCGGTGCGCGTGTGCCAGCGGAGCCTTCACCGCTCTGGAGCTCGGAGAACTCGTAGACGCTGAGGCGCGCGCCCAGGGCGTAGCGCCCACCGTCGAGGCTGCGTTCGGCCGACAGATCGGCGCCGACTTGCCTCGCCCGCGCACCGGTCTGGAGGGAGCTACGCAGCTCGAGCCTGCCGAGCGAGCCTCTGTAGCTGCCGCCCACGTGGGCGAGCGCGTCCAGGAGCACGTCGGTGGATCGCAGCTCCTCGCTCCGCGTCACCTCCCGGAGCGACGCGCTCGTGGCGTCTCCGATGTCCGCGGCCGCGCCACACCCCGGACCGAGGCCCACCGCGGCGCACTGAGCGTCGCCGAAAGCCGCTGGATCACCCTCGGTCGACCAGGCCCGCACGCCGCCCGAGCCTGCGAGCTCGACCTGCGATCCGATGCGCCATGCCCCCCGCAGCGTGCCCGTGGTCGAGGGGCTCTTCGTGAACCAGTTGAAGATCGAGTCTGCGTCGAAGACCGGCTCCACGTAGTCGAGGTCGGCCCCCACGGTGACGCGCTCGCCGACGAACACCTCGAGACCCGCGTAGGCGCTGGGGATCAGCTGACCGTAGAGATCGTAGGCCAGCCCGCCACGCAGCCCGCCGAGCGAGCCCTCGAGCAGCTGCACCGAGCCGCCGATGCGGTCGGACGAGGTGCGCAGCTCGTCGGTCTGCCCGGCGAGCGCACCGCCGTCATCGAACATGCCCGTCGTCGCCGAACCGGTGTTGAACACGCGGCGGTAGCTCAGCCGACCGTGCACCCAGCTCGGGCCACTCGACTCGAGCGCCGCACCGAAGGCCGGCGCCGCAGCGGCCTCCTGGTAGCCGGGGAAGTCGCTCGTGCGGGGCTCTCCTTCGCCTCCGAAGTCCGCGCGCCGCCCTCGCCACATGCCCTGCGCTTCGAACCGGCTCGTGGACAGCGGCAGCCCCCCGCGCTGCTCCAGCCCGCCGTAGACCTCGAGGTCGAAGTACCAAGGCGTGGTCACCCGGGTCAGCGCCCCATCGAAGGACCACCAGCCGAGCACGTCCACGAGGTACTGACGGCCCGCGCGGAAGTCGAGCCACCCGCCGCCGAGTCCTCGCCCCTCCAAGTAGCCGTACATCAGATCGAGCTGCGCCGTCCTGAGCCCTGGGACGAAGTACGCGCCGGAGGCGCGCGTCCAGCGCGTCTCCGCGTCGCGCACCCGGTCGGGCAAGTGGTTGCCGAGGCCGAAGTCCGAGTCGACGCGCATGCCGAGCCGGAGGCTGTAGTCACCGCCCGCTCCGTCCGTGGCTCCCTGCAGCCGATGCAGCGAGAAGCCGACGATCTGCAGCAGCCTGCGCCGCTCGATCGACGAGCCTTCCCAGGGGCTCGCCACCTCGTAGCCCTGCGCGACGGTCTGGCTGCTGAGCTCGACGTCTGCGGCCCACGCCTGCGAGGGGCCGAACAGCCCCGCGGACGCCAGCAACATGACTGCGCGGCGCGCGCACGGCTCTGGCCCAGCTGGCCGACGCGAGCCCACGACGCTCCTCGTGTTCGCCTCAGCGGCTCGAAGCACGCTGCACGCCGAACTCGGCGGCGAGTCGATCGTCGAAGGTGTCGGCGACCGCGCCGAGGTGCGTCACCATCTGCTCGAGCTCCACACCATCGAGCCCCTCGAGCGGGCGCTCGCTCACGGCGACGACCACGCCGTCGTGAACGCCGAAGGCTGCGTTGGAGAGACCCCTCGCGTTCAGGTGGAGCAGCCGCTCGTAGAGGCGCGTGCGCGCCTCGCCGTCGTCGGGCAGCCCGACGACGGGCGCGGAGACGCGCACGTAGCCGCGGCCGCGCTCGACGCCGATGGACACGTACACCGAGGCGCTCCCGCGCTGCAGCACGTAGACGACGAGGTCATCGGTGTCGGTCGAGCGCACGACGGCCGGGTCGATCCCGAGACCGCTCAGCACCTTCTCGAGCGTCGCGCGCGCTAGTTCCAGGCTTGCTTCCGTCACGCCACGAATGGTCGTCGAGCGGGTCGTGCGCTGTCAACGTGCGCGCGCAGTCCCCCCGTGTGCAGTACCCGAGCCGTGGCCAGAAGCTCAGCGCCGCTGGATGCTGCCGTCGCTGCTCAGCGAGTACTCGTACACGTCGCGCAAGGCCGTCCGCGCCGTCTCGAGCAGCTCGGTGGGGACGAACCAGCGCTTCGCCGCGACGCCCTCACAGACCTTGTTCTTGATCCGCACCGACTCCTCGCTCGCGAGCAGCCTGACGAGCGCGGGCAAGCTCTCCTGCGCGCCCTGCGCGAAGGTCGACTGCACGGCGTGGAAGCGCACGTTCTCGTTCACGTCCTCCAGGAACCGCTCGACGGTCTCGCGCACCTCGTCACCCGGCACCTCGGCGAGAGCCGCGATCACTTGCAGCTTCGGCTCCACGTTGCGCGCGTACTCGATGTCGAAGCTCTTCGCGAGGTCGAGCAGCGTGTGTGTGTACTCCTCGTCGTCGAGCAGCTCCCGGAGGATGCGGAGAGGCCAGGTCAACACCTCGGCCTTCGCGCAGAAGGCTCGCACGAAGGGCACCGCATCCTTGCCGCAGGCGAGCACGCCCTGGAAGGCGGCTTCCTTCTCCTCCTGATCGGTGATCGAAGGGTCGATCGCGAACAGGAAGCGCTTGAGCAGCGCCTCGGCGGCCTCGGGCGTCTTCAGCTGTGCCAGCGTGCCGATGGCCTCCATGC
>CALKVW010000140.1 GCA_938004785.1 uncultured Polyangiaceae bacterium
GCCGGCGCAGCACCGTGAACGGCAGAATCACCTTGCCGTACTCGGACTGCTTGTAGTCGCCGCGGAGCAGATCGGCGACGGACCAGATGAAGGCGGAGAGGTTCGGGTTCGACATGGGGGGGACGGTCAGATCGAGGCGAGCCAGGTGGCCCACCAGGAGGGCGGGTTTTCGCGGATCTTCTTCAGGCCGCCAAGTCCTGACACCGCATCGCGGTCGATGGCGCCTCGCTCGTAGAGAACCCGTACAAAGGGCGCGAGACGCTGCACGCGTTCGCCGGAGCCGAAGAGCTCACCGAGTGCGTAGCGTACCGCGCCAGTATCCTCGGCTACGAAGCACAGCTCGCGGTCCACGCTCGCCGCCGCGATGGAGGCGGCCTCGCCACGATCCTTCGCGGGATTGTTCGACGTCTTCCGACTCTGAAGGTGCCGCATGACCTGCGCCGCGTGCGTCCCGGGCAGGATCTCGATCGGCGTCGAGAAGCGTGACTTCAGGAGCTTCGCCCTTCGCTGCTTCTCCGAGCGCCGATGGGAGGGGTCGTCGTCGAGCGGGGTGCAGAGCTCGACGTACACTTGCTCCACCACCTGCACGTCGACGACGCTCTGCCTCACCAATGCGCTCAGCGCGCCGGCTTGGTCGAAGTCGATGACGACGTTCGCGTCGAGCAGGTAGATCAACGCGGGTCGTTCTCCCAGGGCAACGGCTCACCCAGCGCGATGCCCAGCATCACGCCGACGGCGCCACCGGTGATGAGGCCGGCGTCGTGGGCGCGCTGCGCGAGGGCTTCGAGCGCACGGCGCCACGCCTCGGCGGCAGTGAGCGGAGCCGACACCACACTGCTCTGCGCTTTGAGTAGTGAGTCGCGAAGCTCGAGTGCGACGAAACCTCGGTTGCACAGGTGGTTCACCGCGATCTCGAGCGGCGTGAGGTAGTGAGCCCGAGCCTCGTCGACCAAGCGATGGGCCTTCTTGGGCAACGTGGTGCGCTCAGGTCTACCAAGCAGGCGCTCGAGGCCTTCACGCGGCAGCAGCAGCTCGGCGGCGAACGCTCGGGCGCGTTGCTCGAGCCTGGAGCCGTCGATGCCCTGCCCCACGTGGTCGACGGTGAGGTCGATGAGCTGGTCGACCGGCTGGTCGAAGAGCGCGTGACAAAGCTCATGGCAGATGTCCACGCGCTCGAGCAAGGCTGCCTGCCTGGCGCTCTTCGGTCGACCGCTCGCGTGTGTGTTCAACACGATCGCTGCTGCTCGGCTCGAGCTCGCCCGAACCGTTGCGGCCTGCAGGGCCGTGGTGACGAGCGGCTCGCGGAAGACCGGGATGCCGAAGCGGGTCACAAGCAGGGTCCCCAGCTCGGGAAGTGGCTCGACCGGAAGGCCGATGAGCGCACGCACACGCGTGGCGCGCGCGTAGCCGTCTGCAGCGGCCTTCGCACCAGGCGCCGCCGGCGCCACCTGGTCGAGCAGCGTCGAGCGCCCGAGCAGCGCGTTCAACTCACGCAGGGACTCGGCGCGACCCAGCGCTCGCTCGAGTGCCCGAAGGTCCTCTTGACGGAAGTCGGTGCGCCCCGCGTGCTTCGGGTGAGCGACCAGCCCACGCACCTGCTCGCGGCCTTCAGAGAGCGCCGCAGGGTCGAGCCCGAGCGCGCTCGCGATCCGGTCGAGTTTCGCTGTCGAGAGCAGCCTCGTGCCGGCTTCTTGAGCTGCGAGCAGCTCGGCGCTGACGCTCGACCGCTTCGCGAGGTCTGCCTGAGTCACACGCAGGCGCTCACGGGTCTGTCGGATCACGGTGCCGATGTGCTGCGGCAGCATGGCTCGGAAGCTACCACCTTCCTGCCGGGACGAGCCGGCGGACGTTGCGGCGCGCGCGCGCTCGCCGACACCGTGCGTGCTCGTCGAGCACCCGGCCGCATGCGTGCGTCCACGCTCTCTGTCGCCGGCGAACGCGTCGAGCGACGAGGCCCGGAGGCTTCCCGCGCGCGCAGGCGCCTCCGGATCTTGCTCCTCGAGACGGGCCGCATCACGCCTAGGTCGGCCGGCTCACACCCGTCACCAGCTCGGCCTCGGCGCAGTAGAAGTCGCCCGCGATGGCCGTGACGGACAAGCTGATCATGTTGCGGCACTCGAAGCTGCCACGCCACCCGGCCGCCTCCTCGACCAGGACCATCTCGCAGTGCTCGCTGTACCGCTGACTGATGGCACCGACGTCGCCATCGAGCCAGGTGAAGCTCACGCACGGCTCGAAGCATCCGAACGTCCCGCCCTCCTGCGCGATGACCTCCCCCGCGGCCGAGAACTCGCCCGACCCCGCAGGGCCCAGCTCGAAACGAAGCGTCGCCGAGGCGTCACCCGTCGGTGACACGGTCGCCGAGAGGTAGTTGTCCTTGGAGAGCACGCACCTCATCGAATCCGAAGCGGCCTCGAACGAGCGCGAGGAGCCGTCCGTGTAGTTCACCGTCCAGCCTGCCGATGAGCGCTCGGGCGGCTCGAAGGCCACGCGCCCGCCGCAGGAAGCGACGGCGAAGAAGAGCAGCGCGGTATGGGTCGTTCGGACGAAGGGCATGCGTCGAAGAGGGTATCCGGTGGGTGGGCGGGGAGGCCGCGAGGGCGCGCTCAACAACACTTCCCGAGTACCGCGAAGCCCTGAACCCCCCGCATTGTGCCCGCGCCGGCGTGCGGTACCCGTCCGCATGTACTCCACGCAACACACACTATGGATCCACGCTGGGCGGAGCAGAGCCATCCATCCGAGCAGCAACCCCGCGGATCTGCTCCTCGGTCGGCCCCTCGCCCGCCCAGCCCGAGGCGAAGGACACGGTGTTGGACCTTGGAAGGCGATCTCCTGACAAGTCGCGGATGCGAACCCGCGCCGGGAGTGCCGCGCCCTCACCAACGAAGAGCGCCTCCTGCTGCGCGAGAGCCGGAAGCGCACGAGTCATGCCGGACAGGCCGTCCGGCAGGAACTTCGCCACTTGCTCCTGATCGGCGGAGTTCGTCAGCCGGAGCACCAGCCAGGTGCCACACTGTGCGATCACCGTACTCTCGATATCCGATGGGCGCTGGCTGACAAGCATTAGGCCCAGGCCGTACTTGCGGCCCTCACGAGCGATCCGACGCACTGCCTCTTGCGCAGCGGCGTATTGCGCTTCGCCACGGTTGGGGACGTACCGGTGTGCTTCTTCGCAGACCAGAAGCACCGGGTCGAGTGTGCGCTCGTTCTGAGATTGGTACAGCTTGTACTGAAACAGGAGCCTGGCGATCAATGCGGTCAAGGGACCGGCGACTTCGTTGGGGAGACCGGAAATGTCGATGATACGAAGGTCCTTCTTGTTCTCCCGAGGAGGACCAACCAACTGCTCTAGGACGCCCCGCAGTGTAGGCGCATCATCATCCAAGTTCTCCATGATGAAGCGAATGCGAGGATCAATGCGAAGCACGCGCAGCTTGTCCAGGATCGACTTGTACTTATTCGAGAAATCCGTCTGCGCGACCCGCTCTACCTCAGCGGACTTGCCAGGGGTCTTGGCGCGGGCTGCCTGGAGGAACTCAATGTGTCTCGCGACCTCATCGAGGCAGAACGGGATCGGCCTATCAGGATCGAAGTCGGCTAACTCATTCGCCGTATGGCCATCCGCAGGGCGTGGTTCGTCCAGTGGGCCACCATCGAGCGGTGCTTGCTGACTCTCGTAGTCGGAGGGCGCCGGGTTAACGAGCTTCCTCGAAACCATTCGGGCGTGGGCCAACGCCTTGTAGACAACGTTGTGCTGCGATGTCGCTCCGTGCTCGGTCTTTCCGATGACGAGCTGGCGGAACTCGTCGGCGGTCATGAGCCAGTATGGGAGTCGAATGTTCTCGCCTTCGGTCTCTTCGCTGCCGATTGGGTCGTACGCGCGGAACACAATGCCACGATCCCTAAACGCTGAAGCGTACTCTCCGTGTGGGTCGATTACGATGATCTTAGGCCTAGAGTGTCGGCCATCGGCTTCCAGATGGTCCAGCACTGCGTGAAGAACGGCTGCGACTGCTCCGGACTTGCCGGAGCCAGTCGAGCCCAGGATGGCGCAGTGCATGCCGAACATCTTGTCGATGTTGGCGTGGCAACGGGCGTTGTCGGCTCCGACGTAGCTTGCGAAGTGGACGCGCGGGTCCGTACCATCGCTAGGCGGCTGGCCCTCAGCGGCACGGTACACGTCAGCAGCCTCTTCACGACTCAGCAGGTACACGCCCTGCCGAGGGAGAGGGTACGTACTCACACCTCGTCGGAACTGAAGTTGGCGCTTCTGTTGGTCCCAACTGCCCTCTGCGAACAGCTCAACCTCCATCACCCGTTGATCGGCTTCAGCGGGGACCGGAGCTTGGCCCTCGATGAGTTCTTCAGAGCGCATGCGCAGCAGGGTCACGAAGCCAAACACAAGACGCCGCCCGAAGTGCACCTTCACCACGCTTCCCATCTGTCCGATCGGGTAAGCGCGTCCTTGGTGCGTTCGGGTGAGTTCCATCACGTCGCCTGATAGCTCAACCTTCAGTGTCGTCCCCGAAACTTCGACGACGCGACCAATGTGCAGATCTCCGACCGGCTGGAAGCTAGTGCTCATGACCAGAAGCTCCCCGCGCCGTTCTCCAGTAGGCGACTCACGCCTTGAAATGTCCACCAATCGAGATCGATGCTCGTGGGCTGCCGGTATGGCCCGTTACCTCCCACGTAGAGCCCCTTGTTCGTTGCGATGTAGACACGCTCCCCCCAACTTGACCTTCGCCAGTTCTCGAGGGCAGACGGCAAGCGTGACCCGTTATCGTTCTGCTCCTCGCGAGCGAACGCGATCAGTGTCGTCCTGCTATCCTGCTGTGACATCGACAGCTCGACTTCATCGTTGATGTGATCGTCGCCGAAGCTGTAGCCACACACGGCAAGTACGTTGTCGGCACTGTTCGTGAGTGCGCGACGAAAAAGGGCAAACTGCGCAGAGAACGGGTCGCGTTGCGCCGCAAGGTACTTCGTCGATTGCGGGTAGATGAGCGCGGTTCGACCATTGGCTGGATACTTGTCTCCAGTTCTTACTCTCCATACGCGCCCGTCGTCCTTCCCCAAGAGCCAATCGATCGATCCGTGTAGCTTGACGACGTGAGCATCAATGTTGTTAGGCGGGTCTGGGGAGCCGAGTCGATGGGCGCGAAATGCAACGGCACCTCCCTCGAATCCGTCCCAGTACCGGACGCAGCTGAGCGCGAGCGCGTCCTCCAGGAGCGTGTCGTAGTTCGTCGTGAACAGCCTCAACGGTCCGCGGCGCTCACTCAAGCCCGCCCGAGCGGTAAGAAAGCATGCTCTCACGAAACGCGAGTGCTCCGTAATGTCGACGAGCGAGTCTGATTCTTTGCCAACCCGCTGTGGAGATCCGTTCTTGGGTGGTACCAGGCCCCATCGTACCGTCTCAGCGATTGCGTTCACGATTGTTGCGTGCGTTGCGCTGAGTTCCTCACGCGTGAACTCATTGCCGCTTACCATAACACGACCGGTCTTCGACCGCTCTGCCAGCGCCGTGTAGTCGCCGAGGTGACTCAGCAGGTGTTCTATGTGGGATTTGTCGGAGAGCTCCGCTTTCAGTGAGTCTACGAGCTCGAGCGGCTTCCCTCGGTCGTTCGAGATGATCGCGAGTACGCGCTCGGTCAACGGATACATTAGCGGGATGTTCGCGCTGAAGCTGATTCCCGCTCCGAGTAGCCAAGAGATGTTCGGTGATGCGAGGTGGCGATCGAGTTGGTCGAGGTGGCTCGTATCATCCAAGCTAGCGCGGTCCGTGCTTCGATTGCGCTCAGAATGGGCTTCGGACCCCGTCCCTGGGCTGTCGCCTACTGATGACAGGGTCTCTTCTTCTGGCGCCTCAGGTTGGGTTACCTCCGGCGGCTCGGGCTTGCCTCGCCGGACATCGTTCGGCAGGGAGGCAGACGCGGACCGACTCCTGGTGGTTTCTTTCGAGGTTCTGCTCATGTGCGGTCCTCACCATTGTGTCCCATGTTGAAGTGCCCTCGCGCAGTGCGGCTGTCACTTGAAGCGACGCTAATCCTTGCACGGCTATCTATTCGTCGAGACTCGACCTCGCGACTCCCTGTCTCGATACGCCCGGTGCGTCTCTGCGGTCCGCAAGCCTAACCACAGCGTCTCGCC
>CALKVW010000141.1 GCA_938004785.1 uncultured Polyangiaceae bacterium
GGGGTGGGGCGGGGCGTCGGCCGACGCGACGGTGCACCGCCACCTCCCGCCGGAGATCATCATGCCTCCCGATAGGTGGGCACCTGGACGCCCGCCGCGCTTGCGTGCAAGTGACTCGCACCACGCGACCCAGCGCGGTGCAGGAGGGAACCAGCCGTGAGCAAACGAGGCGCAGAGGACCCGAAGCACTTTGGCGACTGGGAGGTCGACAGGGCACTGGGTGGCGGAGGCCAAGCCAAAGTGTGGGCGGCACACCACTCGTCGGAGCACCACGTTCCCCCCGTCGCCGTGAAGGTCTGCACTGGGACGGACGCGAAGGCGCGCGCCCGCTTTGCGAAGGAGATCGAACTACTGCGGTCCCTCGACCACCCCGCGATCGTCCGGGTGATCGCCGACGGTGAGCAAGACGGAAGACCCTACCTGGTCATGCCTCGCGCGACCGCGACGCTGGAGAGCGTGCTCCTTGGGGTGTCGCCCGGCACCAGACTCGTACGAGAGAGCCGCGAGCTGCTCGTCAGGTTCATCCGTCAGGTGGTCGAAGCGGTCGCACACCTCCACGAACGCGACCTGCTCCACCGCGACCTAAAGCCTAGCAACGTGCTGCTCATGCTCGAGCCTCCCGAGCCTATGCGTGCGATGGTCGCCGATCTGGGCATCGGCTCCGCTCTCGACGACCAGGGCAAGCTGACTGCCACCCACGAGGTCGTCGGCAGCCCGCAGTACCGAGCGCCCGAAGTGTTCAATGCGAACCACTCCAAGGCGTCGGACGTGTACTCGCTGGGCAAGCTCATCGAAAGCGTCCTCAACGGAGGAGTTCCCGCCGAGGTTGGACCCGGCAAGCTCCGGCGCGACGTGCGAATGACCGAGGAGCTTCACCAGCTCTGGGATGAGGTGTTGGAGAGGGCATGCGCATTCCGCGCGCGCGAGCGGTTCGCCGACGCCGGAGAGCTTCTCGCCGCGCTCCCCCAGGTCGTACTCACGAGCGCCACCCCTCGAGTGTCCGGCGGGTCTGGAGACCAGCCGGCGCGCCTCGAACTGAGCATCGCTGAGCGTGCGGTTCTGGCCGCGCTCATCGGTCTATGCCCCAGCGGGTTGGAGAGCCCGAGCGTGTACGCCTTGCGGAACTCTGTGCGCCTTACCGAGTATCTCTTCGGCATGGCGCTGCGCGCTCTGGATCGGCTCGGCTTCGTGGAAACCTCCACAGCCCACGACGGGCACGACTCATACACCGCGGTCAAGCCGACCGAGTCCGGTGTGGCTTGGGCTTTGAGCAACGAACGAGCGATGGCCGAAGCGAACGTCGCACGCGTCGGCGGCGAGGAGGACGACGACGTTCCCTTCTGAGCGAGCACCGTTCGATCGCTGGTTGTCCTACGGACCGCATCCCGGGTGCACCGAGGTGCCGCTGCGCGCGTCAGTGACCGACACCCTCCTTCCGCCAAGAACGTAGACTGCCGGCCGTGCCCAGGTTCGACAGCCTCTCCTCGTCGCCCTACGAAACGCGTCGGATCCTTCGCGACCGGCTCGCGCGCGCTCTGAGGCCGACGCATGACTACATCGATCGACGTCGCTCGGCCAATGTGCTCAGTGACGTCGACGTGCTCGAGCTGCTTGCCCGAGCGCAAATCGAGCACAGCGACGACGAGGGCGGGGTGCGCGAGGGCTACGAGGCACACCGAGCAGCGCATCCCGAGCTCCCGAGCTTCGATGACCTGCTCCGCGAGGGCTGGTTCGGCGTGGCGTGGTCCCGCGTCACGGTGCCGCTCGGTTCCACGATGGGCTGGCGGAAGCCCGACGAAGCAACGAGCGCCGGGCTCGAAGTTGTCCGGAAGGCGGCGAGGAAGGGCACTCGCTTGAGCTTCGGTGAGCTGAGCGACTTGTCCGAGCCAGCACAGCGGTGGGCCGCGCAGAAGACCAAGGCCAGCGACGAGCTGCGCGGCATTTCGCCACCGTCGCCGGACTGGGTTGCAGCGCGGCTGTGGGAGCGACGTCCGGCCGGCGACGATCGTCTTGCGCTGCGCTGGTGGGTGGATCGCTGGAGATTCCTTGGTGAGCCCGCCGGGGCTCCTTCGCGTTGGTGGGCGAGGCCCGATGCGACCGCGTGGAGGCGTGCCGCCATGGCTGTGCTCGAAGCCGAGCCCGGGCTGTTGGGTTGGGAGCGCGAGAAGAAGCTGGTCGACACGTTGTTCGCTCGTGACGACGCGCGGCCGGCGTCCAACCCGCTCCCGAGCACGAGTTTGGATCGCTTCCTGTGGTTGAACGACCGTCCGTTCGACCACTCGACCCGCGCCCTCGAATCGGGAGGAGACACCTTCGCGCTCCTGCGCCTGCTCTGTGACGATCTCGTTCAGTCCGACGAACGACTCGACGATCCTTCCGCGTCCAGCCTTCTCGAGCTGGTCGTCGCTCGACCGACCCTGCTCGTGCGGCTCACCATGCGTGTCCGGCAAGACCCGACCTTGCTCGCGGACCTGCTACTTCACCCGGCTACCTCCGCGCTCGCGTGCCTCATGATCGCCGAGTGGAACGACCAGCCAGTCGGCGCCTGGGATCGGACCATCCAGAGCGCCGAGTTCGTGGTGTCGCGTGAGAGGGCCTTCGCGGACGCGATGGCCATCGTCTGCCACCATGTTCGCGCGAGGTCCGACGTCACGGGGGAGCTCGCCGCGTTCCTCACCTGGGTTCAGTCGCAAGTACGCGCCGACGCCTACACCTTGGGGCCTCACTTGCCGCGCATCACGCTGCCCATGATGGACCTCGTGCACGCCGAGCTGCAGGGGCTTCCCCGCACGAACCTCGAGGAACTGCTCGCCGAGCTCTCCATCCAGGACTCAGGGGGCCTCGGGAGGCCACGGTTCACCGCAGCGATCGACCTCGCCAACTGCGCATCGCTTGCTGAACAGGTCGACGCCGACGCTGCCGTCGCCGCGTATGCCTCGTCGCTCCAGACTGGCGACCACCGCTTCTCGGGCACGCTGTCCGTGGCACAGGCCGGAACGCTCGCCACGATCGCGATGCGTTCGACGCGGCGGACGCTGTTCCTGCGGGCCATCGACGTCCCAGCCCGTGTGCAGGCCATCGCAGCAGACGAGAATGCGTACGCCGCCCGGGACACGATCGCTCATGCCCTGCGCCGACACATCCGGGTGCTCTCGCGCGCCGTCGTCGGCTGGGAAGGATCCCCGCCGGACGCGCTCGCCAACGCCCTCAGCGACGCGATCAAGGCAGGCTCACGGGACCAGTCCACGCCCCCGAAGGTAAGCGCGTTCCAGGCCATGCACGAGACCACGCTGTCTGGAGCGGCTACCGATCCCCCCTTGGCCTACGAGATCGCCGATGCGTGCGGGCGGCTCACCGAGGAAGCTCGGCACCGCATGCTCGGCGCTCTCAAGCAGATCGACGAGCCGCTGGTGATCGCCCAGCTCCTCGTTCGCGTGCCGATGTCCATGCGCGAGCCCATGCGGACGCGACTCGCGAAGCTCAGCCCGAGCAAGGCAGCCAGAATCCACTCTCTCGACGAACTACGAGGAAGGATCGACCAGCTGCTCGATGCAGGCGAGGTCGACGCTGCGGCCACGTATCTCGCGATAGAGCGCAAGGCCCGGACGCTCGGTCCGGTCCCGGGCCGCGAGGTGGCTCGGCTCGCGTGGGATGCGCGACTTGCGCTGCTCAAGCAGGACTTCGCAGCCATCGCCAAGCTGGCCATCCCGGACGGCCTGTCTGCTGTCGAGGCGGAGTCCGCCAGGGATACGCTCAGCTTCTACAAGGGCCTGGCTCAGCTCCAGGACCCGAACGGCTCAACCGTCGAAGCGGAGGCGGTTTTCGAAGAGCTGGCGAAGCGGAGGCCGGACCAGCCAAGCTATGCCCTGAACCTATTTGCCTCCCGCGTCACGGCGCTGCTCGGACAGGACACGTTCAAGCGCCTCGCAGCAAAGGATGTCCCGAGGGCGCGCGAGGTTCTGCACGCGGCCGACGTTTCGCTCCACCGCGCACTCGGAGTAACCGACGACGACCGCGTCGTTCACCGCATCAACCGCGCGGTGTTGCTGCTCGCGATCGGACAACCCAAAGAGGCCTACGAAACGCTCGAAGGCGTGGATGGCTTGGCACGCGCCGACAGGGTCGCTGCCTACCGAGCCGTAGCACTCGAGCGCCTGGGCCGGCGAGAGGAGGCTCAGGCCGCGCTGACCGAATCGGAGGCTGCTTACGGTGATTCGGAGGCTCTGCAGGAGGCGCGCAAACACGTCGATGACGGCACCCCGTCTCGTCTCCCGGTCGCCCGAGCCCAGACGTTCGACCGCGTGCCCGCGGTTCGGGACGCCCTCGACGACCTCAAGCAGCTCGACCCGAGCCAGCAGGCGCGCGCGGTACGGAGCGAATCGCTCGCAGCGCTGCTTACGCAGCAGGTCCGTGGAGCCGCAGCAAGCGTGACGGCTCTCGTTCCAAACCTGCGTCACGTTGAGGTCGATGAGGACGACGTCACGGGCTTCCTGTATCAGGCCTTGCAGTCGCGCGTACTCTACCTCGGATGGTCGGTCGCCGACCAATCCAGGGGCGGGTACTCGGCGAGAGGAAACCCGGGCGCGCGCGACCTCGTCTTGCGAAAGGATGGCTGCGTGATCTCGGTTCTCGAAGCGGTGGTCTGTCGAGCGACCCCGAGCGCGGCCACTCCGAACAACGTCCTTGTCAGCCACTTCCAGAAGCTCTTCGGATACGACCAGTGCCCGGTACTCTTCTACGTCGCGTATTCGTACGCCGGGCAGCCGGGCGTCGTGTTGGACGCACTTCGCAAGATGGCGCGCTCGCGCGCTCCAGAGGGCTTCACGTACTCGCGCATCGAAGAGATCCCGCGAGACGACGCCAGGCCAGTCGCGCTCGAGGCCAGCTACCGGGTTGACGGCGAAGCTCGAGAGGTGAAGGTGGTCTTCGTGGTGCTGGACATGCGCCAGGAACGGCAGCGGAACGCCGCGGCTCAGGCGGGCGCTACAGCCGGGACGAAGGCTCCGACGAAGCGACCGGCCAAAGCATCGAGGTAGTCGGCCGCTAGCGCCTTCTAGCGAACTGTGCTCGAGCCTCGAGCTCGAGCAGGAGCGCTTCCGCGAGCTTCGCGGATCGGGCCTCCGCACGCCGCAGCTGAGCTTCGAGGTCGGCACAGAGCGCCATCAACCACTCAATCCTCGCGACTCTCGCGAGCTGCTCCTCCACCAGATCGAAGAAGTCGGGAGAGAACTGGCGAAAGAGGTCGGGCTTCTCGTCGTTGCCCGAGATGGCTTGGTAGAGCGCGAGGTAGATCTCGAAGGACTTGTCGACCTTGCGGCCCGTGATCTTCGTCATCGCCCCGGCGAAGGGCTTGAAGTCGTTCGTCTTGGTCTGGTCGACGAGGATGTTGCGGTCGGCAAGGAAGAGGATGCGCTTCTTCACGCCGGCCTTCCAAAGGCGCCAGATGATCTGGAAGGCCGTGTAGGTCTTGCCGGTGCCGGTCGCCATCACGAGCAGGATGCGGTCCTGCCCCTTGGCGACGGCCTCGATGACGCGGTTGATTGCGTTGACCTGGTAGTAGCGAGGCGCCTTGTCGGAGCCGTCGGCGAAGTAGTCCTGCGTGACGACCGGCTCGGTCTCGGCGGGGATCTGCTTCCACGCGCAGTAGCGACGCCACAGCTCCTCGGGCGAGGGGAAGGCGTCGAGCGCGAGCTCTCGCTCGACCTTGTCGCCCTGGCCGGTGCGATCGTGCAGGAGGAAGCCGTCGCCGTTCGACGAGAAGACGAAGGGCACGTCGAGCATCTCGGCGTAGCCGAGCGCCTGCTGCATGCCGTCGCCCACGCCGTGGGTATTGTCCTTCGCTTCGACGATCGCGAGCGGCAGGTTGGGCTTGTAGTAGAGGACGTAGTCCGCGTACTTCGCCTGCCCTCGGCTCACGAGCCGGCCGCGCACGATCACGCGCCCCTTGGTGAGGTGCACCTCCTCCCGGACCTGGAGCTGCACGTCCCACCCCGCCCGCGCGATCGCCGGCGTGATGTACTTGGTGCAGACGTCCCGCTCCGAGAGAGCCTTCTTGTCCTGAGGAGCCCCCATCGTGTGGCCGCGAGCTTAGCGGATGAGCCCGGTGCTTGGGGCGGCGAGGATCGTGGGGGGGCGTGGCTCTACGGCAGCCCCAGCGCCGCGCGGACCAGGGCTCCGGCCTGCGTGGCCTCGGCGAACGCCACGGGCTTGGGCAGAGCGCTCGCGGCGCCGGCCACATCATCGGGGCGCACGCGCACGTGGTGGGTGCTCGCTTGCACCTGGCGGACATGCTCGGCGCTCGCGCCGTGGTCGCGAAGCATGTCGATGACCCACTGCTTCCAGGCGTCGTCGCCTGGGCGTGCGGCCCAGGTCTCGAGCTCGACGAGCCGAAGCCCGGACAGATCGAGCTGAGCCAGCACGAAGGTCGCGCAGGTGAGCCCAGCGACACCAGCGTCGAGGGTGAGTACGCCCTGCGCGTCTTGAACCAAGGCGCCATCGCGCCATCCGAAGCCGTAGGGCAGCTGGTTTCGCAGCTTCTGCCGGGCCGTGAGCTTGCAGCTCATCACCACCGCGGGCGCGAGGAGCGCGGGCAAGCCGGCGAGCAGGACGCACCCGTAAGTGTCGTCGAGCTCGTCGTCACGCAGCGTGTGGTGCCAGGCCAGGTGGAGAAGGCGCCACGGCTCACCCCGGTCCGGTCGATACGCCATGCCCACGTGCAGCTGCTCGCCTCTCGCCGCCTTGATCGCCACCGCGATCGTGGCGTCGGCAGGCAGGGTGCTTCGGCCGAGGAGATCCACTCGAGCTCCCTGCGTCGCTAGCCAACCATGCGGAGAACGGCTTCAGCTTCCTCGGGGTTGTACACACGCAGGCGCTCCGCGACGCGGTCGCGAAAGGCCACGCGATACTCGAGCTGCTCAGCGCCGATGCGCGTGCCGGCAAGGATCGCGACGAGCACGGTCGACGGAAGCCGCCACACATCGAGCTTCGGAAGCATCGCGTCGAGGTGGGTGACACCACCGAGTCTCCACAACGCGTCGATCGTGAAGCCCGCGATGTCGACGATGCGCTGCCGCGACACCTCGAGATCATCCGACATGCGACGGAGCAGCGAAGGCGTCACGGTCGCGAGCAAGCCACACCACTCCTCCGGCTCCAGGTCGATGCCGTCGAGCGCGTCGTCGAGCAGCTGCTCCATCGCCGCGTCATGGCCCTGCTCGGCGAGGACGCGAAGCTGAGCCCGGGCGCGGTCTCGATCGCCGCGATCGCTCGAAGCGCGAAGCCGCTCGACAGACTCGAGGTCGAGCGCCACAGGCTCCACGCCGGTGTGACCGAGCGTGCGACCCGGGCGGCGAGTGATGGCGGGGCTCTCGTCGATGAAGCGGGGACGAGCTTGGGATGTCACGGCGGATTGGGCGGCCACGTTCACGGCTCCTCCACGGGTTCGAAACGTCGTTTCGCTTCGTCGGAGAACAGCTGCTCGAAGGGCGCATCGACGCAGTCCTCGAGGCGGCGGAAGATCTCGGCGGTCGGCTCGTCGCAACTCACCGACGCCCGGAGCTCGACGTGCAGGGTGTGCACCAAGTCCGGTGTCATGACGGCGGCCGTGAGCTGAACCATCAGGTCGACGTCCTCGTGCCTCTCGGCGATTCGCACGTCGATCTCCGGATCTGTGGAGCGCAGCAGCGGCGCCAGGCTGGCGGTCAGCGGCACGAGCTTCGCGAGATCCTCGCGGTCGGTGTAGGCGACCCTGTCGACCTTGCTGAGCTCGACGCGCCTCACGGTCGGCTTCGCCGCGCCCTCGCGCTCGCAGAAGCTCGCGAACCGCTCGTACTCGCTCAAGCCGCGCGTGCAGACACCCGCCTTGCCGCCGTGATCGCCGAAGCGTGGGTACTCGGCGTGTCGGCGCCTCCAGTTGAAGTAGAACCGGTCTGGCTGCAGCTGCACCAAGTACTGCTCGTCGTCCGACTCCAGCCAACAGCGGGTCGGAGCGACCCCAGCCGAGAGCAGGAGCCCGGGCCGATCCGCGACCGCAGGGGCGAGCTTTCTCGTCGGGAAGTCGTCCCTCCGCTCGCTCCAGTAGGTGCCGAGCAGCATCGGGTCCAAGCTTGCGATCGGCTCGAAGAAGACCCCCATCACGACCTCGACGATCGGCGGCTTCTTGAAGGGAGGCATCGACGTCGGAGGTTAGCGCACTGCCAAGGCCTTCGCGAAGCCGCCACGTGCAGCCGAAGCGCGAGCCCGCCCCATCTCGACGCTCAGCTCACCGCCAGGCCCTCATCGTCGGCTACGGTTCGTCGCGTCATGATTGGGATGGACGAGGTCGTCTTCTTCGCGCTCTGTGCGGCGCCCTTCGTGCTCATCGGGCTCGTGTGGCGTGCTCGGGTGCGTGCTGCACGCGCGCACACCGAGAGCTGGCGCAACGCTCTTCATCAGCTCCGGACCGATCGCCGCGCGGCGCAGCTCGATCCCAAGGGAGCGCTCGGGAGCCACGGCGTCGATTGGGTCACGCGCCAAGAGCGACATCACGCCTCTCTGAGCTTCATGGAGGTGTCTACCGAGGTGGAGTTCGGAACGAGCGCGGAGGGGAATCGGCCGCTCTTGCATTGGTCGCTCGTGGTCGCGCGGCTCCCAACCGCGCTGGACCTCGGGCTTGCGGCCCAGAGCCGTACCTCCCTGCCGAGAGTGAGCCCCGCTGGTGACCCTGCGGCGAACGCGTGGCTGACGACGCTCGCGGAGGCCTTCGACAGCCCGGGCATGCCGACCGGTCACAAGGACGTAGACGATGTCATGCTCTTCTGGGCACGTGAGCCCGCCCGCCTGCCGGCGTTGATCAGCTCGGATCTGCGCCGCGGTCTCTTGGGGGTGCGCGCAGGCATTCACGTCTCCCTCACCGACACCGAAGTCCGCCTCGAGCACCAGGGTGTGATGTACCCCGAGCTCGCCCTCTGGATGATCCACGACGCCGCCTGGCTCGCGCACGCGCTCGTGGAGGCCGCGCATCACGTGCCGCCGAGCGCGTGGGCCTTGCAGTACCGGCCGATCTTCGAGCACGCAGCGCGCGCGCTGGGGCTTCGCTACACGCTCGCTCCGCCGATGCTGGGCGGTGTGCTCGGCGGCGTCGCGGTCCAATGCACGCTCATCCTGGGTCGCGTCGAAGACCCGCCCGGGCTGCGCCTCTACGCCGCTTTCCCTCGGCCGCTCGGCCTGGGCCTGCACCTGCGCCCCGCGCAAGACGGCGGCCTCGGGCTCATGCGCGCGCGCGACGTGCAGCTCGGCGACGCCCTGCTCGACGACAAGCTCGACGTGCACGGCGATCACCCCGCCGCGATCCAGGCGCTCTTCGACGCTCGAGCGCGCGCGCTCCTGCATCACCTGCGCGATCGCGGGCGCATCTACGTCGACGACGCCGGCATCCGCCTCGAGTCCTTCGGCTCCGCCGACCCTCGCGATCTGCTGCCCTCGCTCGAGCGCGTCACCGAGCTCGCGCGCCTGCTCACGCACCGCCGCAGCGCTCTCCCCGCCACCTAGCGCCGCCGTCCCCCGGAACACCGCTCGCCCACTTTGCGCGATGCGGAGCCCGGGCGCGCTCGCTAACCTGGTCCGTTCCGTGGGTGCCACCTCTGCCCGAGAGCCCGCCTCGCCCGGCCCCGCCTCGAGCGATGGGCTGCTGGCGCGCCTGCTCGCGCTCGGCGTGCGCGCGGGTGACCCGCGGAGCGTCGCGCGCCGCACGCGGCAGGTGAACGCCGCCGCCGCCGTGGCGCTCGTCTCGATGCTGAGCCTCGTCGTGGTCAACCTCGCCGCAGGCACGAGCTCCACCCTGCGGGCGGCGTGGCTGGCTCTGCCCTTCACGCTGCCGCTCGCGGCCGTGCTCTGGCTGAACCACCTCGGGCGACGCTCCCTCGCGCGATGGCTCGTCATCGCTGCGTCGACCTGCGCCTTGCTCGTCAACGCTCTGTACGTAGGCGGCGGCAGCAGCGGCGTGCACCTGCTCTTCGCCGTCGTGGCGCTCGTCTCGGCCACGCTCTTCTCGCGCACCGAGCGCCTCCAAGCCGCCACCGTCTTGCTCGTGGAGCTCGCGCTCTACCTCCACTTCGAGGTCTGGGTGCCGCTCGGCAGCGCGGAGTACGAGGCGCAAGACCCGGAGCTGCGCACGCTGCTGCGCGCGATCCTCGGGCTCGTGGCGTTCGCGGTGGCGCTGGGGATCGTCACCCACGCCGAGCGCAGCGCGCGGGCCAACGAGCAGGCGCTCGCGCAGGCCGCGACGACCGATCCGCTCACCGGGCTCCCGAACCGTGTCGCGCTCGAGCGCAGGCTCGTCGACGTCGTGCGCCAGCTGCCTCTACGCAGAGAGCTCGCGGCCGTGCTCTACCTGGACCTCGACGAGTTCAAGCCGGTGAACGACACCCATGGTCACCGCGTGGGAGATCGCCTGCTCGTCTCGGTCGCGCAGCGGCTCGCCGCCGCGGTACGCGACGTCGATCTCGCGGTGCGCCTCGGAGGCGACGAGTTCGTCGTCTTGCTCGTGCGCCTCGGGAGCGACGCCCGCACCGCCGAAGAGCGCGCGATCATGGTCGCAGAGCGCATCCGGGCCTCGCTCGACGCGAGCCACGCGGTGCGCGGCGAGCGGGGACGCTCGCTCGAGCTCCGTTGCCCGGTCAGCGTGGGGGTCGCGGTCCTGCGCCCGAGCGAGGAACCGAAGGAGCTGCTCGCTCGGGCCGACGCCGCCATGTACTCGGCGAAGCGCGGCGCGGGGCCCGTCGTGCTCGCGCAGGGGGAGGCCCATGATCGCGCATGATCGGGGGCCGCGCGCGCGGTCTCGGCTGAGCGGCTGGCTCGGCGCGGGCCTGGCTCGCAGCCTCGATCCGAGCGAGCGGCGAAAGATCGCCATCGCCAATGCGGCCTCTCTGGCTGCGTTCGTCACCGTCGCGGCGCTGAGCCTCTACTACGCATTCAGCCCCTACGAGGCGCTGCGCCGAGCGCTGCTCCTGCAGCTGCCGCTGCTCCCGATCTACGTCTGCGTCCCCTGGCTCCACGCGCGCGAGCGCGCCGCGTGGGCACGCCGCCTCCTGCTCGCGGGGACCGCGCTGGTCACGGCGCTCGGCGTCCACTTCGTCTTCGGCGCCGCCATCAAGCTCCAGGTGATCTACGCCGTCATCGCCGTGGCAGCGCTCGTCATCTATCCGGCGGAACAACGCCGCGAGCGCAACGCGCTCGTCGCCGCGCTGGTCGCAGGCTTCGCCTACGTGAGCCTCGCGACGCCGGCGCCGAGCGCTCTGTTCGCCGAGGTGCCCGCGCACGTCGTGCGCCTGCTCTCCGCGGCCTTCCCCACGGTGGTCATCGCGGTGATCTGGATCGTCGTCGTCGTCACCGAGGGCCAAGCCGAGGCGAACGAGGTGCGGCTCGAGCGGCAGAGCACGCGCGACGCGCTCACGGGGATCGCGAACCGGCGCGCGCTCGCCCAGGAGCTCGAGCACGCCATTCGACACGCGCGCCGTTATGGCGACGGCGTCGCCGTCTTGTACCTCGACCTCGACGGCTTCAAGGCGGTCAACGACCTGCACGGCCACGCCGCAGGCGACGCCGTGCTCATCGAGGTGGCCGCGCGCCTCACGAGGCTGCTCCGGCCCACCGATCTCGCGGCGAGGGTCGGCGGCGACGAGTTCTGCGTGCTCGTCTCCTGCCTCGAGGGCGACGCTACGAGCGAATCCGTCGCCTTGGCGGAGGCCGCGATTGCCGCGCTCGGCGCGCCCTACGACATCGGCGCGGCGATCGGAGTGAGCGGCCTGGAAGTGAGCTGCGGCTCGAGCGTCGGCGTGGCGGTGCTCGGCAAGGGCGAGTCGGCCGAAACGATCCTCAGCCGGGCCGACGAGGCGATGTACGCCGCGAAGTCCGCGGGCAAAGGCCGCGTGGCGCTCGCGCCGGCCGCCTCGGCCTAGCGCTCGAAGCGAGCTCGTCCGCAGCAGCCAGCACCGCGCCGCTCAGTGCAGCGTGGTCGAGCCTCCGCTCGCGCCCGGGTCGCCCTCGCTCTCGGGTGCGTCGTCGTCCTCCTCGTCGCTCTGCTCGCTCGGCTCGTCGTCGTCGTCGTCGCCAGCGGCGCCGAGCTCCGCGCGCACACGCGCTGCGAGCTCGCTCACGCGCTTCGGATCGCCGAGCAGATCGCGCAGCAGCTCCGCGAGCGAGCGCAGCGCCTCGAGCTCGCCGCACTCGAGCTCGACGCGCGGCACGGCGATGGTGATGCGCAGGGCCTCACCGTGGGGCCAGCCCTCGAGCGCGAGATCGAAGAGGAGCGAGACGAGGCGGCGGTCGACGTCGAGACCCACGGCCTCGAAGACCGGGCCGAGCGCGTCGAGCTCGAGCTCGAGCGCCGCGCGACCCTCGAGGCGCAAGCTCCAGGTGAAGGGCGCGAGCGCATCCAAGGCGAGCCCGAGCGGCTCCGACGGCGCTCCGGGCTCGATCCTCGCGCCCTCCGAACGCAGCGTCGACGCTGCGTCGAGCGCGACGCTCTCCAGGCCCGCGATGGCGCCGCCGAGCACACGCAGCTCGGCGCCCTCGAGGCGCGCCGCCGCAGCCTTGGTCGCGCTGAGCTCCACGCCGCTGAGGCTCGCCGCGCTCTGCTTCTCGAGCGCGAGCGCCGACGCAGCCACGGCCTCGATGCGCCCACCCACCACACAGAGCTCGCTCTCGCTGCCGACCACCACCGTGGCCGCGCCGTCGGCGTCTGCGCCCGTGCCGACGAGCTCGACGCCGCGCAGGCTCGCGCGCCTGCCCTGGTCGAGATGCAGCGCACCCGCGCCGCCACGCACACGACCGCCAGCGAGGTTTGCCTCGCCCTCGCCGCGCAGGACGATGGCGCACTTGCCAGCGGCGCTGACCTCGGCGTCGACGAGATGCAGACTCGCGCCGGTATCGACGAACACCGCGATATCGACTTCGTTCGCGATCACGCAGCGCTCGAGCAGCGTGCGCGAGGTGCCCATCAGCCAGCAGGTGGGGTAGGTCGTGGGCCTGAGCTCGGCGCCCACGATCGAGATCTGCGCGTCGTTCTGCACGACCAGCGCACATCCCGCGCCGCCTCCGAGGCGCAGGTCCTCGGCGTGCACGCGGCCCTGCATGAGCCCGAGGTCGTTGCCCGCGCTGCCCGTGATCGAGGCGCGGCGCAGCACGCTGCGCTGTTTCGCCTGGGTCGCGAAGAGCACGCCCGAGCGCGCACAGCCCTCGACGAGCAGGTCCTCGGCCATCACGACCGCCTCGCCGACGACGTCGATGGCGTTGCCGCTCGGGGAGACGATGGTCAACTCGTCGAGCTCGCTGTGGCTCTGGCCGCCGAGGCTGAGCGCGCTCCCGCCTGGGCTCTCGACGCGCAGGCGCTCGGCGTAGAGCTCCACCTCGGCCTCGGCGACGACGCCCATCTCTGCGGGCGAGACGATGCGCGTGTCGATGAGCGCGAGGTGCGCGTCTTTCTCGCCCAAGACGCCGTGGATGCCGATGCGATCGATGAGCCCCCGCTCCATCGAGAGATCCGAGCGCGGCCCGGGCGCATACACGCCGCAGCGAGGGCTGCGCAGCACGCAGTCGACGAGCTTCAGGTAGGCGCTCGCGAGCCACACCGCCTGCATCGTGTCGCCGTCGGCGTCGGTGCCTCCTTCGAACTGGAAGCCCCGCACGTAGGCGTTGCCGACGACGATGAGCGGAGCGTTGTCGCAGCTCTTCACGACGACCTCGCCCTCGGCGACGAGCTCGGTGGCGTCGTCGAGCTGGAGCACCTCGTCGTAGGTGCCGGCGCGCACGATCACGCGCTTCGGTCCGTCGACGGCGCGCAGCGCAGCGCGGATCGTGGCGTGCACGCCTTCGCCTCCGCGTGGGTCGACCACGAGCTCGGGCAGACTGCCCGGATCGGGAGCTGGGATCTCGCCCGAGAGGTCGAGCTCCCACGGCAAGTCCCAGGCTGCGCCGGGCGCGAGCAAAGCCTCGGTGAGCGCGACGATGTCGTCTTCGTCGTCTTGACCCCAATGGCGGAAGCCCGCGTCGTAGGAGAGGCCCACCTCGCGCCACGAGCCGAAGCTCGCGCGCAGCTCGCGCGCTGCGGCCAGCATCGCCGCCCAGGCCTCCTCGAGCTCGAGGTGGTAGGCCACGAAAGACCAGCCCGCGACGCAAGCGGCGCGCACGAGGTCCCAGCCGAGGTACTCGCGCGGCAGCCTGCCTCGGGCCTCGGCGTAATCGAAGCGGTGCCCCTCCTCGAGCAGCCAGCGGATGCGCTCGCGCGCTTCGCTCGGCGAGCGCACGCCCCAATGCTGTCGCAATCGATAGCTGCTCAGCCAACTGCAGAGCGGCCTCGGCTCGCCGCCCACGCGCAGGTGGCTCGCTTCGTTGCGCTCGTGGAGCAGCGCCTGCGTCGCGAGCACCCAGCGCTGCTCCAGCGTGCAGGCGGGCGGCGGCCCGCCGAACTTCGCCTCACGCGCGATGAGCGCGTCGCTCGCTCCCCCGTCGTTCATGCGCGGGAGCCTACACGGTGCGGCGAGCACCGCCCGCCGCCGAGCGCAGTTCACCTCCTGAGGGCCGGCGTGGTACGTTGGAGAGTCGAGAAAGTCGGGGGGGACGACCGATGACCGAACGAGACACGCATCCCACACCGCCGCAGCTGAAGGCGCTACAGCACGGCGATGTGCAGCACTGGAAGGAGCTCTTCTTCGAGCTCGGCACGGTGGGTTGCGTCGTCGCCGACCCGCAGACCCTGCGCCTGCTCCGGGCGAACCGGCGGTTCGCGTCGATGCTCGGCTACCAGCCCGACGAGCTCGTCGACACCGATTGGTTCTCGCTCAACCACCCGGGCGATCGCAGCTCGGACAGCTCGCTCTACGAACAGCTCATGCGCGGACAGCGCTCGAGCTACCCGCTCCGCAAGCGGCTGTTGCACCGCGAGGGCCACGCCGTGCACACCAACATCGAGGTGCGCGCGCTGCGAGACGGCGCGGGCGAAGTCGCGCTCCTGGCGGCCACGGTGCACGACATCTCCGAGGACGTGCACCGGGTCGAGGAGCTCGAGCGCGAGCGCCTGCGCTACATGCTCCTTTCGAACGCCACGCGCGCCATCACGCGCAACGCCGCGCGGGGGGAGCTCGGGGCAGAGCTCGCCGCCGCCATCCGCGCCACGCTCGGTGAGCGCGCCGTCGCGGTCGAGGTCTGGGAACCCGAAGCGCCTTCGAGCGCGACCGTCGGAACCGACGCCGAGGCCCGCGCGGCCCTGCGTGAGCTGCTCGGGCCTTGGGTGTCGCAGCGAAGCGAGCGCGACGAACCGCCGTCGAGCCGGCCTACGGGCACGGGCCTCGTGGTCGACGCGGATCTCGGTGGGCCCCACGCGACCCTGGCCGCCCGGGGCGCGCACCGCGCCGTCGGGCACGTGGTGAGCGTGGACGGGCACGCGGCTGGCGCTCTGCTCGTCGCGCTCACTGCGCGCGCCCCCGACGGCTCGCTCGACCTGGCCCTGGGTGAGGTCGCAGCAGAGCTGGGCTTCGCGCTCGCGCGGCGAGAGGTGGAGCTCGAGCGCGCCCGCATCGCCTCCGAGCTCGCGCTCGCCGTGCACGCCCTCGAGGCGAGCCCCGTGGTGCTCTACCGCGCGAAGCTCGAGCCTGGCTTTCCGGTCAGCTACCTCTCCTCGAACGCGGCGCGCTTCGGTTTCGACGTGGAGGCCTTCCGCACAGGCGAGGTCTCCTTCGCCGACGTCATCCACCCCGACGACGCCGAGAGGGTCGAAGCCGAAGCGATGGACATGCTGGCGAACGGCGCGCCAGGCGCCACGCAGCGTTACCGCGTGCGGAGCCGCGACGGCGCCGTGCACGAGGTCGAGGACAGCTTCCGCATGGTCCCGCTCGGTGACACTGGCGGCATCGCGCTCGAGGGCGTCCTGCGCGACATCACGGCGCAGGCCGAAGCGGAGCGCGCTCTCGAGCGAAGTGAAGCGAGGTACCGGGAGCTCTTCGATCTGAGCCCCCTGCCGATGTGGGTCTTCGACGTCGAGACGCTGCGCTTTCTCGAGGTGAACCGGGCGGCGGTCGAGCACTACGGCTACTCCCGCGAAGAGTTCCTGGCGCGCACCATCCTCGACATCCGCCCGACAGACGAAGAAGCGCGCGTACGCGCAGCCGTCGGGCAGCGCCCGGAGGGCTTCGATCGCGTGGGCGTGTGGCGGCACCAGAAGCGCGACGGCACATCCATCGACGTCGAGATCACCTCGCACGTGCTCGACTTCGACGGCCGACGCGCCGAGCTCGTGCTCGCCAACGACGTGACGGGCCGAGAGGCGGCCGAGCTCCGCGCTCGCAACGCCATCGCCGAGCTCGAGCGCACCTTGCTCGCGACGGTCGACGCCGTGGCGCGCATGGTCGAGGTGCGCGACCCCTACACCGCCGGACACGAGCGCAGGGTCTCGGAGCTGAGCGTGGCCTTCGGGCGCGCGATGGGGCTCGACGAGCAGCGCCTCGAGGGCCTGCGCATCGGCGGTTACGTGCACGACGTGGGCAAGATCGCGGTCCCCGCGGAGATCCTCGCGAAGCCGACGAGGCTCTCCAAGATGGAGTTCGAGATCATCAAGGCGCACGCCGAGCGCGGCTACGCGATCCTCCAGCCGATCAGCTTCCCGTGGCCGGTGGCGGAGATGGCGCGCCAGCACCACGAGCGCATCGACGGCAGCGGATACCCGCAAGGCTTGCGCGGCGACGCAATCCTTCTCGAGGCGCGCATCCTCGCCGTCGCAGATGTCGTGGAATCCATGGCCTCGGATCGCCCCTATCGACCTGGCCTCGGCCTTGCAGCTGCTCTCGACGAGATCGAGAAGAACCGGGGGAGGCTCTACGATCCAGACGTCGCTGACGCCTGCCTCGGCCTCTTCCGCTCAGGGGCACTCGAACTGCCCAGGTAGGCGCATGCTGAGAGAGCTCGTCCCGCGCGAACGTATCCCCGAGATGTACGCAGCCGTGGGCGCAGCGTGGATCCTCGTCACCAGCCTCGCGATCCCGTGGCTTTCGGGCGAACGGCTCGAAGGCGCCTGGCTCGAGGTCGCCAAGGGTCTGGGCTTCGTGGGCATCTCGGCGCTCCTGATGCGCTCCTTGGTCCCCCGGGGGAACAGCGAGAGCAGCAAGGCCTTCGCAACTGGGTCGCTCGCATGGCAGCTCGGGGCGGTGCTCGCGATCGGCGGCGGCGCGGGCGGGCTGGGCGCGTGGGTCGGCGGAGACCGCGCTCAAGAGCTGATCTCGCGCGAGCGGGCCTCGCTGCAGCTCGTGGCCGAGCTGCAGGCGAAGCAGCTCGGTGCGTGGCAAGAGCGACGCATCGCCGACGCCGAGCGCGCACGGCAGAACCGATCGTTGCTCAGCGCCTACATGGAGGGCGGCACGACGCAGGTCGCGGAGACCCGCATCGCGGAGCTCGCACGCGTCGACGGCGTCCAGTTCGCGCTCTACGACACGCGTTGCGAGCTGGTCGCCGGTGACACGGGCGGCCATGAGAGTCACGGCGGTCACGGCTGCACAGCCCTCGCAGGCGAAGACCGTGTGTGGCGCGTCGGAGTGGATGACGATGGCCACCTGAGGCTCCGGGTTGCGGTGCCGATGAGGCAGCCCAATGGCGAGGCCCTGGGCACGGCGGTGGTGCACGAGGACCTCGAGAGCGCGCTGCTCCCGGAGCTGCGTCGGCTGCTCGAGCCACATCCGTCGATTGGCGCCTTGCTGCTCGAGCACCAGGGCGACGGAGTGCACAAGCTCGCCACCTTGCACTCGGCGGCGCGCGCCGCCGACGCACCCGAACCGGACGCAGCCTCGCTGGCCGGCGTCGACCAGGCCCGGAGCGACCTACGCGCGGCAGACGGGCGCCCGTTGATCGCGGCCTACGCACCCGTGGCAAGCGGGCCGCTCGCCGTGTTGGTGACGAGCCCGCGCTCGGCGGCCGTCGGCACCGTGCCCCTGCCGCTGCGCTACGGCTTCCTCTCGGCTGGGCTCACGCTGCTGATCATGTCGCTCGCGCTCTACGGGTGGCGCTCGCGCGCCGACGCGCTCCTGCAAGCGGCCGGCAAGGCCGAAGCGGAGCGGGAGCTGGCGGAGCACGCGAAGAAGGAGTGGGAGCACCTCGTACTGGAGCTGCCCGAGCTCGGCGTATGTTTGGCCGATGCCGCAACCGGCAAGCTCGTGTACGCGAACGAGCGACTCGCGCAGATGCTCGGTCGCGACCGCGACTCGCTCGTTGGCAGCACCTGGCAACCCATCGCGAGGCCGGAGCAGCTCGCGAAGATCGGCGCGGCCGTGGCGCAGCTCGTCGAGGGAGAGGCCGAGCACGCGACGCTCGACATCTCGGGCCCCGACGCCGAAGGCGTGGAGCGACACACGGTCACGGATCTGCGCGCCGTGCGAGACAGCCACGGAGCGCTCACCCACTTCGCAGCCATCGTGCGCGACGTCACCGACGAGAAGGAACGCCGCGAGGAGCGCGAGCGCCTGCTGCGTGAGCAGCACGCCGGCCTCATCGCGAGCATCGACGCCATTGCGCGCATGATCGAGCTGCGCGACCCCTACACCGCCGGTCACCAGCGCAGGGTGAGCGAGCTCGCCGCAGCCATCGGCGACGAGCTCGGCCTGGAAGAGCGCCGCGTCGAGGGCCTGCGCGTCGCGGGCAAGATCCACGACCTCGGCAAGGTCTCGTGCCCCGCCGAGATCCTGGTGAAGCCCGGCCCACTTACGACCCCCGAGCGCGACATCGCGCGCCAGCACACGGTGGAGGGCGCGAAGATCCTCGAGGGCCTCGAGCTGCCCTGGCCGCTCTCCGAGATCGTGCACCAGCACCACGAACACATCGACGGAACCGGTTACCCGAGGCAGCTGCGCGGCGACGACATCCTCCTCGAGGCGAGGGTGATCCGCGTCGCCAGCACTTACGTCGCGCTCACCTCGCATCGACCGTATCGCCCGGCCCGCACCCAAGCCGAGGCCGTCGACGAGCTCGAGCGGCACGCCGGTACGCGCTACGACGCCGACGTGGTGAGCGCCTGCGTTCGTTTGATCCGCGAGGGGAAGATCGCGAACGGCGCGAAGTCGAGCTAGGCGCCGCGCGCCCTGAGCGCCGAGTCGGGCGCGGCCTCGACGACCTCGAGCACGCGGTAGGAGCGCTTGCGCCCGCCGGGCTGCGGCCACTCGATCGCGTCGCCCACGCGCAGGCCGATGAGGGCGCTGCCGGCGTGGCTCAGCACCGAGACGGCGCTGCGCGCAGGGTCGGCCTCGCTCGGCAAGACGAGCTCGACGGTGCTCTCGCGGCCGCTCTCGCAGTCGAGGAAGCGCACCTTGGAGTGCAGCGCGACCACGCCGCTCGGCAGGGCGTCGTCGTCGACGATCGTGGCGCGCTCGAGCTCCTCGTCGAGCAGCTCGGCGCCCGGAGCGTCGCGCTCCGAGTGAGCGCCAGCGATGAGCTCGAGCAGGGCGTGGGCCTGAGAGCGGCGGAGAAAGATGGGAGGGAGAGCAGACATGGCAGACCTCGTGATCGATGGCGAGACGCGGCTGTTCGCCGAGCGCGCAGGTCCGCGCGCACGCGCGTAGCCCGAGCTCGACCGTGCGTGGGGAGCCCTCGCGCGCCGCTCAGCCTCAGCCGACGCGCAGGGCAGCCCCAGGCGGAGCTGCCGCGACGACGCGCGCACACGACGCGTGGGCTCGCGTGGAGCCTAGCTGGGTCGGCCGCGCAGTCATGAGCGAGAGCCTAGCCTGCGCGAGCGCTCGGCGCACGCGGACGCGAGCGCAGCTGGAGCATGGCGCCGCGGCGCGTCACGAGGAAACGAGGGGTCGCTGGTGCTACGAGATCGTGCGATGCGGTACGCGATCTTGGCGACGGCGCTGGTGGGCTGCGCGCCGAACAGCGCGGGCACGTGGAGCACGAAGTCGCCGACCAGCGCGGAGGTGGAGCAGGCACGCGCGGGCGTGGCGTCGAGCTCTGCGGGCGCGGACGAAACGGCGAAGCAGGCTGCGCTCTGCCGGGCGCTCTGCGGCCCGGTCGATCCACACGGAGACCCCTACCCGGAGCCCGTGGAGTGCATGCTCAGCCCGCCGACGGAGCGGAGCTCGCCCGCCACCACTCCTTCACCCGAGGAGGGCCCGCGCTGGCTCGTGAGCTGCCGCGGCAAGAACCGTGGCTTCGCCGCGGGACGCCGTCTGCTCGCCGGCTCGGCCGACGCGCGCGCTCGAGCGAGCCGCGACGCCCTCGGCGCCCACTTCGCCGACTGCGCCGCGCTCGAGGCGGAGTCGGTCCATGCCTTCGACGAGCTCGCCGAACAGCTCGCGCACCACGGCGCTCCGCGCAGCTTGGTGGAGGCCGCGAGGCGCGCCGCCGCCGAGGAGAGGTCGCACGCCTGGGTGATGCGTCGCGCGGCGCGGGAGCGCGGCTCTGCTCCACGACCCTCGCTCACGCGCCGAGGCTCACCGCCCTCGCTCGAGCAGCTCGCCGCGCACAACGCCGTCGAGGGCTGCGTACGCGAGGCCTTTGGCGCGGCGTTGCTCTGGGTCAGCGCGGCGCGCGCTCCGAGCTCAGCGCTGCGTCGCAGCTACGCACGCATCGCACGCGACGAGACCCGCCACGCGGAGCTCTCGGCCGCCGTGCATCGCTGGGCGCTCGGGCGGCTCTCGAGCTCCGCGCGGAGCCGCGTCGAAGAGAAGCGGCGCGCCGCTCTGCAGGAGCTCGTCGAGCACCCGCCGACGCTCCCTGCCGAGGCGCGCGCCGCGCTGGGCCTGCCCGAGCTCGCGGGCCTGCGCGCGATGGCGCGCTCGCTGCAGCACGCGCTCGCCTGAGCGAGCTTCGTCGCAGCGCCGACTCAGCGCGGGCCACGCGCCGGGCGGTTCAGTCTTCGTACTCGCAGACCGTCTCGCCGTGCTCGCAGCTCTGCCCAGGGCCGCACTGCGCATCGTCGCTGCAGCGGAAGAAGCAGTAGCCGTGCTCGCAGGCCATCTCCTCGGGGCAGTCGCTGTTGCGATCGCAGAGGTAGGTGCACATGCCGCGACCGCAGTTCTTGTCTCGGCAACAGACGCCGTCGGAGCAGTCGTCGCTGACCTCGCAAGCGCCGCCGATGTCTCCGTCGCAGTCGCCGGGGTTCTCGCGGCAGTCGAGGTCGATGCTGCCGCCCTCGTAGTAGTCGCTGCGCGAGCCGCAAGCCGCCGCGAAGAGGGACACGCCGGCGACCACGAGGGCGAGCGCGGCGCCGCGCACGAGGGTGCTGCGCAGCGGAGCTTGCTGAGAGGAGCGAGGGCGGACGCGCTGCGACGAGGTGGCGTTCATCCCTCGAAGATACCGCATGGCCGCGCGCCCGACCAAAGCGCGCCGGGGGCGGCGCCGCCTACTGCCCCGCCGGCGCGCCGCGCTGCTCGGCCACGACCGCGAGCACCTCGTCGTCGCTCAGGTTGTGCTGCGTCTCCTTGGCGCGGGCGAGGATCGCGTCGACGAGCTCCTTGCTCGGCTCGATCTTGCGCTGCCGGAGCCAATAGTTGACGTTCGAAGCACCCGACATGTACCCGATGCAGATCTCCTGCTCGCGCCCGAACATGCCCGCCGGCACACCGGAGTAGATGCGGTCGGCGAGCCAGGCGTCGCCCTTCTGCTGGGCCTTGATGATGGCCGAGGCGTGCACGCCCGTTGCCGTGCGGAAGGCGTCGGCGCCGACGAGCGGGTAGTTGATGGGCACCTGCCAGCCGACGGCCTCGGCGGCCTTGTTGCAGTACTGGAGCAGGTGGGTGAGGTCTTGCTCCTCGAGCTGACCGAGCAGCTTGAGGTTGAGCAGGATGAGCTCCATCGCCGCGTTGCCGACGCGCTCGCCGATGCCGAGCGCCGTGCCGTGCACGCGATCGGCGCCGCACTCGAGCGCGTAGATCGCGTTCACGAGCGCGAGCCCGCGGTCGTTGTGGCCGTGCCAGTCGATGCCGACCTTGGCGCCCATGCCGTCGAGCACGCTGCGCGTGAAGCGCACGAGGTTGCGCACGCCGTCGGGCGTGGAGTGGCCCACGGTGTCGCACAGGCAGATGCGCGAGGCGCCGTGGTCGACGGCGACCTTGAAGAGCGTCGCGAGCACCTCGGGGCGCGAGCGGGTGGTGTCTTCGGTGACGTAGGCGACGGGCAGGCCGGCCTTCACGGCGACGTCGATCGCCTCGGCCGAGCGCTTCACGATCGTCTCGAGCTCCCAGTCCTCGGCGAGCTGGCGGATCGGGCTCGAGCCGATGAAGGCGTAGACCTCGACCGGGATGCCCGCGCGCTGGCTGATCTCGATCATCGGGGTGATGTCGCTCACCACCGTGCGGCCCGCGCAGGCGACCTCCAGCTTCAGCTTGTTGTCGGTGATCTCGCGGCACATGCGCAAGACGTCGTCGAAGGCGCGCTTCGACGAGCCCGGCAGCCCGATGTCGGCGGCGTGCACGCCGATCTTCTCCATCAGGTGGATGAGCTCGAGCTTCGCTTCGATCGTCGGATCGGTGACGCTCGGGTTCTGCAGGCCGTCGCGCAGCGTCTCGTCGAAGAAGGTGAAGGCCTGCGGGATGAGGCGCCCGCGGCGACCGAGCTCGTTCCAGTCGTAGATGAGCTCGTCGTGACTGCGCTCTTGTTTAGCGTCGGTTCGCTCGGCCATGGGCTCACTCTAGCGCAGGAAGCGCGCCCCTGCCGGGGTGGACGTGCACGGTTCCATGGCCCCGGGGCTGCGCGGACACTAAGCTCCCGCCCAGTCTCATGTGGCAGTCCCTCCCCGAGTTCGGAACGGTCGTCCTGTACGGGATCCTCATCGCCGCCGCCTACACCTTCGCGGTGTCGATCGCGGCGGGTACGGGTAGACCGCGCTTCCTCCAGGCGGCCCGCCACGGCGCCTACGGCACGATCGCGCTCGTGGGCCTGGCGGTGCTCACGCTCGCCTACGCCTTCGTGAGCCACGACTTCCGCCTGTCGTACGTCGCCCGCTACAGCGATCGCGCGATGACGACGCCCTACCTCTTCGCCGCGCTCTGGGGCGGCCAAGACGGCTCGCTGCTCTGGTGGCTCTTCCTCACCTCGGTGTTCACCGGCGGCTGCGTCTGGTGGATGCGGCGCAAGTACCTCGAGCTGCAGCCCTACGTGATCGCGACGCTCATGAGCATCGTGATGTTCTTCGGCGTCTTGATGATCTTCGCCGTGAACCCCTTCGCCACGCAGGCGGGCGGGGCGCCGGTCGATGGTGCGGGGCTCAACTACCAGCTGCGCAACTTCTACATGATCATCCACCCGCCGAGCCTCTACGTGGGCTTCACGAGCGCGGCGGTGCCCTTCGCCTTCGCCGTCGCCGCGATGATCACCGGCCGCCTCGACAACGAGTGGATCGTCGCGACGCGCAAGTGGATGCTCTTCTCCTGGCTGTTCCTGTCGATCGGCAACGCGCTCGGCATGCTCTGGGCCTACGAGGAGCTCGGCTGGGGCGGCTACTGGGCCTGGGATCCGGTCGAGAACGCGGCCTGCCTGCCGTGGTTCACGGCGAGCGCCTACGTGCACTCGACGATGATCCAGGAGCGGCGCGGCATGCTCAAGGTGTGGAACGTCTTCCTCATCTGCGCGACCTTCTTCCTCACGATCTTCGGCACCTTCCTCACGCGCTCGGGCCTCATCGCGAGCGTGCACTCCTTCGCGCAGAGCGGCATCGGCATCTACTTCGTCTGGTACATGGGCTTCATCGCCGCCGCGTCGATCGCGCTCATCGTCTACCGCCTGCCGATGCTGCGCAGCGAGGGCCGGCTCGAGAGCGCGCTCAGCCGCGAGGCGGCCTTCGTGCTCAACAACTGGGGCCTGCTCAGCATCTGCCTCTTCATCGCGATCGCGACGATCTGGCCGCGCATCAGCGAGTGGCTCTGGAAGCAGGAGTCGACCGTCGGCCCGCCCTTCTACAACTTCTGGATCCCGCCGGTGGCGATCCTCATCTTCTTCGCGATGGGCCTCGCGCCGCTCATGGGCTGGCGCAAGACGACGCCGGAGCTCTTCAAGAAGGGCTTCGTCTGGCCGACGGTCGCCGCCGTGGCGACCATCGCGCTGCACCTCGCGCTCGCGAGCAAGCTGCGCTTCCCGCCCTTCGTCACCGTGGAGAACCTCTACGCGGTGCCTTCGCCCGAGCAGGTCGCGCAGATGAGCTGGCTCGAGCTGCAGGGCGCGATGATGGTGCACTACGTCGGCGCGGGCGTGGCCTGGGTCAACGGCAAGCTGCCGCTCGTGACGATCGCGCTCTGTGGCTTCAACGTCGCGGTCGTGGTGCAGGAGTTCGTGCGTGGCACCAAGGCGCGCCAGAACGCGGCGCTCGAGCGCAAGGAGCCGGAGTCGATCTACACCTCGCTCGTGCAGCTCGTGAGCAAGTCGCGCCGCCGCTACGGTGGCTACATCGTGCACGTGGGCATCGTGCTGATGTTCGCCGGCTTCACCGGCCGCGCCTGGGGCACCGACGTCGAGGCCACGGTGATGCCGGGCGACCGCACGCGCATCGATGTGAACTACGAGGTCGAGTACAAGGGCACGCGCCGCGAGACCGACACCGAGAAGATGACCATCCTCGCGGATCTCGTCATCTACCGGAACGGCGTCGAGGCGGGCACGCTCTCGCCGTCGAAGAACATCTACAAGTCGATGCCGGGGCAGCCCTCGACCGAGATCGCGCGCTTCGTCACCGTGCGCGACGACCTCTACGTCACGCTCGCGATGGCGAACCCGCAGACCAAATCGGCGAGCTTCCAGTTCCACGTGAACCCGCTGGTGTCGTGGATCTGGTTCGGCATGGGCGTGCTCATCCTCGGGGCGATGCTCTCGCTCTGGCCCGAGGTGCAGGAGCAAGAGTCGCGCGCCTTCGCCTACGTGCGCGCGGCGGCCGCCGGAGCGACGGGGATCATGTTCGCGATCCTGCTCGCCTCGAGCGGTGCCCTGGCCTACGGTGCCGCCGGTTCACGAGCGCCCCCAGCGCCCGCGCCCGACGCGGTCCTGACGGCGCCGAACTAGTGCGACCACCCCCACCCCGATGAGCGACGAGCGCGACGAAGCATCGAGCGCGGAGCCGGCCGAGCCGAAGGCTGCGGAGCCGGAGCCCACCGAGCCCGAGCCCGCGGAGCCGGAGGCCGCCGAAGCCGAGCCGAAGGCTGCGGAGCTGGAGGCCGCCGAGCCCGAGCCGAAGGCCGCGAAGCCGGAGCCCGCCGAGCCCGAGCCGACGGCCGCAGAGCCGAAGGCCGCGGTGGCGGTGGCGCGTCCGGCCGAGCTGCCGGCGTGGTCGCGCTGGGTCGCGCCGCTCGTGGGGCTCGGCGCCGCGATCGGCGGCGGCGTGCTCTACGGTCCGCCCGGGGTCGTGCTCGTGCTCGCCGGCGTGGCGCTCGTCTCGGTGATCGCGCTCTTCTGGCAGAGCCTGCGCACCTTGCTCGGAGAGACGCCCCTCTCCGGCGCCGACGCCTACGCGCTCGGCGCACCTCGCACCGAAGAGGAGCAGAAGCGCTCCGTGCTGCGCGCCCTGAAGGACCTCGAGTTCGAGCGCGCCGTCGGCAAGATCAGCGACGACGACTACAAGCAGCTCGTCGTGCACTACCGCAAAGAGGCCAAGCGCCTGTTGCGTGTGATCGACGAGCAGAACGCGCCGCAGCGCGCGCGCGCCGCGGCGATCGCGGCCGAGCGCCTGGCCCAGCTCGGGCTCGCGCCGAAGAGCGACGAAGGCGGCGCAGCAGCACGAGAGGAGGCCGATCGTGGCTGAGCTTCGGAGGCGCCTCGCCGCCGGCTTGCTCGGGCTCGCGCTCGCGCTCGGCGCGACGAGCGCGCTCGCACAGATGCCCAACCCGCACGGAGGCGGCGCGAGCCCGCACGGGCGCGGCATGGGCGCGATGGGCTACGAGCCGCCGAACGACGGCGTGATGCCCGACCCGACGCTGCCGCCCGGCACGATCCAGATCAGCCTGCGCGACGCGAACGGCGCGCCGATCCCGAACGCACCCTTCGTGCTCGGCATCGTGCGCAGCACGATCTCCGAAGGCGAGACGCGCGATCGTCGCGAGGCGACGACCGGCGAAGACGGGGGACACGTCGCGACGGGCCTGCCCTGGGGGCGCGCCTACTCCTACACCGTGCGCAGCCAGCGCGGCCCGGCGACCTACGAGGTCGGCCCCTTCAACGTCGACGACAAAGCCGGCATGCGCGTCGTGCTGCACGTCTTCGACGCGGTCGAGAACATCGAGGACGCGCGCATCGGCCTGCAGTCGATGATCATCATGAACCTGAAAGAAGACGCGCTCGTCTTCGATCAGCTCTACCGCATCTACAACCTCGGCCCGGTCGCTTGGCAGGCCAACCAGGAGATCGTGCTGCCGCCGGACTTCAAGGGCTTCGTGGCCCAGGATCCGACGAGCACCGTGAGGATGGTCGCGACCGACAAGGGCGCCGCGCTGCGCGGCACCGTGCGGCCGGGCATCTCCGAGGTGACCTTCCGCTTCCAGGTGCCGCTCGAGGGCAAGGAGACCCAGGAGGTGGCGATGCCGATGCTGCCGCGCGTGGCGCAGGCGCGCATCATCGCCGAGGCCTCCAAGCAGATGGGCCTCGTGGCGGAGGGCTTCCGCGCGGCCGAGCGCAGCAAGAACCGCGAGGGCAAGGGCATCCTGTCGACGGAGCGCACCGCGAGCCCGGGCGAGACGGGCATCTCGGCCTTCACGGTCCGCGTGAGCGGCCTGCCGACCCGCGCCTGGGGCGCGTGGATCGCGCTCGGCTTCGCGATCCTCTCCGCGGGCAGCGCGCTCACCTACGCCTGGCAGCGCCGCAACGTGCGCGATCTCAGCCAGGAGAGCTACGACGACCTGCTCGAGGCGCGCGAGGCGCTGCTCGCCGAGCTCGTCGAGCTCGAGCGCGCCAAGCAGAAGGGCGAGGTCGGCCCGCGCAGCTACGATCGCCTGCGTGGCGCGATGCTCGACGCGCTCGGGCGCATCGTCGACAAACTCGAGGCCGCGAGGCCGGCCGCCGCGAAGGCGCAGCCGACGGAGCGCGCGGCCGAGGGGGGCGCGTGAAGCGCTACGCGCGGCTCGCGCTCGAAGGCGACCGGGTCTCCTACGCCGAGCTCGGCGAGCGGGGCGCCGAGCTGTTGGACGCCGCGCCCTGGCTGGGCGGCAGGCCCACGGGCGAGCTGCTCGAGGGGCTCGACGTGGGCGCGCTCGGCGCGCACCGACTGCTCGCGCCGGTGGAGCCGCGCACGATCCTCTGTGTGGGGCGCAACTACCGCGCGCACGCGAAGGAGCTCGGCAACGAAGTGCCGGTCGAACCGATGCTCTTCTACAAACCCGTGACGGCGCTGCTCGATCCGGGTGGCACGCTCGAGCTGCCGCCCACGTCGATCTCGAGCCGCGTCGAGCACGAGGCGGAGCTCGCCGTCGTGGTGGGCCGCAGGCTGCGGCGCGCGAGCCTCGAGGAGGCTGCCGCGGGGGTCTTCGGGCTCACGATCGCCTGCGACGTGACGGCGCGCGATCTGCAGAAGAAGGACGGCCAGTGGTGGCGCGCCAAGGGCATGGACGGCTTCTGCCCTGTGGGGCCCGTCGTGCTGAGCGGCCTCGACGCGGGTGCGCTCGAGATCGAGTGCCGCATCGACGGCGAGCTGAGACAGTCGGGTCATACGCGCGACATGATCTTCTCGATCGCCACGGTGCTCTCACACGTGAGCCAGGTCATCACGCTGAACCCCGGTGACCTGATCCTCACCGGCACACCCGAGGGCGTCGGCCCCATCCCGCCGGGCAGCCGCGTATCGATCCGCGTCGCGCCGATCGGCGTGCTCGAGTTCGTCGCTGCGGCATCGAGCGGCGATCGATGAACGACGCACCTGCGAAGTCGCAGGGTCGCGTTCGCACCATCGGACTCTCGATCGCGCTCGGCCTCGTCGTCGCGACGAGCCTCTACGCCGCGGCGCGCTTCGGCGCGGAGCCGAAGCGCTGCGCGAAGGGCAGCGTCGCCCTCGGCGCGCGCTGCTGTGGCGAAGGGCAGGCGCTCGAGGGCGATCGCTGCGTGGGCACGCCCAGGGCTTGCCCGGGTGAGCTCCAGCCGAGCGAGGCCGGCTGCGTCGCCACGCAGAGGCGCGTGGCGATCGACGCGGGCAAGCTCGTGGTGAGCCCGCTCGACTGGGAGGCCGCGGGGCAGTCGAAGTACGAGGCGCACGTAGCGGCCTTCGAGCTCGACGCCTTCGAGGTCGACGAGGCCGCGTGGGCCGCCTGCTCGGCGCGTGGCCTCTGCCCGGATCGCGGGCGAGAGCGCGAGCCGGGCCGCGCGGTCTCGGGCATCGATCACGCCGAGGCCACGGCCTACTGCGCGTCGGTCGGCGGGCGCCTGCCGAGCTGGGACGAGCTGAGCTTCGCGACCAGCGGCGTCGAGGCCCACCGCTACCCTTGGGGCCCCACCGGCCTCGTCTGTAGGCGCGCGTCGTATGGGCTCGTGGAAGGGCCCTGCGGGCGAGGCGCGACGGGCCCCGAGCTCGTCGGCGCCCGGCCCGATGGAGCGACGCCTCGAGGGATCCACGATCTGGCGGGCAACGTCGCCGAGTGGACCAGCACCGTGCAGGCCGGCGAGGCCTGGGTCTTCGGCGGCAGCTTCCGCGACAGCGCCGCGGCACGCCTGCGCAGCTGGGCGCGCCGCGGCGAGAGGGTCGAGGCCCGGCCCGACGACGTGGGCCTGCGCTGCGCGTACGCGGCGCGCGGCGGCTGAGAGGCGAGCTCCTCGTGGAGATGCTTGGCCCGAGAGCGGCCCAGACTCGCTACGATCGTGGGTCCCCGGCCCCACGAGACCCCATGACCGTCGCCCTCCTCTCCATCGGCACCGAGCTCACTCGCGGCGAGATCGTCGACACCAACGCGGCCTGGCTCGCGGCGGCGCTCACCGAAGAGGGCTTCGAGATCACCGCGAAGCGCACCGTGCCCGACGACGCCGCGAGCATCGTCACGGCGATCCGCGAGCTCGCCGCCACGCACCGCTTCGTGATCGCCACCGGTGGCCTCGGCCCGACGAGCGACGACCTCACGACGGCGTGCGTGGCCGAGGCGCTCGGCGTGGATCTGGTGCGCGACGAGTCGGCGCTCGCGGCGATCAAGCGGCGCGTCGAAGCGCGCGGTCGCGTGGTCACGCCTCTGCACGAGAAGCAGGCCGACGTGCCGCGCGGCGCGGAGATCCTCCCGAACGCCGACGGCACCGCGCCGGGCTTCGGCGTCGCGCTCGGCGTCGCGACCTGCTTCTTCACGCCGGGTGTGCCGCGCGAGATGCGGCGCATGTTCAGCGAGCAGATCCTGCCGCGCATCCGCCCGAGCGCGCCGAACGACCACTGGGTCGTGCGCCTGCGCAGCTTCGGGTTGCTCGAGTCGGTCGCTTCGCGCGCGCTCGAGGGCATCGAGGAGCAGTTCCCGGGGGTGACGCTCGGCTACCGGGTGCACTTCCCCGAGCTCGACGTGAAGGTGCAGGCGCGCGCGGCCTCGAGCACGGCGGCGCGCTCGCTCGCCACCGAGGCGGCGAGCGTCGTCAGGGAGCGCCTCGGCGACGTCGTCTACGGCGAGGGCGACGACACCCTGCCGAGCATCACCGGCCGCGCCCTACGCACCCGCGGCTGGCGACTCGCGCTCGCCGAGTCCTGCACCGGCGGGCTCATCTCGCACCTCATCACGAGCTTCGCGGGCGCGAGCGACTTCTTGATCGGCGGCGCGGTGGTCTACGCCAACAGCGCGAAGACGCGCCTGCTCGGTGTGAGCGAAGACACGCTGCGAGGCCACGGCGCCGTGAGCGCCGAGGTCGCCGCCGAGATGGCACAGGGCGTGCGGCGCCTCTGCGAGGTCGACGTGGGCCTCTCGGTGACGGGCATCGCCGGCCCGGGCGGCGGCACCTCGAGCAAACCCGTCGGCCTCGTGCACTGGGCGGTGGCGCACCCTGGCGGCGTCGAGGTGAAGGAGCGCATCTTCATCGGCGACCGCAACGAGATCCAGACGCACGCCGCGCACGCGGCGCTCGATACGCTGCGCCGTATCGCCTCGGGTCTACCGACCGACATCGCCCCGCCGGGGTCGAAGCCGACCGAGTCGTCCTCGAGCTGAGCGAGTCCGGCGGCGCTCGGCTCGTCGAGCGCAGCACGAAGAAGCCCACGACACGCTCGCGCGTCGTGGGCTCTCGTGCGTGGGCGCGACGCCCGCGCGGGCCGGTCGCTCAGGCCGACTTGCCGGCGACCGTCTTCTGGCGGGCGAGCCGCTGGATCCACTGCCCGTAGAGCCAGATGCCGATCGCCGACGCGATGCCGATGCCGCCCATGATGTACCAGACCATGCCGATGCTCGAGCCGTGCTGGGCGTAGAGGCCGGCGGTGACCTCCCACTTGCCGGTGCCCGACACCTCCACCAGCTTGTGGAAGGCCTCACCTTGCGGGAGCGCGTCGATCGCCGACTGCTCCCAGCCCTTCGCGAGCAGCTCCTGACGCGAGAAGACCTCCTTGCTCGCCATGCGCTCGTAGAGCATCGGGCCGATCTTGCCCTCGAGCGTCCAGCCGATCGCGAGCGGGATCTGTGAGAAGCCGAGGTACATCGCCTTCTTGTCCGACGGCGCGAAGTTGCCGATGAACTCGCTGAACTTCGGGCTCGAGAGCATCTCGCCCACGCTGAAGATGCAGATGGCGAAGACGCTGAGCCAGCCCGCGGTGCTGTAACCGGACACGAAGAGCGCGACCGTGGCCATGAGCGTGCCGACGACCATGCTCGTCGTCGCGCGCATGCGCCCGCTCAGCGCGCCGAAGAGGAAGCACGTGAGCATGATGAGACCCGCGTTGAGGTTCAAGAGACCTTCGGGCTGGATCTCGGTGCCGTCGGCGTTCATCACGATGAAGAACTTCACGAAGGCGCTCTCGGTGCCGCCCGTGCCGAAGAGCGAGCTCACGATGCCGCGGGTGTCGACCCAGTCCTCGAGGTGCGCGGGCAGCACGTCGAAGAGCGCGTTGAACATGAACCAGAAGCCCGAGAAGATGAGCAGGTAGCTCCAGACGTGGGGCTTCGCGAGCTCCTTGAGCGACTCGGCAGCGAGGCTCTGTTTCTGCCCCGACTTGTTGCGCGCGATGCGCTCCTCCTTGCCGACCTCCTTGTAGGTGAGCAAGAGGAGGAAGTTCAGGCAGATGATCGCCGCGCAGGCATAGAACACGTTGCTCCAGGCCATCTTGCGCATGAGGCCGGCGATCAGCGGGCCGATGAAGCCGCCGATGTTGACCGTCTGGTAGAAGATCGCCCAAGCGACCGAGCTGTTCTCGCGCTTGGTCGACTTGACGAGCGTGCCCTGGATGCCGGGCTTGAAGATCGCCGTGCCCAGCGCCAGCAACATCGAGCCCGCGAAGAAGCCCCAGTAGTGGGGGAAGAACGCCATCACGAGGTAGCCACAGATCTTCACCACGGTGCTCGCGGCGATCGTCTCCTTGTAGCCGTAGCGATCGCTGAGGCCGCCCGTGAACACGGGCACGACCGACTGCACGAGCGCCCAGGCCATGAGGATCGTGCCGAAGGAGTCCATCGTGATGCCGAGGCCACCCTTCGACACCGGATCCTTCGCGTAGAGCGTCGCGACCGCCTTCACGCCGTAGTAGGCGAGGCGCTCGACCATCTCCATCGCGCCGACGACCCAGAAGACGTAGCCGAGGCTGCCGATCGCGGCGACGAGCCCAAGCTGCTTCACGTCGGCGAGCGACTCGCTCTCGGTCGACTCGCTGTTCGACGACGCGCCCTTCGGCGCCTCGGCGTCGCGCTCGTTCGTGGGAGCGCTCTGCTCGGGCTCCGCTTCATCCGGCTTGCTCATGATCCTCCTCGCGCGGCGCCCCGGAGGGCGCGCGGGCGGCGCACCCTACACGCGCAAAGGCCCGCCGCAAACGCAGGAGCGCCCGGCGGCCGTGGGCCTACCGGGCGCTCGCGACGAGCTCGAGGGCCGCGCTCGCGGCCGCGGACTCAGGGCGTGGGCGTGACCGTGAGGCCGAAGTCGCCCGTCGCGCCCTGATAGCCGTCGACCCAGATGTAGCGCACGTTGTTCTGCACGAAGTCGAGGTTGAGCGCGTCGCCGCCGTTGGGGCTGTCTTCGTCGTCGCAGCCAGCCTGGGTGTTGGAGCAGAAGCCCTGCTCGGTGGTGCCGAGGCGCGCGTGCAGGACGGAGTCGTAGTTGGTGAGCGCAGGGTCGAGCTCGAGCGCCATGCTCGTCGTGCCGGCGTCGCGTCGCACCAGGCGATAGACGACGTCGCCCGCGCTACCGCCGCCGCAGGCTCCCTGCGCGTCGTTGACCTTGCCCGTGGTCGTGCCGAGCGCGACGGTGGTGCCACCGGGCCAGATCGGCAGCGGGACGGGATCGATCGGCGGGGTGTTGTCGCACTGGCCCTCGCCGGTCGACAGATCGAGCAGGAGCCGGAACGCGCCCTGCGCACCACCCGCAGCGCCGTCGACCACCACGTAGTAGGTCTGGCCCTGCTGCACGGGCACCGAGACGACCTCGCCACCACCGGTCGCGACGGGCAGCGGGGAGCCGGCGTTCGTGTGGTTGGCGCAGAGCAGCGTCGAGGCGTCGCTGTTGCAGCTCGAGCGCACGTAGAGCACCGAGTCGAAGGCCGTCTGGTCGCGCTCGAGCCACGCGGTGAGGAAGCCCGTGCTCGCCGCCGTCACCGCGTAGACCTTCGACGGACCGGGGGCCGAGCTGCAGGGCGCCTTCGTGGAGTTGAAGTTCGTCTCGCCTCCCACGGTCGTGCCGTCGATCGTCGTCGGCTGCCCCAGCGAGAGCGCGACCGGCGTGGCCACCGCGCAGGTCGTGGGCTCGTTCGTACAGGTGGAGGAGCAACCATCGCCGTTCTGCGTATTGCCGTCGTCGCACTGCTCGCCGGGCTCGGCTTCGCCGTTGCCGCAGGTGGGCTTGCAGCCCGAGTAGTCGAGCGTGCAGATGCTGGTGCACACGGGCGCGCCGGGCGTGTCGTCCTTGAAGCCGACGTCGGTGCAGTCGGCGCCGTCGAGGTCCGCGCCGTCGCACTGCTCGCCCGGGTCTTGCACGCCGTCGCCGCAGCCCGGGCTTGCGCCGCCCATGCCGCTCGTCGTCGAGCTCGTCGTGCTCGTGGTGCCACTCGTGCTCGAGCTCGTCGTGCCGCTCGAGGTCGAGGGCCCGGCGCCGCCCGTGTTGGCTCCGCCCTGACCACCGCTCTCGGAGAAGAGGTCGTCGATGTCGTCGGGGGCGCAAGCGCCGAGCGAGACGAGCGACGAAGCACCGAGCAGACCGAAGGAGAAGAGGGCGAGAGAGCGGCGGAAGCTGGACATCGGAGCGATCGTGTCCCCTTGCCGGATGGACCGCAAGGGCGTCGATGGGGCGCGGGCCCACCCAGCTCGATCGCGTCGGCTCACCTCTGCGCGTGCGCGCAGCCCTCCCAGCGCGAGAGAGCTGCGCTCGACGGCCTCACTTCCTGATGGGCGCCTGCGGCATGCGCTTCTGCACCTGGACCTCCTCGTGCATCGAGCCTCGGGGCTGGGGCTTCGGCGCGGAGCGACGCAGGTAGTCCTTGGTGACGGGTGCGGCCTTCGGCTTCGCGCCTGGTGAGGCGGCGGGCAGCTCGACGCTGAGCTCGGAGGCGTAGCCGGCGTCGGCCTTCTTCTTGGCGCCGACCTGCCCGTGGCGCGCCTTCTGCTCCGAGACCGTCTCGCTCTCCATGCGCGCGACGAAGCCGCTCACGTCGGCGGCCTTCGCGGGGGTCGTCTTGCTCGCCTTGCCGCTGGCCTTCGCCTCCGCTTCGGCGGTGATGGCCTCGAAGGCGGCCGACTCGAGCAGGGTGTCGCGGTAGAGCTCGAAGAGCTTGGGCCCTGCGAACCAGCGCACACCGAGCACCTCGCCCTCGACCGCGTAGGCCACGCCGACCACGTGCGAGGCGTGCTTCACCGAGCCGAGCGCGCGCGCGGCGGAGCCCGCGAGCTGGGCCCGCTTCTGCGCGAGCGCCGGATCGTCGGCCGAGGCCATCAGCGTGCTGGAGGGCGCGTCCTTCGCGTGCGCGGCGTTCACCTTGCCGACCTCGGCCCAGACCTGCGACTGGTTGCCCTCGTAGGCGCCGGCCTCGCGCAGCTTGGAGAGCGCGAGCGTCTTGTGCGCCACGAAGCGGCCGCCGGTGGACTTGCCGTCGCGCGTGCCGTTCCAGCGGCCCTGCTCCACGCAGAAGGCTGCGACGTCGACGGTCTTGCCGGCCTCGACCACGAAGTCCTCGGCGATCTGTCGGTCTTGTTTGCCGCCCTTCACGACGGTGCCGGCGAGCACGAGGATCGAGCGCTTGCCCTTGTTCTGGACGACGAGCGTGTTCACCTGCGCTGCCCCGAGCGGGTCGCCCGCGTGGGCCTGCGCTCCGTCCGACCCGAGCTCGCGCACCTCGGCTTCGTTGGCGGAGATCGCGCGCTCGAGCGTCGTGAACTCGCCGAGGTCGACGGGCGACTTCGCATACACGGGGAAGACGCTCAGGTTGCCGAGCGCGATCGCGTCGCCGAGCAGGTGGTCGGCGCCGAGCGGCGTGCCGCTGAGCGCGTCCTGCGTCGCGGCGCTGGGCTGCGTCACGTCGGCGTGGAGAGCGCGCGCGTGCAGCAGCACGAGCACCGAGATCGTCGAGAAGACGAAGACAGCCACGAGCGCTCGCCCCATGGAGACGAGCTTCGAACGACGAACCATGACGGACCTCCTCGGTGCCTCGCGCCTACACGGCGGGGGCTCGAACCGACCATCGCGCCAGCCTGTCGAACTGTGACAACGCGCTCGCCTCGAGCTTGGGTCGCGGAGTCTCGGCCGGGGACATGGATCGTCGATTGACCACCGTGCTCACCCACGAAGGCGCCGGATGTCGATGGATCCAGAGCGGGTGATCCGCCGGTTCACCACCGACGCGCGAGGAGCTCGTCGAAGCTCCACCGAAGCGCGGATTCGCGGGCGGAAATCGGGGTTCCAGCGCGCCTCGCGGCTCGATCTGCTCGAGGCACGGAGCTTGCTGTGCCGGAGTTTCGATGCGCTCCGACTGCACTCTTCCGAGGTCGACGTCGAAGGGACTGCTCGTGCTCGCGCTGGGCGCCACGCTCGCCGGCTGCGCGCCCGAGCTGCCCGAACCCGGGGTCGACGCACGCGAGCCGGTCGGCTCGGGCGAGGAGGCCGTGGGCAACGGCAGCGTGGATCACGCCGCGAAGTACGCGTGCTCCACCGCCACGGTGAAGGGCCTCAGTCTGCAGATCATCGCCGAGTCGAGCTGCATCGACCCGGACGCCTTCACCGCGGTGCCGAGCCGCCCGAACCTGCGCGTCGAGGGCGACCACGTCTTCCTCTATCTGGAGAAGCCCGCGCGCGACCGCCTCGTCGCGGCGCTCGACGCGAACCCCCAGAAGACGATGACGGTCAACTCGGCGCTGCGCACCGTCGCGCAGCAGTACCTGCTCAAGCGCTGGGACATCGCCGGTCGCTGCGGCATCAGCGTCGCGGCCTCGCCCGGCCTGAGCAACCACCAGACGGGTCTGGCGCTCGACATCGAGGAGTACTCGGGCTGGAAGGGCTCGCTCTCGGCGCGCGGCTTCGCCTGGTTCGGCAGCTCAGATCGTTGGCACTTCGACTATGTGGGGCAGGGCGCGATCGACCACCGCGGGCTCGACGTGCTCGCCTTCCAGCGCCTGTGGAACCGCAACCACCCGAACGACCGCATCGCGGAGGACGGCGACTACGGCCCCGGCACCGAGAGCCGGCTGAAGAAGTCGCCCGCCAAGGGCTTCCCGATCGGCGCGAGCTGCGCGGCGCCGACCGACGCCTCGCCCTCTTGCGACGCGGTCTTCGTCGACATCTGCGCGACGCCTCACCGCGCCGACATCGAGTGGCTCGCCGCCGAGGGCATCACCCAGGGCTGCAACCCCGCGGCGAGGCTCTACTGCCCGGACCGCAAGCTCACCCGCGGCGAGCTCGCGAGCCTGCTCACGAAGGGCCTCGGCCTCTCCGCCGGACCCGACGCCTTCAGCGACGACGACGGCCACCCGCACGAGGCGGCGATCAACGCCATCGCGGCCGCGGGCATCTCCTCGGGCTGTGGCGCGGGCCGCTTCTGCCCGGACCGCGTGGTCGTACGCGCCGAGCTCGCGGCGATGTTCACCGTGGCCTTCCAGCTCCCGCCCGGGCCCGACGCCTTCGACGACGACGACGGCTCGCTGCACGAGGCGGCCATCAACGCCGTGGCGGCGGCGGGGATCAGCTCCGGCTGCGCGCCCAAGCAGTTCTGCCCGAACGTCGCCGTCGAGCGCGACCAGGTCGCGTCGATGCTACGCCGCGCGCTCGAGTGAGCGCGCGCTGCGCTACTGACCGACCTTGGTGAGCTCGTCGATCGAGAACATGCCGCCGTCGATCGGCGAGTAGTCGGCGCCTCGACCGTAGAGGTCGACGCTCGCGTAGCCGGCGGCGCGGTAGTGCGTGAAGTTCTGCGAGAAGCTGTCGTCGAGATCCATCTGCACCTGCACGCGCACGTCGAGGCTGGGGCTCCGCACGAGCGCGAGCAGCGCGTAGGCCGTGACCTCCTCCGGGTACTCGCCGCTCGACTTGGAGAGCTCGACGAGCTCGTCGAAGAGCTTGGTCGCGATCTGGGCGCGGCGACCGGGCAGCGAACGCAGCGCGGCGGCGGCGTAGTCGGGCTGGCCGTTCTTCAGCGGGAGCTCGACGGCCACCGCGCGCGGGCCGAGCTGACCGAGCTCCGGGTGCTCGTCGAGCGAGGCCTTCTCGAGCTTGCGCACGATCGCGTACTCCTCGGCGCGCTTCGCGAAGGCGCCCTCGAGCTTCGAGCGCAGGCCCTGGGCGTCGCGCTCGATGGTGCTGGCGCGCGAGGCCGTCTTCGTCGCGTCTTCGTGGCGGCGGATGCCCGCGGCGACCAGGTGCGCGACCGCCTCGTCGGCGAGCTCGGCCGCGGGCGCCTCGAAGAGACCCGAGAGCGCCGTGTCGTCGACGCGGTAGTCGAGCACGACCGAGGTCGGCGGGCCGACGAGCTGCGCCGCCGGCTCGAAGGTGGCCTGCGCGGTGAGGCGGAGCTGGCCGACCTGGCGGACGAGATCGCGCAGCGCGGGGTCGAGGTGGTCGAGCTCGGCCGCGAGCGCGCCGAGGCCCTGATCGCGTAGCTGTACGACCTTGGCGTCGGAGAGCAGCGCCGTGCCGCAGCTCGTCGACGACTGGTTCGCGCACTTGCTCTGCACGTAGCGCTCGAGCTCGTTGCCCGACGCCTCGATCGCGGCGAGCGCCTCGGGGCCGGCGATCTTGGCGATCACGCCGTCGAGGTGATCGAGCAGCTTGTCGCGCTCCATGTACTCGTCGCCCTCGACGATCTGCACGAAGAGGTTGGCCTCGCCCTCCGCCTCGCCCGGGCGCTCCGGATCGAAGAGCAGGCCGCTCAGACCGACGCGCGTGTAGCCGTGCGAGGAGAAGAACCAGCCCGACTCGCGGTGGAGCGAGTCGAAGAGGATCGTCTGCGCTCCGCCGGGCGTCTCGACGACGATCGAGCCCTCGGCCGCGGCCTCCTTGCGGAAGAAGCTCATGCCGAAGAGATCGATGCCCGCGTAGGAGGTGGAGGCCACACCGGAGCGCGAGAGCTCGAACTCGAGCTCGACGCCGGGCTCTGCGCGGTTGTCGAGCGCCTGCGCGAGACGCAGGTCGGCGCGCAGCGCCTGGGCGATCGCCTGCTCGACGGCCGAGCCGGGCGTGGCCTTCGACAGATCGAAGCGCACGCGCGCGACGCTGAGACGGCTCGTGCGCTTCGTCGCCTCGAGCGAGGCGTCGACGAGGCTGAGCTTCTGGTTGAGCTGCTTGGCGAAGGCGTTGTCGGCGAGCTTGCCGAGGTCGACCACCTTGCCGGCGAGCGTGACGCTCTTCTCCACGAGGCCCACGACGCCCCAGCCGTCGCTGACGGCTACCTTCGCCTCGCGCACGCTCGCCTTGTCGACGCCGACGTCGACGAGCAGTGTGTCGCCCTCGAGGCGCACGACCTGCATGTCGAGCGAGCCCTCGAGGCGGGTGCGCAGCCCGGCCGAGAAGACGATGCGGTAGCTCAGGGTGCCCGGGTCGGCCGCGAGGATCGGCACGCCGACGCCGAGGTTGAGCCCGAGCACACCCTGGCCGCGCAGCGCGGTCGTCTCGCCGGGCTTGAGCGCGCGCAGATCGTCGACGCTGCGCGGGAGCACGAAGCCACGCGCTTCGCGCACGGCAGCGAGCGGCGCCTGCACGAGCGCGGTGCCCTCGCGGCGGTGCGCACGCACGACGCGCGCCTCGAGCTGGGCGCCGGCGTCGAAGCCGAGGCGCACCGAAGCGGAGCCGAAGCCACCTGCCGAGAAGCCGAGATCGTGGATGCCGGCGCCCACGCGGAACGACGACTCGGCGTAGACGTCGTCGCTCGTCGAGCGGAGGTGATCGCGGCGCAGCTCGTTGACGCGCGTGCTCAGCTCACGCTCGCCGAAGCGCGCCGCGAGGCCGGTGACGAGCGTGTCGAGGTTCTGGAGGGTGAGATCGCCCTGGGCGTCCTCGGCGAGCGCGTAGAGCTCGGTGGTGCCGAGCGCGATCGAGCCGTAGTCGCCGAGCGAGAGCGCGTCGTTGAGCTGTTCGGTCGCGAAGCCAGCCGACTGCGACATGAGATCGCCGAGGTCGAGCTTCTTGCCGTCCTCGTAGAGGTCGCGCAGCGAGCTGAAGTCGTTGTCGTCGGTGTCGACCGAGTCGGAGGGGGCGCAGGCCGCGACGAGCACGAGGGCGGCGAGACCAAGGACGCTTCGCTTCATGGGATCTGCCACGCTAGGCCGCGGCGAAGCGCGGGTCAAAGCGTGCGACGAGGCATGCGCTGACGCAGCGCGGCAGGGCGCCGCGCACTCCGACGACGCCCTGCGCGAGCGATCAGCCGCCCGCGATGCCCGACACCGTCTCCCAGATGGCGAGCGCGACGCCCACGAGCGACTCGCCCGCGATGAGCCCCGCGGCGACGACGATCATGAGGCGCTTGGCCCAGGCGGGGTTCAGCTTGGTGATCACCGCGGCGATCACGGCACCGAAGAACATCGAGAGCGCGTTCCACGCGGGCACGACCATCGCGAGGCCGATGCTGCCGGGGCTCGGGACCCACTGCACGGCCTTCGGCGGGAGGACCTTCTCGAGCACGGCGAGCACGATGCCGAGCACGGCGGCGACGGCCATCGCTTCCACCGCCATGGGCGGCATGGCGGAGAAGCCCTCGCGGAAGACCTCGGCGACGGCCTTCCATGCGGCCACGGCGGGTGCGGGCCACTCGTTGGTGAGCAGCATGCCCTTCGGATCGGGCACGAGCACGAGGTAGCCGGCCGAGCCGCAGATCGCGCCCGCGAGCACGCCCGCCGTCTGGCTGATCGCCTGCCTGCGCGGGGAGGCTCCGATGAGCGAGCCGCACTTCATGTCGTGCAAGAGGTCGCCGACCTGGCTGGCCGCGCCGCCGGTGACGTTCGCAGCCATGAGGTTGCCGGCGACGTCGCCCGGAGAGAGCGCGCCGAAGAGCAACTGCGTGACCTTGCCCATCGGGCCGACGGGCGTGATGCCCGTCTCGCCGGAGACGCGGCCGGCGACGACGGCGAGCACGAAGGTGAAGAGCACGCTGCCGACCGCGAGCCAGAGCGGGATGCCGAAGAACGCCACCTGCGGCACCGTCGCGAGGATGACGACGATCGCGATGCCGGCGAGGAAGACCTTGCGCGGGACCTCGTCGACCTTCTCCTCGACGACGCCCTCGGCGGGTGTGCCGCCGGTGAGCGCGCGCACGATGCTCTTGTAGCCGAAGGCGAAGCTCGTGAGCGACGAGGCGACCATCATCGCGACGCCGGGCCAGAGCATCCACTTGTTGACGGCGCCGAACCACGCGGCGCTCGGGTCGAGCTTGCCGGGCTGCGCCCAGCCCGCGTCGAGCGCGATCGGCGCGAGGATGGCCCAGGATCCGATCGCGCCCACGGCGAGCGAGACGCCCGCGCGCAGGCCGATGATGCCGCCGATGCCGAGCATGAGCACCGAGGGGTCGAGCGAGAGGCCGAGGTTCGCGAAGCTGTAGCTCGAGGTGCCGGCGGCGGCGGTCTTCGCGCCGATCGCGCCGGGCAGGCCCCAGGGGTGCAGCTTCGCGAAGTGCGCGGTGAGCTTCACCAGGGCGCCTGCGAGCGCGCCGAGCGCCAGCGCGCGCACGCGGTCCATGGCCTCCTTGCCGTGGGCGTAGATCTGCTTGATGGTCTCGGCCGAAGCGACGCCGCCCGGGAAGGGCAGCTTGTCGACGACGATCATCTGTTTGCGCAGGCCGATCGCCACGACCACGCCCACGAGGCTGACCGCCGCGGTCCACACGACGAGCTCGAAGTAGCTGAGCGTCTTGCCGGTGAGGATCGTGTACGCCGGGATCGGCGCCACCAGTCCGGCGGAGCTGATCGACGCGGCTGCGGAGGCGCCGGTCTGGTTGATGTTGTTCTCGAGCATGCCGAAGGGCCGCTTCGAGGTGAGCCTGAAGAACGCGAAGGCGAGGAGCATCGCGGTGATGCTCATGTTGAAGCCCCAGCCGATCTTGAGGCCCGCGTAGATGTTGCTCAGGGAGAGCACGCCGCCGATGAGGCAGCCCGCGACGACGGCGCGCACGGTGAGCTCGACCTCGGAGCGAGGCGCACCAGCGGAGCCGGGCTGCTCGGGGGGCGCTTCTTCGACCTCGGCTCCTTCGTTCGTCGCCCCACGGTCGCCCTCGTGGGCCTCGGGGTCGCTCTGGTGGGCCTCTCGTCCGCTCGGGTCGGTCGTGCGCGCGCTCATGCCGGGCGAAAGTACATCACGTCGCGGTACGCGCGGCCGAGTCCGTGGGGTACCCTCGTCCGATTAGGCCCCGAGACATGTCCTCAGCCACGAGCCCGCCGACCACCTTGCACCTCGCCGCCGGCCGAAGCCGACCGCAGCGCGCATGGTGGAGCGCGCTCGCCGTCTCCTCGCTCGCCTCCGTGTCGTGCCGCTCGGTCGCTCCCGATCCCTCGCCCGATGGAGCGGCCGCGACCACCACCGTGACCGCTGCCCCCTCCACGAGCGCCATGCCCAACCAGCCCGAAGCGACCGCCGCCGCCACGACGAGCCCTTCGACCGACGCCGAGCACGAGCTCCGCGCCCGCGCCTTCGCCGAGGAGCTGAGGCGCGCTGACTACGCCGCCGCGGTGGCGCGCTTCGACGCGACGATGTCGGCCGCTCTGCCGAGCGCCGCGCTCGAACAGACCTGGAAGAGCCTCCAGCAGGGTGTCGGCGCCTTCAAGGCGCTGGGGAGCGCGCGCACCGAGAAGGAGGGCGCCTACCAGGTCGTGCGCCTGCGCTGCGAGTTCGAGCGAGCCACGCTCGAGATGAAGCTCGCCTTCGACGCACAGCACCGCATCGCGGGGCTCTTCTTCACGCCGCCCACGGCCGAGTACTCGCTGCCGAGCTACGCGAAGCCAGAGCGCGTCGAAGAGCGCGAGCTCACGGTCGGCGAAGGCGAGTGGGCCCTGCCCGCGACGCTCACGCTGCCTCGCGGCGTGGCGAAGGCGCCCGCGGTGGTGCTCGTACACGGCTCCGGACCCAACGACCGCGACGAGAGCGTCGGCGCCAACAAACCCTTCCGCGACCTCGCGCTCGGTCTGGGTGCGCGCGGCATCGCGACGCTGCGCTACGAGAAGCGCACCAAGGTGCACGGCCCCAAGCTCGCCGCGGATCTCTCGCTCACGGTGAACGAAGAGACGGTCCACGACGCCGTGCTCGCGGTGGCGAAGCTGCGTTCGATGCCGGAGATCGACCCGTCGCGCGTCTTCATCGCCGGGCACAGCCTCGGCGGCATGCTCGCGCCGCGCATCGCCGAGCGCGCACCCGAGCTGCGCGGCCTCGTGGTGCTCGCGGGCAACACACGCGCCGTCTACGACATGGTGCCGGAGCAGATCGCGTACATCGCCTCGCTCGATGGTCGCACCTCGGACGAAGAGAGCGCCCAGCTCGCCGAGGTGAAGCGCGTCGCGGAGCGCATCCGCGCCCTCGAGGCGGGCGCCGCGCCGAACCCCGGCGAGCGGCTGCTCGGCGCCGGCGCCGCCTACTGGAAGGACCTCGCGGGCTACGATCCACCGGCGCGCGCGCGCTCGGCAAGCCGATCTTCGTCGCCCAGGGCGGGCGCGACTACCAGGTCACGAAGGTGGACTTCGAGGCCTGGAAGAAGGCGCTCGACGGGCGCCCGGGCGCGAAGCTCGTGCTCTATCCCGAGCTCAATCACCTGCTCGGCGCGGGTACGGGCCCCAGTCATCCTCAAGAGTACGAGCAGCGCGCCGAGGTCGACGCCAAGCTGCTCGGCGATCTCGCTGCGTTCATCGACGGTCTGAAGTGAGCACACGCAGCCCGAGAGACGAAGCCACCCGCGCCCCGAGCCACCGGCCCGAGCCCGGGCTCGAGGCCGTCGACGACGAGCCCGAGGCCTTCCCGGAGAACCCGGCCGAGGTCGCCTCCTGGGCGGCGCGCAACGGCGTGCGCGACGTGCTCGGCGCGAGCGCGTGGACCTTGCCGCGCGCGGCGCTCTCCGCGGCGCTCGCCTCACGACACTCGATCGGCAGCCTCTACGCTTCGCTGGCCGTCGCGCAGAGGTCCCAGGCGCCCACGCTCGCCGAGCTCACGCGCCTCTGCGAGGAGGCGAAGAAGAAGCTCGTCGAGGCAGCGCGCCCGCGGGTGCGCGCCCTGAGGGCGCGGCGCGCCTTCGTCGCGAGGCGCGAGCCGCCGAAGGAGGCTGCGCTCAAGAACCTGCTCGCCAAGCTCGAGCAGGCCGTCGCCGCTTGCCCACCGGCCTTCGACGAGCAGCACGTCTATCCGGTCGTCAGCGTGCGCTTCGACGAGCCGCCCCTCTTGCGCATCGCGAAGTCGAGCGAGGAGTGGATCGAGCTCGATCTGCGCGCCACGCAGCTGGTGCCGGTGGCCTCCGCCGGCATCGCGCTGTGGCGCGTCGAGACACAGCTGCGCCCCTGGCTGCTCGCGGCGGTCGACGCGCTCTGCGATCCCGAGTCGCCCGTGCGCTCTGCGATCCTCGCCTACGTCGAGGCGCCTCCGTGGCAGCACGCGCTCTGGGTCTACCGACGCTCGCTGCCGAGCCGCGCCGCCGCCGAGCGCTCCGAGCACGAGCGGCTCGCCTTCAGGGCCCGTACGCAGGGGGACGAGGTCGAGCTCGAGGCGATCGTCCAGACGGCGGGCAAGCGCGGCTACACCGCGGGACGCAGGATCGATCCGCTCGAGGCCGAGCGGCTCGTGCGCACCCCGCTCGAGCTCGATCTGGTGCGCCGCCTCGAGCAGCAGGACGCCGGCAAACGCGAGCTCTTCGAGCTGCTCGAGCTCGTCGCCCGGCACCCTCGCGTGCACTGGATGGGCCCGGCGAAGAGCCGCGAGCAACGCCCGGTGAGGTTTCTGCGCGCGCGCCTCGGGCTGCGTCTCGAGCCGGAGGAGGGGGGCGAAGGCATCGAGGTGCGCTTCGAGCTCGACCGCAAGCCCATCGGCGCGGAGCTGCTCGCCGCACGCGCGGGCGACGAGGGCCACCTCGTCATGGCCGACGAGGCCGCAGGCACGGTGACGCTCGCCAAGCTCGATCCTGGCGCCGAGGCGCTCGTGCGCGCGCTCGCCGCCTACCCCTCGGTGTTCCCCGTCGAGGCGGCGAACGAGCTCTTGAGCTCGCTCATCGACAGTGCGCCCCACACCGAGATCCTCGCCGCGCCGGAGCTCTCGATCGAAGACGTGAGCACCGACGAGCGCCTCGTCACGCGCGTGGAGATGCTCGCCGACGGGCGCATGACGCTCACGGTGCTCGCGCGCCCGCTCGAGCACGGCCCGAGCTTCCCGCCCGGTGAGGGGCCCGAGCTGGTGCTCGCGCTCTCGAGCGGCAGGCGCCTCAGGGCGCAGCGCGATCTCGGCAAGGAGCTCCACGCGGCGCGCGAGCTGATGAGCCGGCTCGATCCGGCGCGCGAGCACCGCCGCGCGCACGACACCGGCGCCTTCGAGCTCTACGTCGAAGATCCCGACGAGGCCGTCGAGGTCTTGCTGCGCCTCGCCGCCGAGGCCGCCGGCGTGCTCGTCGAGGGCACGCCCTCGGCGCGCGTCGCCGGCAAGGCCACGGTCGACCAGCTGCGCGTGCGGGTGAAGAAGGGCCGCGACTGGTTCACGGTCGATGGCGAGATCGAGGTCGACGGTCAGCACGTCGAGCTCGTCGCGCTGCTCGACGCGGCGCGCGCGGGCAGGCGCTTCGTTCGCCTCGAGGGCGGCGCGATCCTCGCGCTCGCCGACGAGCTCGTGGGCGCGCTCGACAGGGTCGAGGCCCAGCTCGGGCGCCAGGGCAAGGCGCTCTCCGCCGGCCTCTCCAGCGTCGACGCGCTCGCGGAGCTCGAGGCGCTCGGTGCACACGTCGACGCCGACCGCGCCTACCGCGGCGTGATCGCGAAGCTCGAGCGAGCACGCGGCTACGAGCCCGCGCTGCCCGAGGGCCTCGTGGCCACGCTGCGCCCCTACCAGCTCGAGGGCTTCCGCTGGTTGGCGCGGCTCGCGGAGATGGGCGCGGGCGGCTGCCTCGCCGACGAGATGGGCCTCGGCAAGACGGTCCAGACGATCGCGCTGCTCCTCCACCGCGCCACGCTCGGCCCGGCGCTCGTCGTCGCGCCGACGAGCGTCGTCGAGAACTGGCAGGCCGAGCTCGCGCGCTTCGCGCCTTCGCTGCGCGTCCACGTGCTGCGCGGCAAGGGCCGCGCCGAGCGCTGGCGCTCGCTCGGCCCGGGCGACGTCGCGGTCACGAGCTACGACATCCTCACCCGCGACGAAGAGGCCCTGTCGGCCTGTAGCTTCTCGACGCTCGTGCTCGACGAGGCCCACGCGGTGAAGAACGCCCTCGCCAAGCGCACGGTGCTCGTGCACAAGCTCGGCGCCGACTTCCGCCTCGCGCTCACCGGCACACCGCTCGAGAACCACCTCGGCGAGCTCTGGAGCCTCTACCGCGCGGTCTTCCCCGAGCTGCTCGGCGGCTGGGACTCGTTCCGCGACCGCTTCGCAGACCGCATCGAGCGCGACCGCGACGCGAGCGCCCGCCAGCGACTCGCGCGCCTGGTGCGGCCCTTCTTGCTCCGCCGCACCAAGGCCGAGGTGCTCGCGGAGCTGCCGCCGCGCATCGAGCTCATCCGCCGGGTCGAGCTCGGCATCGAGGAGCGGGGCCTCTACGAAGCGGCGCGGCTCAAGGCGCTCGCCGATCTGCAGGCCTCGAGCTCGCGCGACAAACGCTTCGAGGCCCTCGCCGGGCTGCTGCGCCTCAGGCAGCTCGCCTGTCACCCGAAGCTCGCCTTCCCGGAGTCGACGATCGGCTCCTCGAAGCTCGCGAGCCTGCTCGAGCTCTGCGCCGAGCTGCGCGAGGGTCGCCACCGGGCGCTGGTCTTCAGCCAGTTCACCAGCCACCTCGCGCTGGTGCGCCCCGAGCTCGAGCGGCACGGCTACCGCCTCGAGCAGCTCGATGGCTCGACGCCCGCAGAGAAGCGCGGCGAGCTCGTGGCGCGCTTCCAGCGCGGTGAGCTCGACCTCTTCCTCGTCTCGCTGAAGGCCGGCGGCACCGGCCTCAACCTGACCGCCGCCGACACGGTCATCCACCTCGATCCCTGGTGGAACCCCGCCGCCGAAGACCAAGCCTCGGACCGCGCGCACCGCATCGGCCAGACGAAGACCGTCACGGTGCTGCGCCTCATCGCGGGCGGCACGATCGAAGAGCGCGTGCTCGCGCTCCACGAGGAGAAGCGCGAGCTCGCGGCGAGCATCCTCGAGGGCTCCGAGGCCGCCGCGCGCCTCTCGGTCTCCGAGCTCGTCGATCTGTTGAAGGGCTCGGGCGAGAGCTGAGGACCTGCTCGCGGGTCAGGCGCGCGCTCAGTGCGCCGTGCTGCGCGCCATGCCGCCCGCCCGCGTCGCGCCGCTCGCCGCGTCCACCAGGAGGAAGCTCCCGGTGTCGCGCAGCTCGGCGTAGGCGTCGAGCGCGATGGGCTCGTAGACGCGGATCTTCACGCGCGCGAGCGTGTTCATGGCGACCGCACGCTCGCTCGGCACGAGCGCGCCGCTCGCCACGTCGAGCTCGCCCTCGATCGACTCGATCGAGGCGCGCACCTCGCGCGTGCCGTGCTTGAGCAGGAACACCTCGCGCGCGCGCGGCCCGGTGGGGTGCAGCCACGCGAGGTCGGCGACGAAGCTCTCGACGAGCTCGGGCACGGGCCCACCGAGAGGCACGAGCACGTCGCCGCGGCTCACCGAGAGATCGTCCGCGAGGTGGACGACGCAGGATCGACCCGCGCGCGCCTCCTCGAGCGGGCCGGAGAGCGTCTCGATCTCGGTGATCGTCGACTCGGTGCCGGCCGGGAGCACACGCACGCGTTGCCCGGTGCGCAGCGTGCCGCTCGAGACCCGCCCCGCGTAGCCGCGGTAGTCCGGCAGCGCCGGATCCTGCGGGCGGATCACCCACTGCACGAAGAAGCGCGTCGCCGCCGCGGCGCGCTCGGTCTCGCTCGGCAGGCCCTCGAGGTGCGCGAGCAGCGTCGGCCCGTCGTACCAGGGCATGTGCGCCGAGGGCTCGACGACGTTGTCGCCGAGCAGCGCCGAGATCGGGAAGAACGCGAGCTCCGGCGGCTGCCCGGGCACGGGCAGCTTCGCGAGGTAGCCGTGGATCTCGTCGCGGATCCTCGCGAACACCGCGTGCTCGTAGCCCACGAGATCCATCTTGTTCACGACGATCGCGAGCGCGCGCACGCCCACCAGACGCGCGACGAAGAGGTGTCGTTTCGTCTGCTCGATGAGCCCGGCGCGGGCGTCGACGAGCACGATCGCCACGTCGGCCTGCGAGGCCGCCGTGACCATGTTGCGGGTGTACTCCACGTGGCCCGGCGAGTCGGCGAGCACGAAGCGCCGGCGCGGCGTCGCGAAGTAGCGCCACGCCACGTCGATCGTGATGCCTTGCTCCCGCTCCGCGCGCAGCCCGTCGGTGAGCAGCGCGAGATCCGTGCGCGCGTAGCCTCGCCTCCGGCTCGCTTCCTCGACGTGCTCGAGCTGGTCGGCCATGAGCGCCTTGGCGTCGAAGAGCAGTCGGCCGAGCAGCGTGCTCTTGCCGTCGTCGACGCTGCCCGCCGTCGCGCAGCGGAGCGGGGCGTGCTCGATCGTGGGACGGGAGGTCGGGTGCGTGTCCATCAGAAGTACCCCTCGCGCTTGCGGTCTTCCATCGCGGCCTCGCTGAGCTTGTCGTCGGCGCGCGTCGCGCCTCGCTCGGTGATCGTCGCCACGCTCGTCTCCGCGACGATCTCGTCGATCGTGCCGGCGGTGGAGCGGATCGCGCCCGTGCAGGTCATGTCGCCGACCGTGCGGAAGCGCACCGTGGTGGAGAACGTCGTCTCGCGGGCGAGGCGCTCGACCGACGGCGAGGCCGCGAGCAGCATGCCGTCGCGCTCGAACACCTCGCGCTCGTGCGCGAAATAGATGCTCGGGACCTCGAGGCCCTTCTCGCGGATGTAGTCCCAGACGTCGAGCTCGGTCCAGTTGGAGAGCGGGAAGACGCGCAGGTGCTCGCCCTTCTTGATGCGCGTGTTGTAGAGGCTCCACAGCTCGGGGCGCTGGTTCTTCGGGTCCCACTGCCCGAGCTCGTCGCGCAGGCTCACGACGCGCTCCTTGGCGCGCGCGCGGTCTTCGTCGCGCCGCGCTCCCCCGAAGGCGGCGTCGAAGCCGTGCTCGGCGATCGCGTCGAGCAGGGTCACGCTCTGGATCCGGTTGCGCGAGGCGCGCGGCCCGCGCTCGTCTTCGGCGCGGCCGAGGCGGATCGTCTCCTCCACGCTCGCGACCAGGAGCGGCTCGCCGATCTCCCGGAGCCGCCGGTCGCGGAAGTCGATCACCTCGGGGAAGTTGTGCCCCGTGTCGACGTGCATCACCGCGAGCGGCAGCCTCCCGGGACGGAAGGCCTCGAGCGCGAGGTGCAAGAGCACGATGGAGTCCTTGCCCGCCGAGAAGAGCAAGACGGGGCGCTCCCTCGTGGAGACGACCTCGCGGAGGATGAAGATGGCCTCGCTCTCGAGCGCGGCGAGGTGAGCGTTGGTCGACATGATCTGATCCTACGGCGAAGTGTCTAGCATAGCGGATGCCGTGGTGCTATCCAAGACACGCTTCTGGCTCGCGCCTCGCCGGGCCCGAAGGTTCCCAACATTCCGGACCAGCACATGTCATCCACTGCAACGGACGCCACGGTCGATCCAGGGCAGCCGAGCGCGCGCGAGAGAGCCGAGCGCATCGCGGCGAGGCTCGAGGGCAAGAGCGCCTACGAGGCCCTGCGCATCGCGCTCTCCGAGCTCGGCGATGGGCTCCGCATCGCATCGAGCCTGGGCGTCGAGGACATGGTCGTGCTCGATCTCGCGGCGCGCGCAGCGGAGGAGCTCGGCGTCGCGCCCAGGGTCTTCTTGCTCGACACCGGCAGGCTCCACCAGGAGACCTACGAGCTCGCCGACCGGGCGCGCGATCGCTACGGCCTCGCGATCGAGATGTACGCACCCGACACGGTCGCCCTCGAGAGCCTGCTCAGGAAGAGCGGGCCGAACGGGTTCCTCCGCTCGATCGACGACCGCAAGGAGTGCTGCGCGGTGCGCAAGCTCGGCCCGCTCGCGCGTGCGCTCTCGGGCGCCTCGGGCTGGGTCACGGGGCTGCGCCGCGCGCAGTCGCAGGCCCGCGCCGAGGTGCGGGTCGCCGAGTGGGATCCGAGCCACGGTGGGCTCCTGAAGCTCGCGCCGCTCGCGGCGTGGAGCGACGACGAGCTCTGGTCCTTCGTGGAGGCCCGAGGCGTGCCGGTGCATCCGCTGCACGCGCGCGGCTACCCGTCGATCGGCTGCGCACCTTGCACGCGGGCGATCGAGCCGGGCGAGGACGCGCGCGCCGGGCGCTGGTGGTGGGAGTCCGACGAGCACAAGGAGTGCGGCCTGCACACGCGAGGCCGCCCGTGAGCCCGGCGAGCGGCGTGCGTTACCCGCTCTTCCTCGATCTGCGAGCTCGCAGGGTGCTCGTGGTCGGCGGTGGCCCGGTGGCGCTCGAGAAGGCCCGCGAGCTCGTCGCGCACGGCGCCGAGCTCCGCGTCGTCTCGCCCGAGCTCCGGCCCGAGCTCTCGACGCTCGCCGCCGAGGTCCACCTGCGCGCCTTCGAGCCGAGCGACGTCGACGACGCGTACTTCGTCGTCGCCGCCGCGCCGCCTCCGGTGAACCGCGAGGTCCGCCGCGCCGCCGAGGCGCGCGCGCGCTTCGTCGTCGCCGTCGACGACGTCGAGAGCTGTACGGCCTACGGCGCAGCGCGCCTCGTGCGCGGGGGCATCAGCGTCGCGATCTCCTCCGACGGGCGCGCGCCCGCGCTGGTCGCGCTCCTGCGACGCGCGATCGAGGCGGTGCTGCCGGAGGAGCTCGAGGCCTGGACGGCGATCGCCGAGGCCAAGCGCGGCGAGTGGAAGGACCAGGGCATCCCCTTCGTGGAGCGTCGCCCGCTCCTCCTGCGCGCTCTCGCCGAGCTCTACGACGCCCCCGGCAGCGAGGTGCGCTCGTGATGCGCACCGGAGTGCGATCGATCGCCCGCCGCCCGGGCAAGGTCTCGCTCGTGGGCGCGGGCCCCGGTGATCCCGACCTGCTCACGCTGCGCGCCTGCCGCGCGCTCGCCGAGGCCGACCTCGTGCTCTACGACGCCTTGGTCGACGCTCGCATGCTGGAGCACGCGCCTCGCGCCGCGAAGTTCTCGGTCGGCAAACGCGCCGGAGCCGCGAGCGTCGCGCAGGAGACGATCCACACGCTCATGATCCGCGCCGCGCGCGCGGGCAAACGCGTGGTGCGCCTCAAGGCGGGCGATCCCTTCGTGCTCGGCCGCGGAGGCGAAGAGGCGCTCGCGCTCGGCGAGGCGGGCATCGAGGTCGAGGTCGTGCCGGGCCTCTCGAGCTCGATCGTCGGACCGCAGGCCGTGGGCATCCCGGTGACGCACCGAGGCGTGTCCTCGGCCTTCGTGGTCGTCTCGGCGGTGCCCGAGGCGCGCTTCGTCACGCTGGTCTCGGCGCTCCCACCGGGCAGCGCCACCGTCGTCGTGCTCATGGGTCTAGGAGCGCGCGAGCTGGTCCAGGCGACGCTCGGCGGCGCAGGTTGGAGTCCGTCGACGCCGGCGGCCGTCGTGCTCGGCGCACACGGGCCGAGGCAATGGTCGCGCTCGACGACCCTCGAAGAGCTGGCTTCGCTGCCGATCCCCGACGAGCGCGCCGATCTGCCCGGCGTGCTGGTGATCGGCGAGGTGGTGAACCTGGGCGAGGCCATTCGCGCCGCCACGACCCGTGCGGCGACGCGCCCCGACGACACCGGCTCGCTGGGCCAATCCGAATCGCTTCGACAGGAGGAACGACGTGTCTCTGGATGACAAGACCCTGGGCCAGGCCCGCTTCGACTTCGCCGATCAGGCCGACGTCGATCTCTTCGTCAGCATGCTCGACAAGTTCGAGCGAGGCGACATCGGTCCGGACGAGTGGCGCTCCTTCCGCCTGCTCCACGGGGCCTACGGCCAACGCCAGACGGCCGACCTCTCCATGCTGCGCGTGAAGCTGCCGCAGGGCATCGTCACCTCAGCGCAGCTCGTCGCGCTCGCCGAGGTCGCCGAGAGGCACTCGCGCGGCTTCGGGCACCTGACGACGCGCCAGAACATGCAGCTGCACTTCGTCAAGCTGAGCGAGATGGAGCAGGCCATGCGCAGGCTCGCCGAGGTCGGCATCACCTGCCGTGAGGCCTGCGGCAATTCGGTGCGCAACGTGACCGCGAGCCCGACCTCGGGCCTCGCGGCCGACGAGATCTTCGACCCGGTCCCTTATGCCGAGGCCTTCACGCGACACTTCCTGCGTCACCCGCTCGCGAGCACGCTGCCGCGCAAGTTCAAGGTCGCCTTCGCGGGCGGCGGCGCCGATCACGCCTTCGCGCTGGTGAACGACCTCGGCTTCGTCGCGCGCACGCGCACCGTCGCCGACGAGGCCGCACCCGGTGGTCAGCGCAGCGAGCGCGGGTTCCGCCTCACGGTCGCCGGCGGCACGGCGATCCTGTGTCGAAGCGGCGAGCTGCTCTTCGACTTCCTGCCTGCGATGGAGATCCTCGGCGTCGCCGAGGCGGTGCTGCAGGTGTTCCACGATCACGGAGACCGCAAGCACCGGCACAAGAACCGCCTCAAGTTCCTCGTGAAGCAGCTCGGCTGGGCGCGCTTCCACGAGCTCGTGCACCTCGAGCTCGCCAAGATCCGCGAGCGTGGCATGCCTCCTCTGCCCTTCGACCCGGAGGCTCCGCCCGAGAGCGCCGCGCCACCGAGCGCGCGCAAGCCCGCCCCGAGCGCGGCCGAGCTGCGGCAGCTCGTCGGCGCCGACCCCACCGTCGGGCCCGGCATCCAGCCCCGCTTCCTCCCGGTCGCCGGCGACCCACGTGGCGAGCGTTTCCTCGCGAGCAACGTCGTGCCGCAGCGCCAGGCGGGCTACGCCACGGTCACGGTCGTGCTCCCGCTCGGCGACGTCTCGAGCGGGCGCATGCGCGCGCTCGCGCGCCTCGCAGAGAGCTATGGCGACGGCACGCTGCGGACGACGCACGGACAGAACCTCGTGCTCACCTGGGTGCCGGAGGGCGAGCTGCGCGAGCTCTACGCGGCGCTCGGCGTGATCGGCCTCGACGAACCCGACCCGGAGACGCTCGCCGACGTGTCGAGCTGCCCGGGCGCCGAGACCTGCAAGCTCGCCGTCACGCAGTCACGTGGCGCCGCAGACCTCTTGTCGAGCCGCTTCAGGCTCGACCGCGGGCTCGTCGATCGTGCGCGTGGCCTCGTGGTCAAGGTGAGCGGCTGCCCGAACGGCTGCGGCCTGCACCACGTGGCGGGCGTCGGCCTGCAAGGAGGCATGCGCAAGATCGACGGCCGACCGGTGCCGCAGTACTTCGTATACGCGGGCGGCGACCCGAGCGCGGAGCCTGCGCGCTTCGGACGGGTGATCGCGAAGGTCCCGGCGCGCCGTGTCGGCGAGATCTTCGAGCGTTTGATCGGGCTCTACGAAGCCAAGCGCGAGCCGGGCGAGTCGATCACGGCCTACCTCGGGCGCGCCCCGCTCGCCGAGCTCAAGGCCTCGCTCGCCGATCTCGAGCAGCTCGACGCGAGCTCGGCTTCGCCCGACGACTACATCGACCTCGGAGAGACCCAGGTCTACGCGCCGGAGACGAGCGAAGGCGAGTGCGCCGCTTGAGCTGCCGCGCCCCTATACTCGGGGCGTGCGTCGACCGCTTCAGGCGATGAGAGTCGGGCAGCGCAGGTCGAGCTCGGTGAGGAGCCCGGCGGCGCTGCTGCTCGCGCTCTCGGCCTGCCAAGGGGGCACGAGCGCTCCGGCCTCGCAATCGTCGGGCGCCACCGAGACGGCGCCCGCGGCTGCGTCGTCGCCGGGTGAGCAGGGCGCTTCGGCGCTCGCCCCGACGCACTCGGAGCCTCCGCCTCGAGGTGCCCGCTTCGCGCTGTTGCTGCACGGGCTCGGCGATCGCGGCTCGAGCTTCGCGCGGGCGCTCGACGGCGCCGGCATCGCGTCGCGCTTCGGTCTCGAGCTGAGCTCACCCGACGGCGCCGTGGATTCGCGCGGCCGGCGCCATTGGAACGCCGGCAGCGCGTGCTGCGACTTCGACGCATTGGGTACCGATCACGTCGCGGAGCTGCGGCGCGCGATGGCGGGCCGACCGACGGTCGTGTTGGGGTTCTCCAATGGCTCGTTCATGGCCCAGCGCCTCGCCTGCGCTGCGCCCGAGGTCGTCGGGGTCGTGAGCCTCGCAGGCGGCGACCCGCTCGACGCGAGCGCCTGCGCCGCGAGCTCGCCCGTCGCCATCGTGCACGTGCACGGCAGCGCCGACCGCGTCGTGCCCTACGAGGGTGGACACGTGCTCGGCGATCGTCGCCGCGCGGCGATCCCTCCGGCGAGAGAGACGATGCTGCGCTGGGGAGAGCGCAACGGCTGTGAGACCGCGGCGGGCCTCGCTCCGCAGCGTCGGCTCGATCTCTCCCCGGCGCTGCCGGGGGCCGAGACGCAGGTGTACGCGCTGCGTGGATGCCGAGCGACGGTCGAGCTCTGGGAGATCGAAGGTGGCGCTCACCTCGACCCTGCGAGCCCGAGCGTCGTGAGCGCGGCGCTCGCTTCGCTACGCTGAGCGAAGGCGACCGCGGCGCCTCACCCGGGTCGCCGAGAGACACGCGCCTCGAGGCCTCTGCGGCGGAGTGTCTGCATTTGCAGACCTAGCCGCGGATGGCGAAGCCACGTCAGGATCCGAAGCGCGTCGCCGTCCGAAGATCGGCGTCGAACACGGAACCGGTCGGGCTCTGGAGGGGAACATGGGATTGGCTGATCGAGACGTCCTGAGGTTCGAGTGGCCGGAGAGGCCGGGCGCCGGGCGCACCGCTGTGAGGGGCGCGCTCGCCGGGGGCGCGGGCGGGGTACGAGAGGCGCTCGCGGGCGCTCCGTGGCTCGAAGCGGCGCTGGACGTGGCGCTCGACGGCATCGCAGGCTCGGCCTACATCGTGGGGCCCCGCGGCAAGGTCGTGCACGCGAACAGCACCGGGCGTGCCCTGCTGCGCTTCGACCGAGCCTCCACCGAGGCGCGGATCGCAGCGAGCTCCAAGCGCTACCCGATCACGCTGCCCAGGCGCGCGGGCTACGAGATGGTCGTGCTCGAGCCCGAGCTCGGCGAGGCCTACGCACGCGCCGAGGCCGTCGGGGTCGAGGCGGGGCTCTCCGGTCGGGAGTGCGAGGTGCTCGGGCTGCTCGCGAATGGGCTCTCCAACAAGCAGATCGCCAGCGAGCTCGGCTGCGTCGAGAAGACCGTGGAGGGGCACGTCTCACGGATCCTCGCCAAGACCGGCTGCATGACGCGGGCCAGCCTGGTCGCCGGGTTCTGGACCCGAACGCTCGGATGGAGCTGAGCCGGTGTCTCCTGTAGAGGACACTCGAGAGCCCGGAATTCTCCTGTAGAGGACACTCCATGCCCAATTCGCCCAGTTTCTCGCTGGTCCAGAACTTGCGAGGAGAGGGGGGGGAATGGAGCGTCTCCCTCAACGGTCAGCGCGACGCTCGGGCGGCTCGGCGCGCACGCTCGAACGACTGATGCAGGCCGTTCGCCATGCTCGGGCCGGGCGCCTCGAGTCGCTCGAAGCGCAGCTGTCGGACCTGATCGGCTGCAGCGTCACCGTACAGCGCGAGGCGCCGCGGGAGCCTGAAGAGGAGGCGCCGCCGCCCGCGCTGGCGCCGCCACCGTCTTTGCGCTTCGACGCGGGCTTTCTCCAGCCTCGCATGGCCTCGGTGCTCGCGCTGATCGTCGACGGCCGGACCGACAAGGAGATCGCCGAGACGCTGGGCGTGAGCCACGCGACGGCTCGCACCTACGTGCGCCGCCTCTGCCAGAGCCTGCACGTCTCGGGTCGCCGTGGCGTGTACCACTGGGCCCAGCAACGAGCCAGGTCAGGCAGCGACGAGCACCCCTGAGGATGCGCACGTCGAATGGTTCGTGAGGCGCGTTCGCGACCCGCGGAGGCGGCGACGGCTTGTGGTAGGGTCACGAGAGGAATGCCCGCTGCGCCAGCGGGCGGTTCGGAGACGAGAAGCATGGACGTTGCGCCGGGGAGGAGCTTCCTGGAGGGGCTGCTCGACCTCCACGAACACGACGACCCGGCCTCCTTGGTGCCGGCCGCGCTGGAGCTGTTGCGGAGCGAGGCGGGGGCGGCGCGTGGCTACGTCGAGCTCGAAGACCTGAGCTCGAGGAGCTCGTCGAGCTGGCAGGCCAGCAACTGCCCCACGGATCACGAGGCCGTCGTGCGCGGCAGGATCTCACGAGGCGTCGTGGCCGAAGCCCTGGCGAGTGGTCGCGCCGTGCTGACCACCTCGGCCATCGACGACGCGCGCTTCGCGTCGCGCGCCAGCGTGAAGGCCCACAAGCTCGAGGCGATCCTCTGCGCCCCCGTGATCGGGGAGCGGGTGCGAGGCGTCGTCTACGTCGAGGGTCGCGTCGTGCCTGGTCCCTTCTCGCCGAGCGACGAGCGCGCCGCACAGCGTCTCGCCCGCGTGCTCGCCGCCCGAGGCGACGTGCTCTGCGAGCGTCGCCGGCACGAGACGGTGCGCCCAGCGCCGCTGCAGTCCTTCGCCGCCTACAGCCCCGCGATGAGCGCCGTGCTCGAGCGCGCCACCGCCTGCGCGAGCATGGACGTCGTGGTGCTGCTGTCGGGCCCTTCGGGCAGCGGCAAGACCCAGCTCGCCCGGGCGATCCACGCCTGCTCGCCGAGAGCCGCGAGCCCCTTCGTGGAGCTGTCTTGCGCCTCGGTCCCGGAGGGCATCTTCGAGAGTGAGCTCTTCGGCGCCGCGCGGGGCGCCCACTCGGCTGTGGCGCACGGCCCCGTCGAAGGAAAGATCGCGGCTGCGGAGAACGGCACGCTCTTCCTGGACGAGGTCGGTGAGCTGCCGCTCGGGGCTCAGGCGAAGCTCTTGCAGTTCCTTCAGTCGCGCACCTACCACCGGCTCGGCGAGGGACAGGCGCGCACCGCCAACGTGCGCATCATCGCTGCTTCGAACGTCGATCTGAGCGAGGCGGTCGAGCAGAGGCGCTTCCGTGAAGACCTCCTCCATCGACTGCGCGTGGTGGAGATCGCCCTGCCTCCGCTCCGAGATCGACCCGAGGATCTGGCACCGCTCGCGCGCATGCTCTGCCAGACGATCCGCAAGCGCCACGAGCTGGCGCGCTTGTCGCTGAGCCCCGCGGCGCTGGGCGCGATCGAGCTCGCGAGCTGGCCGGGGAACGTGCGAGAGCTCGAGAACACGCTCGAGCGCGGCGCCGTCAATGCGCGCCTCGCGGCGCGCTCGGAGATCCTGCCCGAGGACATGTTCGACTCCAAGGCGAACACGGCCGGAGCGCGCACGCTGGAGCGAGAGCTGCACGATTTCCGAGCTCAGGTCGTACGAGCCGCGCTCGAGCAATCGGATTGGAACGTACGCGACGCCGCCGAGCTCTTGGGCGTCGCGCGCTCGTACCTCTACAAGCTCATCGCCGCACACGGCTTGTCCCGCCCGGAATGAAGCCGCTCCTCATCGGCCGTTATCGCGTGGAGAGCGAGCTCGGCCAGGGCGCCAACGGGGTGGTGTTCGCGGTCAGGGGAGAAGGCGGCGAGCGCCTCGCGCTCAAGCGCCTGCACGCCGATCATGCGCGCCTCGCGGACATCAAGCGCGAGTTCCGTGTCGTCGCCGACCTCTACCATCGCAACCTCGTCCTCCCGCATGCGCTCGAGGCCGACGCCGAGGCGACGTACTTCACGATGGAGCTCGTGGACGGCGTCCCGTGGACGAGCTGGGTGCGCGAGGCCCCGGAGGAGCAGCGAGCCGAGCGACTGCGCGAGGCGCTCGTGCAGCTCTGCGCAGGCCTCTCGGCACTGCACGCGAACGGCCTCGTGCACCGCGACGTCAAGCCGTCGAACGTGCTCGTCGACTCGTCCGGCAGGGTCGCCATCCTGGACTTCGGGATGACCCTGCCCGCCGTCCAGGGAGGCATGGGCGGCTTCTCCGGCACACCCGCCTACGGCGCCCCGGAGGTGCTCTGGGGAGCACCTTCGACGCCCGCCTCCGATGCCTATTCGGTGGGTGTGTTGATTCACGAGGCGCTCACGGGCTCGCTCCCCTTCGACGCCGACCCGCAGCGCAGCGTCGCTCGCCGCCTCGAGGGCCGAGCGCCGAGGCTCGCCGAAGGACCGGAGGATCTCGAGCGGATCTGCATCGGATTGCTGCAGCCGGACCCGGCGCAGAGATGGGGTCTGCACGACGTGCTCGGCACGCTCCACGCGCGCACGAGCTCGCTCGCGCCCGTCGAGCGACCCACGCTGCTCGTCGGCAGAGAGCGGGAGCTGGCGGCGCTGCGCGAGGCGTGGCGCGCCGCGGTCGACGACGCACGCACGGTCGTGGTCGACGTCGTGGGCCGCTCGGGCATGGGCAAGACCGCCCTCTTGAGGGAGTTCCTCCGCGAGCGCACGCACGATGCCTGGGTGCTCGAGGGCAGGTCGTACGAGCGTGACGCGGTCCCCTACAAAGCGATCGACTCCGCGATCGACGAGCTCGAGCGAAGGCTGCGTCGACTCGAGCCGTCGGAGCTCGAGGCGCTCACCCCCGGTGACGCTGCGGCGCTGCTCACGACCTTCCCGCAGCTGGCCGACGCGCTCGGAGCGAGCGACGACGCCGGCCTCCGCCAGGCGCTCGAGCCCAGCGAGCAGCGGCGACGCTCCACGGCGGCGCTGTTGGAGCTGTTCGCGCGGGTCGGTGCGAGGCATGGGCTCGTGCTCGCGCTCGACGACGTGCAATGGGGAGATCTCGACTCGGCCCGCCTCCTGGTGGAGCTCGTCGCCGCCCGCCCGCCTCGTTGCCTCGTGCTCGCGGCGCACCGCGCCGAGACGGAGCCCAGCGCATTCGTCGACGAGCTGGAGCGGCTTCGCCAATACCTGAGGCCGATCGACCTCGTCGTCGAGCCGCTCTCTCGAGACGCGTCGAGGGTGCTCGCGAGATCCTTGTGCGGAGACGACACTCGGCGCGCCGAGTCCATCGTGGAGCGCGCCGATGGCTGCCCCTTCATGCTGGAGCTCTTGGCGGCCTCGGAGCACGGCGACGGCGAGAGCACCGAGCAGGCGCTCGTCGATCGCCTCGCCGGCCTCTCCCCCGAAGCGCGAGGCGTGCTCGAGGCGGTCTGCCTCGCGAGCAAGCCCATCGAGCGCGCGCGGGTGGCGCTCGTCGCGTCGGCCGACCGCGCGACCTGGACGGCTTGGGCGGCGCTCTCGGCTGCGCGTCTGATCCGCTCGACGAGCACCCACGGGGCCGACGCCGTGGAGCCGTACCACGACCGCATCCGGCTCGCGGTGAGCACCACGCTCGACGAGCGGCGGCGCACCGAGATCCACCGGCGGCTCGGCGACTCCTTCGCGGCCGAGCCCGTCGACGCCAAGGCCGCCGCCACCCACTACGAGCTCGCTGGCGACACGAGGTCGGCGCACCCCCACGCGCTGGCCGCGGCGCGCGTCGCGCGCGAGATGCTGGCCTTCGATCACGCGGTGCGCTCGATCGAGCTGGCCCTGCGCTGCGCCGACCCTGGCGACCTCGCCGAGCGAGATCAGCTCGAGCTCGAGCTCGCGAACACCTTGATCGAGGCCGGTCGCTCGGCAGAGGCCGCGCCGAGGCTCCTGTCCTTGGCCGAGCGTCGTCGTGGCCTCGAGGCCCTCGATCTGCGCAGACGGGCGATGGAGCACCTGCTCGTGGCCGGCCTGATCGACGAAGGCACCGAGGTGATGCACGCGTTGCTCGGAGAGCTGGACGTCCAGATCCCGCAGCAGCGCTCGCTCCTGCAGGGGCGGGTCTTCGTCGAGCTAGGCCTCTTGATGATGCGCGGGCCGAGCCTCCAGCCCGAGGTGGCCATCAGCGCGGAACAGCGCCTCCGGCTCGCGAGCTTCGTCTCGATCGGCAAGGGTCTGTCGCCCTACGACCCGGACCTGGGCGCGTGGTTCTTCCTCCGCGCCGCGCGCATGGCGCTCGGGTGGGGCGTCTACGACGACGCGATCCGCGGGATCGCGTTCACCTCCACCGTGCTCGGCTTCGTCGGCACCGAGTTCGCGCTCGAGCGGGCGACGCGATGGATCTCCGCGGCAGAGCAGCTCGCCCGGGCGCGCGACGACGAACAAGCGAGCGCGATCGCGGGCGTGGCACGAGGCATGATCGACTGCTGCACCGGCGCGTGGCGCAAGGCGCTCGAGGCCTTCGACGACGCCTCGCTCGCTCTGTTGAGCCTCCCGAGCAGCCGTCTGGAGTGGAACGTCGCGCGCTCGGGATCGCTGCTCGCGTTGATGCAGCTCGGGATGATCCACGAGCTCGAGGGGCGCGCGCGCACGATGGCCCTCGACGCTCAGCGTAGCGGTGAGCTCGCCTTGTTCATGCAGGCCTCGCTGTTCCGCGCACTGCCCGCGCTCGCGGACGACGATCCGGCGCGGGCCTTCGAGGCGATCGACCGCTGCATGCAGAGCTGGCGCCACACCCGCTTCCTGCCCCAGGATTGGACCGCGCTCCGCTTCCGCACGCTCGCGCGCCTCTACGTGGGCGACGACGAGGCTGCGCTGCGCGAGCTCGACGCCGAGCTCCCCCGCGCGCGCGAAGCCAAGGTCCTCTCGTTGCAGGTCCTCCGGGTCGAGGCCGCCGACCTCCGCGGGCGCTGCGCGTTGGCGGTCGCACGCTCCGAGAGCGGCGCCAGGCGCGCCGAGCTCCTGCGGCAGGTGGGACACGAGGCCGATGCGCTCGAGCGGGAGGGCTGCGCCCACGCTCGCGCCGCAGCCTCCCTGCTGCGCGCAGGCGTGGCCTTCGCCCGTGGGCACGTGCAGAGCGCCACGACCGCGCTCGAGTACGCCCGCTCACGCTTCGAAGCGGCCGACATGCCGCTGCACGCGTCCGTCGCGCGCTGGCACATCGCGCAGCTCAAAGCCGACCCGGAGGAGCAGCGCCGCGCCGAGGCCCTGATGCGTGAGCTCGGTGTAGAGCGCCCGGCGGCGTGGGCGGCGATGCACGTCTCGCTCAAGCCTCCGCGCTGAAGCTCGCCCGGTGGCTCGCTCCGAGGCACTCCAGGAGCTCGATCGCGATCGGCACGACCGCCCCGCTGAAGCTCTGCGCGTGCAACGTCGAGAGCGCTCGCGCGTCGAGCACGCCGAGCTCGGGCCGCGCGACCGAGGCCCGAGGAGCGGTCTCGAGCTCGCGACGGGCGACGTCGAGCGCCCGCCGCGCGCTCGCCGCCACCGGCTCGCCATGGCGTGCTCGAAGCCACGCCAAGGTCGACCACGCGAGCTCGGCGTGTCTGCGCTCGTCGTCGGCGATGCGGCGGAGCACGACCGCGATCTCGGGGAGAGCCGACTCGGCGCGGACCAGCGCCTCGATCGCCCCGAGCGTCTCGCCGACGCAGCCCTCGAGCACGAGCGCCTCGACGACCTCCTCGAGCGAGCACCCGATCGCCGCCGCGGCATGCAGGAGCGGGCCCGGCGCGCGCTCGCCTGCACCCAGCGCTCGGGCCAGGGAGTACGCGAGCTCCGCGTGCCGCACCTCGTCGAGCGCCGCTTGCTGGGCGCGCGCGAGCAGCTCGCTCGGCGCGCCCAGCGCCAAGAGCTGCAGCGTGAAGCGCGCGAAGCTGCCCACCGACGCGTGCTCGAGCGCGGCCACCTCGAGCCAATGCTCGGCCGCCGCATCGTCCGGCTCGAGCGACAGCCGCTCGAGCTCGGCCGCCCGCCAGCCCGCGCCGCTCAGGCTGGGCGCGGTCTGCGCGCGGCCGTCCACGAGCAAGGGCCTGCCGATCACGCAGCTCCGCCCCATGCAACGCCATCGTCCCGTGTGGTCCGCCGCGCACTTCGTGCTGCCGGGGCAATCGTCGGGCCCGGCGCAGGCGTCGCCCTCCGAGCGGCACGCGAGCGAGTACTGGACACCGCAGCCGTTGTCGTGGGCCGAGACGCCGCAGACTCCGGTCGGGCAGTCGTCGTCGCTCTGACAGCGCGCGGTCACACAGCGCGATTGGCGTGAGCCCGCGGGCAGGGCGTTCGCGCACACGCAGACGGTGGGCTCGCCTTGGTGGTCGGGTTTGCACTCGGAGTCGTCGGCGCAGCTGTAGACGCAACCGCAGTAGGTGCCCACCTGACCGGCGCCCGTGATGCACTTGCCGTGAGCGCCCTCGGTGCAGCCCGCGTCGTTCTCACAAGAGCGGCTCCGCTCGTCGCCTCTGCAAGCCGCCGCGAGGATCGTGGGATCGCATGCCTCCGGCCCAGCCCGATGCACGGTGCCGTTCGCTTCGACCACGTAGCCTCGTTGCGCGGCCCTCGGCCTCGTCGGCACAGCGACGCTAGGGGAGGTGGTCGCGCTCGGCGGAGGCGGCACGACGATCTCCGGCGCCTCCTTTCGGTGCGCCTCGGAGCCGCAAGAGACGAGACCGAGCCCGAGGGAAGCGAGGATCGTGCGGCGAACGGCGTCGACGTGAGGCACGCCCGCGATCCTACCTCGCGCGCTCGCGCCACGGGCGCCGCGCGCTACATTCTCGTCGTCGACGCTTCGGTCCACGCGGAGGTCCCAGGCATGTCTCCCCTCGGTCGTCGCTCGAGCGGCCTGCGCCGCGAGCGCATCCTCGCCTCACCACGGTTCGACGGGCGGAGCTTCGTCAACGCCTCGGGGCTCGGCCCTGGGCTCCGTGACGGGAGCGCGCTCCCGGTGATGCGTGAGTTCCTCTTCGGTGGCGCGCGGCGCGTCCCGCTCGCGCCGCTCCCCAGCGAGGATCCTCGCGCCGCGTGGCAGCGCCCGCCCGCGAGCGCGCTGCGCGCGACCTGGCTCGGTCACTCCACGGTGCTCTTCGAGGTCGATGGGGCGCGTGTGCTCAGCGATCCGGTCTGGGGCGAGCGCGCCTCCCCCTTCGGCTTCGCCGGTCCGAAGCGGTTCCAGCCGGTACCGGTCACGATCGAGCAGCTCCCCACCATCGACGCGGTCATCGTCTCGCACGACCATTACGATCACCTCTGCCGCGACTCGGTGCTCGCGCTCGCGAGGCGCGGGGCGCGATTCTACACCTCCCTCGGCGTAGGCGCGCACCTCGAGGCCTGGGGCATCCCGGCCGAGCGCGTGCACGAGCTCGACTGGTGGGAGAGCGCCGAGCTGCCCGGGCGCGGGGTCTCGATCACCGCCGCGCCCTCTCAGCACTTCTCGGGGCGCAGCCTGGCCGACCGAAACCGGACGCTGTGGTCTTCCTTCGTGGTGCGCGGCGATCGCCACGCCGTCTTCTTCAGCGGCGACACGGGGCTCACCGACGAATACGCCGAGATCGCGAGGCGCCTCGGCCCCTTCGACCTCGTCTCGCTCGAGGTCGGCGCCTTCCACCCAGCGTGGGGGCACATCCACCTCGGTCCTGACCAAGCGCTCGAGGCGGTCGCGCTGCTCGGCGCGTCGCGGCTCCTCCCCATTCATTGGGGCACCTTCAACCTCGCGATCCACGCCTGGGACGAGCCCGCCGAGCGCCTGCTCGAGCTGGCCGGCGCGCGCTCGGTCGAGCTGCTCATGCCGCGCTTGGGCCGAGCGGTCGAGCCCTCGAGCTACGAGGGCGTGGAACCCTGGTGGCGCGCGGTCTCGGCGCTCGAAGCGCGGGGCGCGAGCGAGCTCGATCCCGCGCCCGAGGCGCTCGAGCCCATCGGCGATCCGATCGACTGAGGATCAGCCGCGGGGAGCGACGCGCTCGAGCGCGCTCTCGAAGACCTCGAGCGGCTGCGCACCCGAGATGCCGAGCGCGCCGTCGACGATCACGAAGGGCACGCCCCGGATGCCTCGCCCGGCCATCTCCTGGGCCTCGGCCCGCGTCGCCGCCTGCTCGGCCTCGCTCTCGACGAGCGAGCGGGCCTCTCCCGCTGCGAAGCCGTGCGCCCCGGCGAGCTGCTCGAGCACGCCCAGGTCGCCGATGTCGCGGCCTTCGAGGAAGTATGCGGCGAACAGCGCTCGCGCGAGCGCGGGCTGCGTGCCCTTCTCGCGCGCGTGTCGCAAGAGAGTGTGCGCGCCCAGCGTGCTGGGCGCGCGCTCGACCCGGGAGAAGTCGAGCGGGATGCCGTCTCGCCTCGCGAGCTCCTCGACCCGCCTGAACATCGGCTCGGGATCGCCGTACTTCCTGCGGAGGCGACCGCGCAGCTCCTCGCCCTCGGGAGGCGCCGAGGGATCGAGCAGGAAGCTCCGGTAGACGAGCTCGACGTCGAGATCGTCGCGCGCCGCGATCGCACGCTCGAGCCTGCGGGCCCCGATGAGACAGAACGGGCAGACCACGTCGGAGACGATCTCGATGCGGAGGCGTCGGCGCATGCTCCATCGTAGCTCGTCTCCGGCCGGAGCCCACCCCCGGTTGCCCGCCCGCAACAGCGTCGTTGCCGAGGGCCTGGCCGGGGAGCATCCGTTGACATTCCACCGAGTTCCCTCACACTCTCCGCGCGTGATCCGAGTGCCAGTGAAGCCTTCGAGGTCCGGAGCGGCCCAGCGAGTGTGCGTGGCCCTCGCGCTCGCGGTCGGGCTCGTCACGCTCCACACGCCGGGCGCTCGCGCCGACGAGCCGACACCGAAGGCCCCTCCGGCCGCCGACGAGAGCTCGAGCGCGCCGTGGATCCTCGTCGCCTCGGGCGGCGTGGCGCTCTCGGTGGGCATCGCGCTCGGCGCCTGGTCGGTGGTGGAGCACCGCAGCGCGCGCGACCTGACGGGGCCCGGAGGGCGTCGTCGCCTCGACGAGGCCGATCAAGCCGCCTACGACGAGGCGATCGCGCTGCGTGACGATCTGCGCATCGGCTCGGGCATCGCCGCGGCGACGGCGCTGGGGCTCTTCGTGACCGGCGGCGTGCTCTTCGCGATCGACGAGCTCGACGACGCCGAGCCCGGAGCGGCCCCCTCGGTGCGCTCGGCCCAGCTCAGCCCCGTGATCACGCCCGGCTTCGCGGGCGGTGTGGCGACCCTCCGGTTCTGGTGAGCTGGTGCGCCGTGCCCGAGCAGCCCTCTGCTTCGCCCTGACCGCCTTCGGCGCCGCGGAGGCACGAGCCGAAGAAGCGCGAGCGCCCGCGGCCCCGGCCGCGCCGGCCCCTCCGGTGCTCGTGCCTCCACGCGTCGAGAGCCCGACCGAGGTGCCTTACCCGGAGGGTGGCAGCGGCGACGCCTCCGTCGTGCTCGTCCTGGTCATCGAAGCCGACGGCACGGTCCGCTCGGCCGAGGTGGAGAGCGGCGAGGAGCCCTTCGCCGGCGCCGCGCAGAGCGCCGCGCTGGGCTGGCGCTTCGCCCCCGCGACGCGCGACGGGGCGCCCATGGTCGCGAAGATCCGCTACCAGGTCGGCTTCACCGAGCTCATCGAAGAGACGCCCGCCGAAGAGGCGGCGGGTGGCGCTGGCGGCGCTGGCGCTCAGCCTCCGCCGGAGCCCGTGTACATCGTCGACGAAGACGGGGTCATCGAGGTCGACGTGCGGGGGCTGGTGCTGCCGCCCAACGTGAGCTCACTGCGCCGCGCCGAGGTGCGTGAGCTGCCCGGCGCCTTCGGCGACCCCTTCCGCGCCATCGAGATCCTGCCCGGCGTCACGCCGATCGTCTCGGGCCTGCCCTTCTTCTACGTGCGCGGCGCGCCGCCAGGCAACGTCGGCTACTTCCTCGACGGCGTGCGTGTGCCCTATCTCTTCCACGCCGCCGCCGGCCCTTCGGTGGTGCACCCGGCGCTCGTCGACCGCGTCGACCTCTATTCGGGTGCCTACCCCGCGCGACACGGGCGCTTCGCGGGCGCCGTGGTCTCCGCCGAGGTGACCGAGCCGCGCACCGATTGGCACGGCGAAGGCAGCGTGAGGCTCGTCGACGTGGGCGCGCTCGTCGAGGGAGGCTTCGACGGCGGACGCGGCACGGCGCTCGTGGGCGGCAGGTATTCGTACACCGCGGGGCTCTTCTCGCTGCTCTCGCCGGAGATCTCCCTCGACTATCGCGACTACCAGGCGCGCGTGACCTACGACCTCGACGATCGCAACCAGGTCGGGCTCTTCGCATTCGGCGCCTACGATTACCTCTCGGAGACGACGAACGACATCGAGACGGTGCTCTTCGGCGCGGAGTTCTACCGCGTGGACGCGCGCTACGACCACCGGCTCTCGGGCGGCGGCAAGCTGCGCCTCGCGAGCACCTTCGGCTTCGATCAGACCCGCGTGGCCGACGGTCGCAATACGCGCGACGTGCTCGTCGCGCAGCGGCTCGAGCTCACGAAGCCCCTGGGCGACCACGCCACGCTGCGCGCCGGCATGGACGTCCAGCAAGACCTCTACTCCGCCGACCAGCGCAGGTTCGCCGACCCGGACGACCCGGACACCGAGGAGTTCAATGCGCTCTTCCCGCCTCGCACCGACGGTGCTCTGTCCACCTGGGCCGACGTGGTGTGGAAGCTCGACCCCCGCATCGAGGTCACGCCAGGGCTCCGACTCGACACCTTCGCCTCGGGTGGCGCTTGGGCGGTCTCGGTCGACCCACGCCTCGCCGTGGTCGTCGACCTCATGCCGGGACTGCGCCTCCTGCACGCCGTCGGCATGGCGCATCAGCCGCCTTCGTTCGTGGTGCCCGTGCCCGGCCTCGCGGTCGCCAATCTGCAGGGCGGCCTGCAGCGCTCTCTGCAGGCCTCGGCGGGCGTCGAGCTCGAGCTTCCGTGGTCGACCACCGCCACGATCACGGCCTTCGACTCGGTCTTCATGAACATGACCGACAGCCTCGGCGTCGACCCTGGCGACAACGATCGCCTGACGCTCTCACGAAGCCTCGGCTATGGGCGAGGCGTCGAGCTCTACCTGCGCCGCCCGCTCACCAAGCGCCTCGGTGGCTTCATCTCGTACACCCTCTCACGCTCTCAGCGCAGCGCGGGGAGGTTCAGCTTCCCCTCGGGCTTCGACCGCACGCACGTGCTCAACTCCGCGCTCGGCTACGACCTCGGGCGGAACTGGCGGGTTGGCACGCGCTTCTCCCTCTATTCGGGGCCGCCGCGGATCGATCCACCCGGCGCCGGCTCGCTCGGCGTGCGCTTGCCCGTGCCCACGCGGGACCCGGCCTTCTATCGCCTCGACTTCCGCCTCGAGAAGAAATGGCGCTTCGACGACACGACCTTCCTGGCCTTCGTGGTCGAGATGCTCAACGCTACGCTCAACACCGAGACCATCCGTGGTCAGGAGGTCGGTCCGGTGAGCATCCCCAGCATCGGGCTGGAAGGAGGCTTCTGAGATGCTCTGGCGAATGCTCCTCCGCTCCACGCTCCGCCTCGCCCCCGCGGCGCTCGTCGCGGCCGCTTGCCTGCCCGGCGACGACCGCCCCGAGCCGGCGAGCCTCTACGTCACGGTCGAGCCCACCGCCTCCACGCGTGGCGGCTTCCGTACGATCGATGGCTGGGAGGTGCGCTTCGAGCGCTTCGTCATGGCCGTCGGCGACGTGCGCCTGCGCGAGCCCATCGACGGCGACGACGACGACGCGAGCGCGACGCTCTGCAACGACTACGCCCAGACCTACTACGAGTGGCTCTTCGATTTCGTGGTCGCCGAGAAGGAGAAGGTGGGCCTCGCCTATGGGCTCGGACAGTGCCGTGTGGAGTTCAGGCGGCGCGGCCCCTCGGACGACACCGTGCTCGGCGCGGGCGCGACCCAGGAGGACCTCGAGGCGATGATCCTCGAGGGGCCGGATCTCTACGTCGAGGAGCACGAGACCACGCTCGTCGCCACCGGCGAAGCGACGCGCGAGGGTCGCAGGGTGCGCTTCGATTGGCGCTTTCGTGTCGAGCACGAATACGAGCGCTGCCCGAGCCTCGACGGAACGTCGGTCGTGAACGACCGTAGGCTCAGGGGCGGAGGCGAGGAGTCGCTCGAGCTCGAGGTGCGCGGCGAAGAGCTCTTCCGCCTCCTGCCGCACGACGACGCCCCGCTCGTCTTCGACCCGATCGCCGCGGCCGACGCCGACGGCGACGGCGAGGTGCTGTGGCCGGAGCTCGCGATCGCCCCGGCCGAGCCGCTCGGCGAGGGCGCCGAGCAGGGCGAATACGAGCCGCCCTACGACTACCTCTCGGATCCACCTTCGCTCGGCGACCGAATCTACGTCGACAACCTCACGCGCGTGCTGCGCGTGAAGGGCGGCGGCCCCTGCGAGCCCGAGGAGAGCCGGGAGCGCAGGTGAGCCATCTCGGGCTCGCGTTCAGCGCGAGGCCGTCGCCGCCTGCGCTCGCTCCACGTCGGCCGCGCAGCGGAAGCCGAGCCGGATGTTGCTGCGATAGTCGGCCGGGTAATGGTGGCTCCAGCTGATGCGCGAGTTCCACGGGTTGCCGCTGCCCCAGCAGCCGCCCTTGCCGACGCGCTCGTTGTCGCGCACGTTCTTCGCGCCGGGTGGCGGCACGTAGCGGTCGGCCGTCCACTCCCAGACGTTGCCCACGATGTCGTGCACGCCGTAGGGGCTCACTCCCCTGGGCCTCGAGCCCACGGGCTGGGTCGTGTTCTCGCCGCAGCCCTTGTCGGTGGCCTTCGAGGTCTCGTTCGTGACCGCGTACTCGCAGGAGATCATCTCGTCACCCCAAGGGTAGGCGCGTCGGTCGGTGCCACGCGCCGCCTTTTCCCACTCGGCGGCCGAGGGGAGGCGCTTGCCCGCCCAGCGGCAGTAGGTGTCGGCTTGGTCCCAGCTCACGCAGTTGATGGGGTGCTCGTCTTTGCCGGCTTTGCCCCAATTGCAGTACATCCACTCGTCGTCCTCGCGGTCGTCGAAGCCACCCATGCGCGTCGCGTCACAGGCGCCCGCGTCGACGCAGGCTGCGTAGTTGCGCACGGTCACCTCGAAGGTGTCGATCTGGTAGTCGCCGAGCTCGACCTGACGAAACGCCTCGTCTTGCTCGCGACAGAACGGGTCCCTGCCCTTGTCGCAGCCCGTCCAGTACGGCCCGGCCGGGACGAGCTGCATGCCCTCGCGCGCTCGCCCGCTCGTGCGCGCCGTGCTCACGAAGCCCGCCTCGGCGAGCTGCTCGGGGCCGGCGCTCGGCGCCTCGGGCGCTCGAGACTCCGGGAGGCCCGGAGGCGCGGCGAGCGAAGCGCTCGCCTCGAGCAGCGGCTCGGTCGGCTCGGTCGGGGCCGCGCCGCAGCCCGCGCTGAGGAGCGCGACGAGCAGGCCGAGAGACGCAGTGGGTATGGGCTCGAGCTCGGTCGAGCGTCGTTCGACGGTTCCCCTCATGGTGCACCCCTCTACGCGCGGTGATGGGTCGGGATTCCAGCACCCGATGCGCTCCGCGCACGGCAGCGTATGCTGCGGCGCCTCGAGAGGAGAACGATCGATGATCAAGCTCTACGGATTCCCAGGTACCCGCAGCAGCCGCGTGCAGTGGCTGCTCGAGGAAGCGCAGCTCCCCTACGAGTTCGAGCTCGTCGACGTGATGGGCGGAGCGCACAAGTCGCCCGAGCACCTCGCCCGCCACGCCCACGGCCTCGTGCCCGCGCTCGAAGACGGTGATCTGCGCATCATCGAGTCGGTCGCGATGTGCCTCCACGTCGCGGACCTCGCGGGCGGCAAGCTCGCGCCCGCGATCGGCACGCCGGAGCGCGCGCGCTACTACCAACACATGGTCTACGCGGCCTCCACGCTCGACCCGACGATCATCGGCGCGTACATGCAGCTCAGGTTCGTGCCGGCCGAGCACCGCGACGAGAAGCTCGTCGAGCAGTCGAAGAAGACCTTCGCGGTCTCCGCGGGCGTGCTCGGCGCCGCGCTCGGCGACTCGGAGTACCTGCTCGGCGGGGAGCTCGGCGCCGTCGACGTCGTCGTGGGCTACGATCTCAACCTCGCGCGCGAGCTCGGATGGCTCGACGAGCTGCCGGTGCTGAAGCGCTACGCCGAGCGCCTCGCCGCTCGCCCGGCCTTCAAGGCTGCGCACCCGAGCCGCTGAGTCGACACGGGCCAGGGCCCCGTCGCGCCTGGGGCGCGGCGGGGCGAAGGCTCACTGCGCGCGACCTCACTCCGCGCGACAGACGGGCACGCCGACTGCGGTGATCGGACCGGCGAGCGGTGCGCAGTCGTTGTTCGGCGAGGCGAGGGCGGCCACGCGGGTGTCCTTCACCGTGAGGCCGGCGAGGGACACGTTGCGCGCGTCCTTGGCGTCGACGTCGTAGAGCGTGATCGCCGCGCGCCCGCCGCTCGCGTCGTGCCCCGCGGCCGCGATCGTCGCGCCGGACAGATCCACGCGCTGGGTGTTCTTGTAGAAGAAGAAGCCGACCCAATCGCCCGCGCTCGGGGTCTCGTTCGCGCTCGTGAAGGTGCAGCCCGGTGCGACGAGCGCGCCTCCGCGGTCTTCGCCCACCGAGAAGTAGGTCGCGGAAGCGAAGCGCAGCTCGGTGCCGCGCGTGAGGGTGAGCGTGGGCGCCGAGCCCGAGCCGAGCACCCTCAGGTTCTCCGAGAGGTACACGGGCACACCGAAGGCCGGCCAGGTCGTCGTCTCGGTCACGTCGCCCCTGGTCTCGATCGGATCGCCGAAGCGGTTGCCCGCGCCGATCGAGCCGAGCACGTGCGCGGGAGCGACGAGCGAGCGACCGTTCTTCTCGAGGCGGTTGCCCGAGAACTCCGCGAAGCTCGCCTTCTCCCCGGAGACCCAGACGGCCGCGCGGTCGTTGTTCTCGAAGACGCTGTTCACGATCGCGATGCGCTTCGCGGTGTTCTGGTCGTTGATCGTGAGCGCACCGTGGCCACCGCTCGCCTCTCGACCCGCGTACTCGAAGCGGGCGTGCTCGATGCGGGTGCCGGCCATCGTGGTGCCCTGGAGGAAGACGCCGACCCAATCGCCCTTCGCCTTGCTGCGGTTGGAGGAGGTGAAGACCACCGGCTCCTTCTCGGTGCCCTTCACCACGAGCTTCGCGTCGTCGATGGCGAGGTAGCGCTCGGAGGCGAAGGCCAGCGTGGCGCCGGCTTCGATGGTGACCACGGCGCCGCCGCTGACGGTGAGGTCCCGATCGATCTCGACCTTGCAGCCCTTCTTGATCGTGAGGTCGGCGGTGATCGAGCCCTCGGGCAGCTCGCAGCCCTCGATCGACTCGCGCTCGCCCTTCTTCTTCTTCTTCTCGCCCTTCTCGCCGTCGCCCTCGGCCTCCTCGGAAGACGAGCCCTTCTTGTCGGTGAGCGACTTGATGAGGTCGCAACCGGTGACCGAAAGCGAACAGCAGGCGAGCGCGAGCGCGACGAGAGGAGCCTTGATCATGGGCGCATGAAGACCCTTCGCGGCGTGCACGTCAAGCGAATCGCTCTGGCCTGCGCTGTGCAAAAGCCGGGCGACTTCCAAGGGTTGCGCATGTAGCTCGGGTGCGCTCCGCGAGCCCTGCTCGCTCAGGGTGCGCCGCAGGCCAGCCACTCGGCGAGCGCGTCACGCTCCTCTTCGGAGGGGTCGTCGGGGCCTGGAGGCATCGACGCGTTGCCCGCCGCGCTGCGCTCGTAGATGCGGTCGGCGAAGCGGCGCACGTCTTCGACGGTGTCGAAGACGTAGGCGGGAGGCGCGCCCTGTCGATCGAGCGCGCGGCTCGCGTGACACGACTGGCAGTGCTGCACCATGAAGCCCCGACCGAAGCTCTCGTAGCTGTGCTCGGTGCCCTCGTCGGGGCACACGGCGTCGTCGAAGGACTCGTAGACCCAGCAGCCCGTCTGGGCGACGAGCAGCGCAGTGAAGAGCGCCTTGGCGCCGAGGCTCGCTCCGAGGGCGCGCTTCATTTCGCGGGCCTCCCGCCGAGCGAGTACTCGATGCCCAGGCCGAGCTGGGCGCCGCCGTACCAAGCGGGTCCGCGCGAGTCGGGGAACCAGTCGACGTAGCCCTCGGCGGTCGCCGAGAAGGCCAGGTCGTCGGAGCTCGCGAAGGTCCACACGGCGCCGAGGCCGGCCTCGAGTCCACCTCGGTGCCGGATCGCGTCGCCGATGCCCACGAGCGAGCCCATGACGTCGTCGGCCATGCCCGCGATGGGCTCCTCGTGCTGATGTACGAGGTGGATCCGGCCGTAGGGCACGATGGGCGAGAGCTCGTCGAAGGGCGCGCTCAGGCGCAGTCCCACGCTCAGGGCGGCGAGCATGCGCTCGTCGACCCGGCCGTAGGCGAGGCGGCCTTGGCCCTCGAATCCGACGACGTCGGCGAGCTCCACGCCGGCGCGCAGGCCGGCGCCGAGGTTCGGGTCGAGCGACCAGGCGCTGCCGCCGCCTTGGATCGAGCCCGTGGCGTAGAGGTCGACAGCCCTCGCTTCACGTGGCAGGGCCAGGGTGGCGAGCATCGAGAGCGTGGCTGCCGAGAGCAGAGCAGCGTGGCGGCGGAGTCGAAGCGGGTTCATGACCGCTGCTTGGGCGACACCGCCGAGCTTTCCGATGCGATCGCCCCTTCGACGATCTTTTCCTCCTCCCACCTGGTGGTCCCGCGCTTGAAAGCTCTTCGAACCCTCGGCCGGCTCACGACCAGCGAGCACGACTGCCACCTCGAGGGCGCGAAGTACGTCTACGCCGTGCTCTCTCGCCGCACGCACGGGGTCTCGGTCGGCATCGACCTGAACCCGAACGCGGCCTGCAACTGGCGCTGCGTCTACTGCCAGGTCCCGGGCCTGAGCCTCGGTGCCGGGCCGCGGATCGACCTCGCCCAGCTCGAGGACGAGCTCTCCTCGGTGCTCGACGACGCTCGCAACACCGAGGTGCTCGAGGCCCTCGCGCCCGTCGAGCTGCGCAAGCTGACGAGCGTGGCTTTCTCGGGCAACGGCGAGCCCACGACCTCACCCGACTTCGCCGAGGCGGTCGAGGTGCTCGGCCGGGTGCTCGAGCGCACCGGGCTCGTGGGCAAGCTCCAGCCGATCCTCATCACCAACGGCTCGATGGCCCACAAACCGCGTGTGCTCGAGGGCGTCGACACGCTCGCGAGGCTCGACGGTCAGGTCTGGTTCAAGCTCGACAGCGTCACCTCCGAGGGCCTGCTGAGCGTCAACCACAGCCACGAGAGCCCCGAGCACCACCTCGAGGGCTTGCGAAGGATCGCGCGGCGCTGCCCGACCTGGGTGCAGACCTGCCTCTTCCGCCGCCGTGGCTCGGACCCGAGCGAGGCCGAGCTCGTGGCCTACCTCTCGGCGCTGCGGGCTCTGCTCGACGAGGGCCTGCGCCTCGAGGGCGTGCACCTCTACACGCTGGCGCGGCCGTCGCAGCAAGCCGAGGCCGCCGAGCTCGAGGCGCTGCCCGAACCCGAGCTCGCGCGCTTCGCCGAGCGCGTCGCCCAGCTCGGCCTCGAAGCTCGGGTCGCAGCGGCACGCTGAGTGCCCGTCCAGGGGCCGATCCCGAGCGCGGCAGGCCGACCGTCGTGGCCCCAGCCATCGACGCAGCGCAGCACGGCGTCGAAAGGCTGCGCGTGCGCGCGGGAGCCGTTGCGGTGGCTGGGTGGCCTCGCTACGACGCGGACCATGACTCGTTTCGCAGCACAAGCGGCTCTGCTCGGCGGCGCCTTCGCGCTCACCGCACTCGCGCTCGGCGCGGGCGCCTGCTCCGCGGGCAACGATCCCGACGGCGCCGGCGCCTCCGGCGCAGGCTCCTCCTCGTCGACGAACGGCCAAGGTGGTGGGATCCCCACCTGTCCGCGCTGCGACTTCGACTTCTACGTCGACTGCGAAGGCAACACGACCGACTGCGCGGCGCAGGGGCTCGTTTGTGCTCCTACGATTGGCTGTGCGGCCTGTGCTCCCGGCGAGCGCAGCTGCCAGGGCAACCAGGTGGTCGAGTGCAGCGCCGACGGCCAGCCCAACGGCCCCGTGGTCGAGACCTGCGACGTGAACGCGGGCCTCACCTGCGACGACGGCGCCTGCAAGACGGCCTGCGAGATCGCGGCCGATCAACCTTCGAACGTGGGCTGCGAGTTCTGGGCCGTCGATCTCGACCAGCAGGACGGCGTCGGCAACCCCGCGATCGAGCCCTGGGGTGTCGCGCTCTCGAATGCGGGCACCGGGCAGGCCAACGTCACGATCCAGATCAACACCGCGCCGGTCGGCGCGCCTCCGCAGCTCGAGACGGTCGCGCAGCAGTCGGTCGCCGCCAACAGCCTCGTCGCGCTCACCCTGCCGACGCGCGAGCTCGACTGCGGCCCGGCGCCGGGGACGATGTCGGCGCCCGGCACCTGCATCTCGTCGAACGCCTTCCGCATCACCTCGAGCGCGCCGATCGTCGTCTATCAGTTCAACGTCTTCGAGAACGCCTACTCGAACGACGCCTCGCTGCTCCTGCCGACGAACGCGCTCGGCAACCAGTACCGCGTGATGGGCTGGAACGCGGGCCACCCCGTGAAGCTCAATTTCCCCGGGCTGCCGGAGATCCTCACGCGCTCGTACATCACGATCGTCGGCGCCGCGCCCGACACGCAGGTCACGGTGCGACCGACCTGGAAGATCAAGGGCAACGGCCCGATCCCGGCCACGGCCGCCGGCGGCGAGCTCGTCTACACGATCGGGCCCTTCGACGTGCTCAACCTGGAGAGCGACGACGGCTCACTCTCGGACGACCCGAAGACGATCGCCGACTTCAGCGGGAGCTACGTGCACGCGACGAAGCCGGTCGCCGTGTTCAGCGGCGTCGAGCTCACCTCGGCGCGCGCCGACGGCATGCCGACCTACCCGGGCTGGAGCAGCGACGACACTTGCTGCCTCGACCACCTCGAGGAGCAGCTCTTCCCGCTCGAGTCGCTCGGCAAGAACTACGTCATCACGCGCAGCCCCGTGCGCTCGACCTCCGGCTTCCGCGAGCCCGACGTGATCCGCTTCGTGGGCGCGGCCGAGGCCTCGAACATCACGACCTCGCTGCCCGCTCCATTCAACAGCTTCACCCTCCAACCGGGCGAGGTGCGCACGACCTGGGCGCAGAACAACTTCACCGCCACGGGCGACAAACCCTTCATGCTCGGGCAGTTCCTGATCTCGCAGGACTACGTCGACGGCCCCTCGCTCGGCGATCCGTCGATGACGATCTTCCCCACGGTCGAGCAGTACCGCACCCGCTACGTGATCCTCACGCCCGGGTCGTGGACCCAGAACTGGGTGATCATCTCGGCCGAGGTCGGCACGGCGGTCCAGATCGACGGCGCCACCCCTTCGGGCTGCACGACCGAACCCGCGGGCACGGTCGAGGGCAAGACCTACGAGTCGATCAAGTGCCCGCTCTCCGAGGGCGCGCACCAGATCTCGGGTGACAAGCCGATCGGCATCGTCGCCTACGGCTATGGCAACGCCGGCTCCTACGCCTTCGCGGGCGGCGCCGACGTCGAGCGCATCTACGAGCCGCCGATCCCGCAGTGAGCCGCGGCCACGGCCCCCTCTAGCCCCGTCGGAGCCCTCGATCCCCAGCAGGATCGGGGGCTCTCGCGTTCCTCGTCCGGCTCTCAGTCGTCGACGAGCGCTTGCCCGGGGAAGAGCACGTCGCTGAATCCGAACTTCGTGAGGTCGCGGATGCGCCGCGGGTAGAGCACACCGTCGAGGTGATCGACCTCGTGCTGCACGACGCGCGCGTGGAAGCCCTCGACGCTGCGGTCGATGGACTGGCCCGAGGCGTCGAAGCCCGTGTAGCGAATGCGCGCGTGCCTCGGGACGAGGCCGCGCATGCCCGGCACCGAGAGGCAGCCCTCCCAGCCCTCGACGAGCTCCTCGTCGAGCGGCTCGATCGTCGGGTTGACGAGCACCGTCTCGGGCACGAGCGGCGCCTCCGGGTAGCGCTCGTTGCGCTCGAAGCCGAAGATCACGACCCGCAGGTTCACGCCGATCTGCGGCGCGGCGATGCCCGCGCCGCTCAGCGCGTGCATGGTGTCGAAGAGATCGGCGACGAGCTCGTCGAGCTCCTGCGTAGCGAAGGCGGCGACGGGCTCGGCGACGCGGAGCAGGCGAGGGTCGCCCATCTTGAGCACGGGTCGTACGGGCATGGTGGGCCGCCAGGATAGCGCAGCCGAGCAGGGCGGCGGCGCGCGCCGAGTCCTCGGGTCGCGCTCGCTTGCGCTATCCTGCTCCGCATGTCGATCCCGACGCCGAGCCTCGAACCACCGTGCGCGTAGGCATCACCGGAGCCGCGGGTTTCCTCGGGCGCGCCTTCGCGCGGCGCTCGATCGAGCGAGGCGACGAGGTCGTGGGCCTCGACCTCGACGCCCGCTCCCGCGACGCGCTCGCGCGCGAGGGCATCCGGCTCGAGCAGGGCGATCTCGAGCGCGAGGCCGACGTGGAGCGCTTCGTCGCCGGGCTCGAGCGCGTCATCCATTGCGCAGCCGTCGTGAAGGAGTCGGGCGATTGGTCGCTTTTCGAGCGGGTCAACGTGCGGGCCACGGCGAGGCTCCTCGCGGCCGCGCGCGCCGCCGGGGTCCGCGAGCTCGTGCAGATCTCGAGCGTCATGGTGCACGGCTTCGACTTCGCCGACGGCACGAATGAATCGGGGGAGCTCGACCCGGCCGGCAATCCCTATTGCGCGACGAAGATCGCCTCCGAGCGCCTCGCGCTCGCCGCGCACGACCCCGGGCGCTTCGAGGTCTACGTGGTCCGCCCTGGCGACGTCTATGGCCCGGGCTCGATCCCCTGGACGCGCCGCCCGGTGGAGATGATGCGCGCTCGCAAGTGGCTCCACATCGAAGCCGACCACGCGATCCAGAACCACGTCTACGTCGACAACCTGATCGACGGCGCCTTCACCGTCGTCGACGCGCGCGCGAGCGGCAGACCCTTCATCGTCACCGACGGGCTGCGCACGAGCACGCGGGCCTTCTTCTCCCATTACCAGCGCATGCTCGGCCTGCGCTGGCTGCCGAGCGTCTCGGCGCGCGCGGCCTTCGGGATCGCGGCCATCGCCGAGCGCGCCGAGCGCCTGCTCGGGCGTGAGCCCGAGGTGAACACCGAGGCGGTGCGCTACATGCTCCGCCGCGGCGCCTACGACGGCTCCGCGGTGCGCGCCCTGGGCTACGTGCCGCGCGTGGGTCTCGAGGAGGGTATGGCGCACAGCCGCGCCTGGCTCGAGTCGCTCGGGCTCGTGGCGCCTTCGCCCTGACCGCGCGGCCGCCGATCCTCAGCCCTCGATGATGCCGATCAGGCTCAGCACGGGCTTGAGCACGCCTCCGAGCCCCTCGGCGACGATCGCGCCGACGGCGATCGTGGTGAGCGTGACGTTGCGCATGCCGAAGACGCGCCCGAAGAGGCCGTAGAGCAGCACGCCGCCGACGAAGAACGCGAGATCGTAGGCGATCGGCAGCACGAGGCCGATGCCGATGCCGATCGAATGGGGCAGGTAGGTGGCGATCGCCGGGTTGCGCTCGAAGAGCACGTAGAGCCCACCGACCAAGGCGCCGATGCCCATCGCCTGCCACGCGAAGGGCGGCATGTCGGTGCGCCCGTCGAATACGAGCGCCGTCGCGGCCCACATCTTCGCGACCGGCGCGGGCAGGCCCTCACCCTCGATGCTCATGGGAGAGGTCTTCGCGAGCTGGGTGAAGACCCAGGCCGAGACCAAGGAGCAGGGCACGATGGTCGTGAGCTGCGCGAAGAACTGCTGCCGCGCGGGCACGTGGAGCGCTCGCCCGTAGACGAGATCGCCGGCGAGGTTGCCAGCCTGTGCGCCGCTGCCGGCCACCATGCCGGCGCCGGCGAGGTTGGCGCCGGCGCTCGGCGCGCCCGCGAGCGCCGTGATCGACTGCAGCAGCACGCCCATGACGCGCGCGGGGTTGAACGCGGTCTGCGCGGCGGCGCGCGTGGCGATCACGTTCTGGAGGAAGCCTCCCACGACGACGAGCAAGAGCACCACGAAGGGAGAGAGATCGAGCGAGAGCCAGGCGAAGATCGTGGTGAAGAGGACCGCGACGGTGCCGAAGGCGAGCAGCGCCTTGGACGACATGATGGGGTCGGCGTCGACCTCGACGGCGCTCTTCCTGAACAAGGAGCGGAAGGACTCGACGACGACGCGGCCGTTGAGGGCGAGCTGCACGAGCCCGGACGCGACGAGGAAGCCGATGCCGGGCCAGGGATAACGATGAGGCGCCGCAGGCGTCGGCAGGTGGGGCGCCATGACGAGCAGCGCGATGCCGCCGACGAGGAAGCCGACGCAGGCGCGGAAGCCCATGAGGTAGGCGCCGCCGATCGCGAATGGCGACCAGGCGATCGCGAGGCCGAAGGCGGCGAGACCGAAGAGCGGGATCTCGCTCGCATCGGGCACGAGGCCGAAACCGCCATCGGTGTTGGAGAGCACCCAAGCGATGCAGAGCACACCCGAGGCCAAGAGATGGAGCGGCTGCTTGGGGTCGCCCTTCTCCACGAGCGCGCGTATGACCGACTCGGTCGCCTTGGAGCCCGGCCAGGGCAGGTTCTCACGGAGAATCAGCATCTCGCGCAATGGCACGACGAAGGCCATGCCCACGAGGCTCGTCGACACCGAGAAGCCGACCATCTGCCAGAAGCCATAGGGCGAGCCGACCATCGCCTCGGCGGCATAGAAGTTCGTGATGAAGCCCAGCGAGCCACCCGCCGAGCCCATGGTCGCGACCATGACCATCTCGTGAGAGCGGATCTTCACGCGCGAGAGGAAGAAGGTCGCGAAGAAGAGCAACGCCGCGATGGTGGGCCCCTCCTCGATGACGCCGAAGGACAGCGTGAGGTAGGAGTTCACTCCGCAGAGCAGGATCGACAGCAAGAAGCCCGCGATCAGGCTGCGCACGGAGGGCGTGGAGGAGTCGGCGGAGCTCATCGGAGTTCGGCGAGGAAGGCGTCGAGCGCGATGTTCACCGCGTCGGGGTTCTCGATCGTGGAGGAGTGCCCGGCGCGTGGGATGCGCACGAGCCTGGAGCCAGGGATGTTCGCTTGGAGGTGCTCGGCCCGCGCGGGTGTCGTGGCGACGTCTTCGTCGCCCGCGAGCACGAGCGTGGGCGCGGAGATCTTCGGCAGGAGGTGCTCGACGCCCTCCCGTTCGATGACGCCGTTCACGGCGCGCCAGATGCTGCGGCGATTGTTCACCAGGCGGGCTCGCCACGCCTCGCGCAGCGTCGCGCGTTCGGGGCTCGTCATGGTGGTGCGGCCGAACATGATCGGCAGCACGCTCCGAGCCACGATCCCCAGCCCCAGCTCCCGCGCGACGAGGTTGAGCGCCTTGTACTTCGGCAGGTTCTCACGGGGCTCGGGGCCGGCCGAGGTGTTCATCAAGATCAGCGAGCGCAGGCGCTCGGGGTGGCGCGCCGCGATGCGCATGCCGACGAAGCCGCCCATGCTGAGCCCGGCGAAGTGCACGCGCTCGAGCCCGAGCGCGTCGAGCAGGGCGAGGGCGTCGTCGGTCACGAGCTCCATGCCGATCGAGCGACGCTCGTCGTCGGCGCTCCGGCCCTGGCCGCGGTGATCCCAGGCGACGACGCGATAGCGCGCGCGGAGGTGCTCGATCTGAGGACGGAAGAGCTCCGTCGACCAGAGCAGCCCATGACTGAGGACGAGGGTCTCGCCGGTCGACCCCGGGCCGGTGTCTTCGACCCAGAGGCGCGTATCGTGGACGTCGAGGTAGGGCACGAGCGCGATGCTCCGCTAGGCTCGAGGCCGCGTCGAGCGAGCGGCTGCGCGACGCCGGCGCAGCGCCGCGGCGAGCAACCCGGCACCGAGCAGCGCGGAGAGGCCGCCCGAGCGGGGGCTGGAGCCCGCGGTCGCGCTGCAATCACAGCCGGGCGAGGGCTCACCGACGGTCATGTCGCGCTCGTCGAGGCTCCCGCCGCCCGCGCCGCCTTCGCCCTCTCCCTCGCCGGGGCTGCCCGGGTCGACGCCGAATTCGAGCGCGCCGAGATCGAGCGAGCCCACCTCGGCGCGGAGCACCGGCTGCATCGACGCGGGGATGCCGCGCGGTGGCGGCAAGAACGCGGGCCTCGCGAGCGGATTGGGGAAGGGGTGCGCGTCCCAGGTCGGGATCGGGTCGGCGCCGGCGTCGACGAGCGCGCTGGTCGCGGTGGGCCGCAGGTCGAGCGTGGCGAGGGAGACGAAGCCAGGGTCGCCGGCTCTCAAGGAGTCGACGAGCTCGACGGGCGTGGCCGCCGAGGTGACGAGCTCGATCTGATCCGCAAAATAGTTGTTGCTGCCACCGATCGGCGCGTCGGCGCCGTCGGCCATGATCGCGAGGCGCGCGTCGGGGGCGCCTCCAGTGAACACGTTGTTGCGCAGCTCGAGGCTCTCGAGCTCGTACTGGAGGAAGAAAGGCGCCCGCGAGGCGCTCGAGAGCACGCAGGTGTTGTTGACCATGCGGTAGCGGCCGTGGGTGGAGAGGTTGCCGTCGCCGCCCGCGCGCAGGCAGCCGTAGGTGTTCCCCTCGGCCTTGATGATGACGTTGCCGACGATCTCGGAGTCCTCGCGTGCGAGGCCTTCGACGACCGGGTCGACCGGGCCGATGAGATCGAGCTCGTGGTAGAGCGCGCCCTCGAGCCAGTTGTAATGGATCTCGTTGCGCTCGGCGGGCGACTTGACGAGGTTGCCGCCGAGCGCCGAGTGCACGTAGCAGTGCTGCATGCGAAAGACGTGGCCGGGGTACATGAGCTCGTCGCCGGCGATGTAGATCGAGTGGCGGTACACGCCGTCGCCGCAGTTGCGCACCTCGCTGTGCTCGAGCAGGAGAGAGCCCGACTCGCCGTCGGTGCCGAGGATGCCCTGCCCCGCGCCGCAGTCGCGAACGAGCACGTCGCGGATCGTGACCTCGTGGCCCTTGTGCACGATGGCCGCCATGCTGCCGCCCTCGACCTCGAAGCCCTCGAAGACCGACCAATTCATGTAGAGCACGATGCCCCACTCGCCCCCGCCACGGATGACGGGGCGTTTGCCGTTCTTGCGGATGCCTCGGATCGTGATCGGCTGCTCGGGAGTGCCGGTCGTCGCGCCGGGCCAGTTGCCGCCCCAGAGCACGAGATCACCGTCGTAGGTGGCGTCGCCTTCGACCTCGACGACGTCGCCGGGCTGCAGCACGTCGCGCATGAGCGGCGTGAGCTGCTTGTAGGTCTCGTTGGGGCCGACGCGGTAGGTCGCGGCGAGCGCGTCGTCGGCGAAGGCGCCGCTCGCGAAGGCGAGCGCGGCGGCGAGCAGGTGTCTCGGGCGCATGGCGCTTCAGGCTGCCACAAGGCGTGCGCGGCCGCATGACGGAGCCGAGCCCGCCGCGAGCTGGGCTGCCCCGACGTTGCCGCCCGGGGCCCCGCGGGGCAGAGTGGCGCTCGGACTTCCCTTTGGCCCACGATTTCACACCCGGTGAGCAGCTCGGGCGCTACAGGCTCGAGCGCGTGCTCGGTGGTGGTGGCTTCGCCACCGTGTGGCGCGCGCGCGCCGAGGGGCCTGGGGGCTTCGAGCGCGCGGTGGCCGTGAAGGTCATCCGACCCGGGCGCGCGAGCCAGAAGCGCTTCCGCGACATGCTGCTCGACGAAGCCCGGCTCGTGGCGCGCATCCAGCACCCCAACGTCGCGCAGGTGTGGGAGGTCGGCGAGGATCCGCGCTCGCTCTACATCGTGATGGAGCTGGTCGACGGCGCCTCGCTCGACGAGCTGCGCGAGCGCGCCGAGGAGCGTGGCGAGAAGCTCTCGGTGCGCACGGTGTTCCGCGTGCTCTCGGACACCTGCGCGGGGCTGCACGCTGCGCACGAGCTCGAGTCCGACGCGGGCACGGGCGAGCTCTTGGGCCTCGTGCACCGCGACATCTCTCCCCACAACATCCTGGTCTCGCGCCACGGCATCGCGAAGCTCATCGACTTCGGCATCGCCAAAGCGAAGGAGCGCATCTCGGGCGAGACGACCACGGGCATCATCAAGGGGAAGATCAGCTTCATGGCGCCCGAGCAGGCGCGCGCCGAGCCCACGGTCGACCGCCGCGTCGACGTGTGGGCGATCGGCGCCGTGGCCTTCGAGCTGCTCGAGGGCCGGCCCCCCTTCGACGCAGCCACGGACATCGGCAGGCTCGCCCAGCTCGCGGGACCGGCCGAAGCGCCTCCGATGGGCGACGAGGTGCCGCCCGCGCTGCGCCGCGTGATCGCGCGCGCGCTGAGCAAAGACCCCGACGCTCGCTACCCCACCGCGCTCGCGCTGAAGGAGGCGATCGACGAGGCGCTCATCGAGAGCGAGCTCGAGACCTCGACGCACGAGGTCGCCGAGGAGCTCGCGCCGCTGCTCGGTCCACGCGCTGGGCTCGCGTCGATGCCTCCCGGTCGCGGCGAAGCGGCCGCGTCGGCGCCGACGGTGTCGCCAGCGACCGTCGAGGCGACCGAGCTCGCGGAGCGCCCCAGCGAGCGCACAGGGGAGCGAGGCATGAGCTCGACGATCCTCGCGGCGCGCGCGACCGACGAGATCACGCTCCCTCGTCGGCGAAGCTCGAGGTGGACGGCGCTCATCGCCGCGAGCGCGCTGAGCCTGCCCTTCTTCGCGTGGTGGGCCACGCGCGACACGGGCAGCCCACCGACGCCGAGGCCGAGCGCCGCGCCCAGCGCCGGCATGGAGCAGCCCAAAGAGCCCGGCGCAGCTCGGTCTCTGGCCGAAGCGCCGCCGTCGACGCGCGCGAGCGAGCCGGAAGCGAGCGCCACACCCGGAGCGGGGTCGGCCCAGGTCAAAGCGCTCGTCGGCCCGGCGGAGGCTGCGGCCAGCTCCTCGGTGGCACCGATCGTGCAACCGGTGGGGCCAGGGACGGTGACGCCCCTGAGGCCGGCGCGCCCGGCCGCGCGCCCCGTGGCGACGGCTCGTCCGAGCGCCACGAGCGAGCCCACGGCGAGCCAGCCGACGCCCAGTCCACGACCGGTGAACCACGACGATGACGCGATCGAATAGTCCGAGCACGAGCCCGCTGTGGCGACGCGTGCCCCACCACGCCGCGGCGCTGATGATCTGCGCAGCGGCGTGGAGCGCGAGCTCGGGAGTGCTCGCCGGCGAGCTCGAGGACCGCGAGGAGGCGAAGCGGCTCTACGCCGAGGCGCGCAAGCTGAGGGCTGCCGGCGACGCCGACGCCGCGCTCGACCGTTTCCGGCGCGCTCACGAGCTGGCACCCACGCCCGTCACGCGCCTCGAGCTCGCGCGCGAGCTGGAGACCCGGCGCAGGCTCGTCGAGGCCCAGGCGCTCGCCGCCGGTGTCGCGGCGCTGCCGGTGAGCCCGACCGAGACCTCGAAGAGCAAGGTCGCGCGACGCGACGCTCAGAGCTTCGCGGCCTCGCTCGAGCCGCGCATCGCGACGCTCAGGCTCGTGGTGGAGCCGGCCTCCGCCGAGGTCGAGGTCGTGCTCGACGGCGCGGTGATCGATCTCGCAGAGCGCAGCGAGCCCATCCGCATCGATCCGGGCGAGCACCGCGTCTACGCGCGCCGTGACGCGCAGATCGTCGAGCTGCCCTTCGCCTTGGTCGAGGGCGAGAGCCGCAGCATCGAGCTGCGTTTGCCCGAGCCGGTCGTCGAGCCGTCGCCGGCGCTGCCACCAGCTCCTCCGCCGATGGTGCCCACCAGCCCTCCGGCCTCACCGCGCTTCGTGCCCGCGATCGAGACCGAGCCCAGCGAGCGAGAGGGAACCGACTTCGGGCCGCTCGTGCCGCTGAGCCTCACGCTCGGCGGGCTCGGCCTCGCGACTGGCGTCGTGACCGGATCGATCGCGCTCTCGCAGACCTCTGCGCTCGAGGAGCGCTGCCCGAACCAGCGCTGCGCGCCGGACGAGCACGCGTTGCTCGCGACGCACCAGGCGCTCACGACGACGTCGACGGTGAGCTTCATCGTCGGCGCCGCGCTCGGCACCGCTGGGGTCGTGCTGTGGGCGCTCGAAGACGACGCGCCCGCGAGCTCCGTCGACGGCGGCGCGCGCAGGCGAGGCGCTCAGGGCTCGCTGGGCCTGCGCTGGGCGGGCACGGGCCTTGCTCTCGAAGGGACATGGCCATGACGAGGTTTCGCTCACTCTCGACGCTGTTCGCCCTGCTCCTGACGAACGGCTGCGCGCTGGTCGCCGGCACCAGCGACTACGAACCCTGCGGTGACGGTGAAGGCGGATGCGACGACGGCAGCGGCGCGGGCGCTTCGAGCTCCGGCAGTGGCCCTTTCCAGCTCTCGATCCGGGTGAGCGGCAACGTGGAGGTCTACGTCGACGGCGACGACGGCCTCGACGTCGACGACGACAGCTCCAGGAGCTTCACCCTGCCGGCAGGCACGCACACGCTCGCCGCGTACTGCGACCAGAGCGGTGGCGAGAAGGGCCCGCCGGTGAACGTGCACTGGGGGAACGCCGCGCACTGCGAGGAGCCAGGCGAGAGCTGCTCGTTCTCGCTCCAGAAGAACGAGAGCTTCGTCGTGAGCCCCGTCGACGGGAACGCTTGCCCCTGAGCCGCCCGGCTCGCGCGCGCTCCTGGCTCCCTCCGGTCGCGTCGCTCGGCGCTGGGGTATGCTCACGCCGCCCGTGACGCGCCGCCACACCGAAGAGACCGTCGACCATCGCTACACGCCTTCGCGGGGCGCGGGCGACTTCGTGCTCTCGGTCTGCCGCGGCGATCGCTCGGCCTTCGTCGTGCGCCTCCCGAGTGGCCCGAGCCTGCGCGTCGGGCGAGGCTCCGAGGCCGAGCTCTGCCTGCGCAGCCCCTCGCTCTCGCGCCTGCACCTCGCGCTCGAGCAGCGCGAAGAGGGCTTCTATCTGCGCGATCTCGGCTCGCGCAACGGCACGAGGCTCGCGGGCCAGCTCGTCGGCCAGGAGCCCGTCGCGGTGCAGCCGGGCGCGGAGATCGTCGCCGGCGAGCTTCGGCTGGTGCTGCTCCCGGCGTCGACGCAGCCGAAGACCGTGCGGGCCTTCGAGCTGCTCTCCGAGCTCGAGGCCCGCTCGCTCGCCGCCTCGGATCGCGCAGCCGCAGCCTTCGCGCTCGCACGCCCGATCGACGAGGACCCGGCCCTGCTCGAGCTCGTGGCGCGCCTACCCGAGACGGCGACGATCGCCCTCGCCTCCGACGAGCTGCTCGTGGTGCTCGCGGAGGAAGAGTCGAGCGTGGTGTGGCTCCAGGCTGCGCTCGACCGAGGCGAGCTCGCGCCGAGGCGGGTGGCCACCGCCAGGAGCGAGCGAGGGCGCTCGGTCGTCGCAGGGCTCCTGCGTGAGCTCGAGCGCGACGAGGCGCCTGCCCCCTCGGAGGACATCCCCGAGGCTTTTCGCCTGCCTTCGATGCTCGCCGTGCACGCGATGCTGCGCCGGATCGCGCCGCGCAACCTCAGCGTGCTCGTCCACGGCGAGACGGGCACCGGCAAGGAGCTCGTCGCGCGCGAGCTGCACCGGCTGAGCGGTCGCAAGGGCCCGCTCGTCGCCGTGAATACGGCCGCGCTGCCCGAGACGCTCATCGAGAGCGAGCTCTTCGGTTACGAGAAGGGCGCGTTCTCAGGCGCGCAGTCGGCCAAAATCGGCCTGCTCGAGGCCTCGCACGGAGGCACGCTCTTCCTCGACGAGATCGGCGAGCTCCCTCTCGCGCTGCAGGCCAAGCTCTTGCGCGTGCTCGAGGAGCGGCGCGTGCGCCGCCTCGGCGCCACCGCGGAGAGAGACGTCGATCTCCGGATCGTGGCCGCGACGCACCGCGATCTCGAGGCCCTGGTGCGGGAGGGCAAGTTCCGGCAAGACCTCGTCTACCGCATCGAAGGCGCGCGCATCGAGCTGCCTCCGCTGCGCGAGCGCGTGGGCGAGCTCTCCCTGCTGGCGCAAGCGCTCTTGCGCGAGCTCGCGCCGAACGCGCCGCTCTCGCTCTCGGAGCCCGCAGCGCGCGCGCTCGCGGCCCACGCGTGGCCCGGCAACGTGCGCGAGCTCAAGCACGTGCTCGAACGCGCGGCGGCCTTCGTCGACGGCAGCGCGATCGAGCTCGAGCACCTGCCGGCGTCGATCCTGCGCGCCGACGTGGCCGCGCTCCCGCCGCCCGTGGCCAGACCCCAGGCTCCGGCGACCGGCGACGTGCGTGGCTCGGTGCGGGACTTCGAGCGCGAGCGCATCGTCGCCGCTCTGCGCGAGGCCGGCGGCAACCGCACGCGCGCCGCCGAGCTGCTCGGCTTGCCCAGGCGCACGCTCGTCTACAAGATCTCGAAGCTGCGCATCACCGAGGCCTGAACGCTCGGCGGCGAGCCGAGCTTGCGCCACGCGTCGCCTCGCCCCGCGAGCGGTGCTAGCCAACCGCTCATGGCGATAGCGAGCATCGATCCGCGCACCGGCGAGATCACCCACCGCTTCGAGGCGCTTGGCCACGCGCAGATCGAGGCCAAGCTCGAGCGCTCCGAGCGCGCCTTCGGTGCCTGGCGCCGCACGAGCTTCGCCGAGCGCAGTGCCCCGATGCGGAGCGCCGCGGCGCTGCTCTCCGCAGAGCGCGCTTCGCTCGCACGCACGATGACCGAGGAGATGGGCAAGACGCTCGCCTCCGCGCTGGCCGAGGTCGACAAGTGCGCGAAGGTCTGCGCGCACTACGCCGAGCACGCCGAGCGCTACCTGGCCGACGAGCCGGTCGCCACCGAGGCCGAGAGCTACCTGCGCAACCTCCCGCTCGGCGCCGTGCTCGCCGTGATGCCCTGGAACTTCCCGCTCTGGCAGGTGTTCCGCTTCGTCGCGCCCACGCTCATGGCCGGCGACGTGGGCCTCCTGAAGCACGCCTCCAACGTGCCGCGCTGCGCGCTCGCGATCGACGATCTGCTCCGCCGCGCCGGGTTCCCCGAGGGAGTGTTCCAGACCTTGCTCGTCGGCGCAGACGCCGTGCCGGCGCTCATCGCGGATCGCCGTGTCGTCGCGGTCACGCTCACGGGCAGCGAGCAGGCCGGCGCCTCGGTCGCCGCGCTCGCCGGCCGGCACCTCAAACCCTCGGTGCTCGAGCTCGGCGGCAGCGACCCCTTCGTCGTCTTGCCTTCGGCCGATCTCGGCGCGGCGCTCGCGGCGGCCGTCGCCTCGCGCACCCTCAACAACGGCCAGTCGTGCATCAACGCCAAACGCTTCGTGGTGCACGCCGAGATCTACGAGGCCTTCGAGGCCGGGCTCGTCGAGGCCTTCGCGAAGCTGCGCGTGGGCGATCCGATGGACCCCTCCACCGAGATCGGCCCGCTCGCGCTGGCGAGCGTGCGCCGAGACGTGGTCGACCAGGTCGAGCGTTCGGTCGCGCAGGGAGCGCGTGTGCTCGTGGGCGGCAAGGCCTTCGGCGAACGTGGTCATTGGTTCGAGCCCGGCGTGATCGCAGACGCGCCGGTGGCCTCCGCAGCGCGTCGCGAAGAGATCTTCGGCCCGGTGGCCACGCTCATCCGCGTACGCAGCCTCGATGAGGCGATCGCGGTCGCCAACGACTGCGCCTTCGGCCTCGGCAGCAGCGTGTGGACGAACGAAGGCGCCGAGATCGCGCGCCTGGTGGACGAGCTCGAGGCCGGTCAGACCTTCGTGAACGCCATGGTGGCCTCGGATCCGAGGCTGCCCTTCGGCGGCATCAAAGCGAGCGGCTACGGCCGCGAGCTCGGCGCGCCGGGGATCCGGGCCTTCGTGAACACCAAGACGGTGTGGAACGCGAGGAGCTCGGGCTGAGGCGCCACGCGTGGGCGAGCGCCGCTCGAGCGGCTGGCACCGAGCAAAGAGTGGCCGGCGCGCTGAGCAAGGTCTTGCTCAGTCCGGCGGGCGGCCCGGCTGAGAGCGCCTCGACGCGGGCCGAGCTCGGCGTCGGCACGCGGTCTGCAACGGCCGAGGTCACGACTCGATCGCCACACGAAAGGCCCACCGACCATGAACCGCTCCGCTTCGCTCTTCGCCCTCGCCCTCGCCTCCACGCTCGCCTTCACCAGCGGCCTCGCATTCGCCGACGACGCCGACAAGGCCGCCTGCGCCGACAAGGCCGAGGGCGACGAGTGCACCCGCGGCGACGGGGATCCGGGCTTCTGCGAGATCGACGAGAGCGACGACGTGCTCTCCTGCGACGACGACGGCGCGAGCTCGAGCAGCTCGAGCGGCTGCTCCGCCTCCGCTCAGGCTCCGGGATCGCTCTCCGGCCTCGCCGGCGTGCTCGGCGCGCTCGCGCTCCTGCGTCGCCGTCGCCTGCGCGCCTGAGCGGGCGCCGCGAGCGGCGTGCTCAGGCGAGCAAGACGATCTTGCCGAGCTTGCCGCCTCGCGCGAAGCGCTCGTAGGCCGCCTTCGCTTCGTGCATCGGGTAGCTCGCCTCGACCGGCACTCGCAACCTGCCCGCCGTGAGCAAGGGCAGCACGTGGTGCTCGACCCTCCTCGCGGCGGCGGCCTTCTCCTCGAGCGGCCGCGCTCTCAGCGTGGAGCCGTGGATGCGACCGCGCGCCTGCATCAGCGCGAGCAGGTTGATCTCGGCCTTCGGCCCCGCCCCGACGCCGATCACCGCGATGCGACCGCCAGTCGCCAGACAGCGCAGATCCGCCGCCAGGTTGGGGCCGCCCACCAGCTCGAGGATGACGTCGTAGGGGCCTCGCGTCTCGAAGCCCTCCGGCGCGACGACCTCCACGCTGCCCTCGCCGTACACGAGCTCCGCGAGCGGCGCGCGCTGCTGCTCGGCGCGCACCGTGGCCACCACCCTCGCTCCCGCGGCTGCCGCGAGCTGCACCGCGGCGACACCGACGCCGCCAGCCGCGCCGTGCACGCAGACGCGCTCGCCCATCGCGAGCCCGCATTGGGCGAAGAGCGCGTCGTGCGCCGTGGTGAAGGCCTCCGCGAAGCCACCTGCCTCGACCCAATGCACGCCGGCCGGGATCGGCATCGCGACCCGCTCGTGCACGACGGCGAGCTCGGCCTGCGCGCCTCCACCGACGATGGCCATCACCCTGTCTCCGACGGCGAACCTGCTCGCACCCTCGCCGACCTCGACGACCTCTCCGGCGAGCTCGAGGCCTGGGATGTCGGCCGGTGAGCCCGCGGGCGCAGGGTAGAGCCCCGCGAGCTGCAGACGATCGGCCGCATTGAGACCCGCGGCGTGCACGCGCACGAGCAGCTCGCCGTGCCCAGGCTTCGGGTCGGGGCGCTCAAGCCATTGGAGGGCCTCGTCGACGATCGTGACCGCGTGCATCGTGCGATCATCGCACGCCGACGCGAGCATCACCACGCCGGGCGCTCAATCTCGGTAGCCGAGCTCCCCGGGTACGGGTCGGTCGACGATGCCCGCGACGCGTTCGACCGTGCGCTCGATGAAGGCCGCCTGATCGGCGGCGACGATCCCGCTCAGCAGGGCGACGTGGCGCGAGCTCCCGCGGACGATGAGCATCACACGATAGGCGTGCACCTCGTGGTTCTTCGAGCGCACGACGTAATACTCGGTGTAGAGCTGATCGATCTCGGACAGCTCGATCCTGCGGCTGCCCGGAAATGGCAACGGCCCGTGTCGCAGGACGAGCGCGCCGTCGTCGACCACGATCGTGGTGGCGTTGAGCGCGAAGTACGCGAGGCGCAGTGCGAGGCCGGCGATGACGATCCCCAGCGGAATGAGGAAGAGCCAGGAGGGTTCGTCGCGTGGGTCTCTCCCTATCCACCCTCGCCAATACGCGACACCGAATACGATCGCGCCGATCAGCCCGAGCACGTACCTCCAGGTCTCGTCGCCGTGCGCCGCGCCCCAGCGATAGGAGATCTCCACGCCCGAGGGGCGCTCGATCTCCGCGCTGCGATAACCCTGCTTGGAGCCTCTCCAGAGCTCCACCGCGCTCATCTCGGGCGGGGCCTCGATCGCCCGGCGCTCGAGCGCTCCTCGCGGCGCGATCGCCTCGCTCGAGGCCGCGAGCGGGCGGCGCTGCGACCTGGGCCGGCTCGGGTCGAAGACGAGGTGGCAGGTGCGGCACTCTGCGAGCGAGCCGCCCGGGCGGAGCTCGAGATCGGTGCTCTCGCAGCGGTGGCAGCGGCTCAAGTCAGCGTGGCTCCACCGAGCCGAGCAGCTCGAGCAGGGACCCGAGCACTGCGGGCTCGCGCTCGGCATTGAAGTGCTTCGCGCCGGAGGCGACGCGCGGCGTCGCGCCCAGCCTCTCGTGGAAGAGCGCGGCGGTGTGCGCGTGGTCGCGCGTGAAAGGGTCGTCGTCGGAGAGCAGAACCGAGAATCTCGACGCCGCGGCGCGCGCACGCGCGTGGTCGAAGGGCGTGTCGATCCAGGGGAGGATGCTCGGCCAGGGCTCGTCGACCTGCCACCAGGCGGCGACGAGCAGGCACGCCGACGCCACCTCCCGATCGAAGCCAGCGAGCGCGCGCATCACCGTTTGGCAGCCGACGCTGTGCCCGACGACGATGGGTGGAGCTCCATCCGCTTCGAGAGCGTCTTCGATGGCCGCCCGCACGGCGGGCACCCAAGCCTCGATCGTCGGTGTGCTGGGGTTGGGCAGATGGAGCGCGGAGAGCTCGACACCGAGGGCGCCGAGCTCCGTACGAAGCCAGGGGTAGAAGTCGTGGGAGGGAGTTCCGCCCCAGCGCGGGGCGAGCACGACGCGCGGCTTCATGCGCGAAGGCTACACCGCGGGTCGCGCGCTTCGAGAGGGCCGAGCGTGCGATCCTGCGCTCGCTCTCAGGCGTCGCACTCGCCGATGTTCACGTTGAAGAGCTGATCGGTGCGGTTGTCCGGGTCGCTCGAACCCTCGATCGGGGAGAGACGGAACATGTCGACCGGGTCGTACTCGGTCACGTAGCGCTCGAGCACGAGCTCGCGGGCGGGCTGGCTCGACGACTCGATGCGCAGGATCACCTTGCCGTCCGCGGACGTGGAGAAGCTGTACGCGCCGGTGTCGGTCACCTTGCGCGAGATGTCCTGCTCTTCGCCCTCGACGACCAAGGTCTCGGTCTCGTAGGCGCCGCCCGCGAAGTGCATGATCTGCCAGTTGCCGTAGGCGCCGACCGACGGCGACCAGAAGGTCTGCCCCGCGTCGAAGGCGACGCCGAGCTCGCTCAGGTCGAAGCCGCGCTTCTTGCTCTCGATGCGGCCCGCGTAGTCGGCGACCTGCAGCGGGCCGAGCGTGGCGCGCAGCGCACCTGCCCACTGGCTCGACGCGATGAGACCACCCACCGCTGGGCAGACGTCGACCGCCGCCTGAGCCTTGGAGAAGACCTCGTACTGGAGCACCTCACAGGTCTCGACCTGGTAACGCTTCGCGAGCTCGACGGCCTCCTTGTAGAGCTTGTTGCCTTCGCCCGAGTACGCGCAGCTACCGCTCTGGGTGTAGTTGCTCTCGTCCGAGCCAGTGCTCGGCTCGTCGGCCTGGCAGCCCACGAGGGCGGAGAGGGAGAGGGCGGCGGCGAAGAGTGCGGAAAGCTTCATGTCTGGGGGCTCCTCAGGGGTGCGTGTGCCCGGATGCAGATGGCGTGCCAGACCCACTCAGTGCGTTTTTGTCCGGAATTGGGGGCCGTGTCTCCGACATGTGCGCCATCCGCACCCCACGTAGGTGGTTCACGAGTGATCCACCATCGGGCGCCGCGCTCGCCGGAGCGCAGCTCCGGGGTCTCCACCCGAGCAGCGCCCGAAGCGACGCCTGGCGGGCCGGCCTCAGAGCCCGAGGTGGAAGCACGGCGCCACGCTCTCGCGCTCGTCGACGACCGTGATGCCCTCGGCGCGCGCCGCGGCCCGCAGCGCCGCTTCTTGCGCCGGCGTCAGGCCACGAGAGCGCACGTCCGCCGCACGGAAGGCGAGGTGATGCGAGATGAACTGACCCGCCTCGACCTGACGCGCGATCACCTCCGCCATGCGCCGCAGGATCGCATCCCGGCCGAGGCGATCGCGCACGGCTCGCTCACGCGCTGCGAGGATCTCGCGCACGAGGTCCTTGCGCGCGTAGAGCTTCACGAGATCCTCGCCGCTCTCGAGCTTGTCGAGCATCACCCGCGCCTGGCGCTTCGGTGTGCGGTCCCCGCCGGTGACGACGAGCGGCAGCCCCGTCTTCTGGTGGTAGCGCTCGGCGATGCGGAGCAGCCGCTCCGCGGCGGGCTGCACGAGCCTCAGGCTGCGAGCCTCGATGCTCAGGGCGCGGCTCGCCTTGAGCGTGACGATGGGCTCGGGCTTCTTCGGCTCCGACTCCGCTCCGGGTGGGGCGCTCCCCTCGGGTGCGCTCGCGTCGTGATCGTGGGCTTCGTCGCGCTCGGCCTCGGGAGCGCTCTCGCTCGGCGCCGTGGGTGGCTCCGCGTCGGCGCGCGCCGCACCCTGCCAGGACACGAGCAGCGCGGAGCCGAGCAGCGAGCCTGAGAGCCAACGAAGGAGCCGGTGGGTCGCGATCCTCTCCGCCATGAGGGCCGGGCGCGTCTCACGGCGCCGCGGCTTCGTCAACGACCGAGGCCCCACGCGGTGCTTCCGTGTGGGGCCTCGCTCGCGCGCGCCGCTCGAGCTGCCTCAGTCGACGAGCACCTTCTCGAAGCTGAGCTCGCCGAGCCCTCGGCCGATGCGGATGCGGTCGCCACTCACGAGCTCTCCGCCGAGGATCTTCTTCGCGAGGCCGTCTTCGACGTAGCGCTGTACGGCCCGCTTGAGCGGCCGGGCGCCGTACTGCGGATCGTAGCCGTGCTCGATGAGGAAGGCCTTGGCCTCGGGTGTGACGTCGACCGAGAGCCCGCGCCGCTCCACGCGCTTCGCGAAGCGCTCGAGCTGGATGTCGACGATGCGGGTCATCATCTCCTCGCCGAGCCTACGGAACACGATGAGCTCGTCGAGGCGGTTCAGGAACTCGGGGCGGAAGTGCTGCCGCACCTCGTTCATCACCACCTGGCGCACCTCGCGCGCCTTCTGGGCAGGCTCACCCGCGCTCTCCTCGATCGCGGCGGCCGCGGCCGTGCCGATGTTCGAGGTGAGGATCAGGATCGTGTTCTTGAAGTCGACCGTGCGACCTTGCCCGTCGGTGAGGCGACCATCGTCGAGCACCTGGAGCAGCGTGTTCCACACGTCGGGGTGCGCCTTCTCGACCTCGTCGAACAGGATGACGCTGTAGGGCCTGCGGCGCACCGGCTCGGTGAGCTGCCCGCCCTCCTCGTAGCCGACGTAGCCGGGTGGCGCGCCGATGAGCCGCGCGACGGCGTGTCGCTCGCCGTACTCGCTCATGTCGATGCGCACCATCGCGCGCTCGTCGTTGAAGAGCCGCTCGGCGAGCGCCTTCGCGAGCTCCGTCTTGCCCACGCCGGTCGGGCCGAGGAAGAGGAAGGAGCCGATGGGGCGGTGATCGTCGCCGAGGCCCGCACGCGAGCGGCGGATCGCGTTCGCCACCGCGACGAGCGCCTCCTCCTGGCCGACGACACGACCGCGCAGATCCTCCTCGAGACGCAGGAGCTTCTGCATCTCGCCCTCGAGCATCTTGGACACCGGGATGCCCGTCCACTTCGAGACGATCGCGGCGATGTCCTCGTCGCTGATCTCCTCCTTCAGGTAGGACTGACCTTGCTGCAGCTCACCGAGCTTGGCGCGCAACGCCTCGCGCTTGCGCTCGAGCTCGGGGATCCGGCCGTACTCGATCTCGGCGGCCTTGCCGAGATCACCACGCCGCTTCGCGTTCTCGCTCTCGAGGCGCAGGCTCTCGATCTCGGGCGCCGCATCGCGCAGCTGAGCGAGCACCTCCTTCTCGGCCATCCACTGGGCGCGCATGCCGTCGCGCTTGGCCTGGAGGTTGGCGATCTCGCTCTTGAGCTCCTCGACGCGCACCTTCGAGGCCTTGTCGCTCTCGCGCTTGAGCGCCTGGTCCTCCATCTGCAGCCGGAGCAGCTCGCGCTCGACCTGGTCGATGGGCGTCGGCAGGCTGTCGATCTCCATGCGCACGCGGCTCGCCGCCTCGTCGACCAGATCGATCGCCTTGTCGGGCAGGAAGCGCTCGGTGATGTAGCGGTCCGACAGCGTTGCGGCAGCGATGAGCGCGTTGTCCTGGATGCGGATGCCGTGGTGCGTCTCGTAGCGCTCCTTGATGCCGCGCAGGATCGAGATCGTGTCCTCCACGCTGGGCTCGCCGACGAGCACCTGCTGGAAGCGGCGCTCGAGCGCGGCGTCCTTCTCGATGTGCTTGCGGTACTCGTCGAGCGTGGTCGCGCCGATGCAACGCAGCTCGCCGCGCGCGAGCGCGGGCTTGAGCATGTTGGCCGCGTCCATCGCGCCCTCGGCGGCGCCCGCGCCGACGAGCGTGTGCAGCTCGTCGATGAAGAGGATGATGCTGCCGCTGGCGGCCTCGATCTCCTTCATCACGGCCTTGAGGCGGTCCTCGAACTCACCGCGGAACTTCGCGCCGGCCACCATCGAGGCGAGATCGAGCGCGTGCAGCGACTTGTCCTTGAGCGACTCGGGCACGTCGCCCGTCGCGATGCGCTGGGCGATGCCCTCGACGATCGCCGTCTTGCCGACGCCGGGCTCGCCGATGAGCACGGGGTTGTTCTTGGTGCGCCTCGAGAGCACCTGCATCACGCGACGGATCTCCTCGTCGCGCCCGATGACCGGGTCGATCTTGCCCTTGCGGGCCGCGTCGGTGAGGTTGCGCGTGTACTTCTCGAGCGCCTGGAACTTCCCCTCCGGGTCGCGGTCGGTCACGCGGTGCGCGCCGCGCACGCTCGTGAGCGCCTGCAGGATCTTGTCGTAGGTGAGCCCGGCGCGCTCCAAGAGACCCATGAGGTCCTTGTCGTGCTTGGCGCCCGAGAGCAGGAGGTGCTCGGTGGAGATGAAGTCGTCCTTCAGCGCCTTGCTCTCGTCCTCCGCCTTCTGCAGGAGGTTCAGCGTGCGGCGCGACAGGCCCGGCTCGGCCCCGCCGGAGACCTGGGGGTAGCTCGCGATGCGCTCGTCGAGCGCGGCGCCGAGCTGTTGTGGGCTCGCCCCGGCCTTGGCGACGACCGGCCCCACCAAGCCGCCGTCTTGCGTGAGCAGCTCACGCAGCAGGTGCTCGGGGTAGAGCTCCGGGTTGCCCTTGCGGGAGGCAAGATCGACGGCGGCGCGCAGCGCCTCCTGGGCCTTGGTCGTCATTCGGTCGATTCGCATGGCAAGCCGAAGCTAAGTCCATGCCAACCGCCGACAAGGGGCTTGATCCAAGCAGTTGCGTGCTTATCCCCACAGGCCATTTGCCACGCCTCGCGCGGTACGTGCCCAAGGATGGCGCAGCCGCCGTAGCGAGCGGCGCGTGGCTAGAGAGCCCGACGCAGCGATGCTCGGAGCATCGCGAGGAGGGCGATCGCGGCCACGTGCCGCGCAGCAGGCGGATTCGCCATCCTTCAGATATCCAGGTTCTTCACGTGGAGCGCGTTGTCTTCGATGAAGGCGCGCCTGGGCTCGACCTGGTCGCCCATGAGCACGGTGAAGAGCGCGTCGGTGGCGATGGCGTCGTCGACCCTCACCTGCAAGAGCGTGCGAGCGTCCGGGTTCATCGTCGTCTCCCAGAGCTCCTCGGCGTTCATCTCACCGAGACCCTTGTAGCGGGCGATGCTGATGCCCTTGCGACCCCGCTCCTCGAGGTAGTCGGCGAGCGCCTCGCCGTCGGCGAGCTCGACCGGATCACCCTTCTCGCCCTGGGCGACGTAGGGAGGCTCGCCGAGGCTGCGCAGGTCTTGGTCGATGCTCCAAGCTTCTTGGTAGTCGTCGCTCGACACCAGCCCGGCGTCGATGCGTGCCGTGCGCAGGTTCGCGCCGGGGCGCCCGCGGACCTCGATGTGACCCGTGCCCGCGGACTCGTCGAAGCCGACCTCGATCGTGAGGGGGAAGACGTCCGGGTAACGCTTCTCCATGTAGGCGCGCAGCTCGGTCTGGACCCGCTTCACCTTCTCGGCGTCGCCCAGCCGGCCGAGGTCCTCGAGCCCGAGACCACTCGAACGGATCACCGCGGCGACGACGCGCGCGTCACAGCGCCGGTCGATGTGCGAGACGACCGACTTGAAGCGGCGGAGCCGCTGCGCGAGCCGGTAGAGCGGCTGACCGGAGACCGAGGGCCCCTTCGCGGTCGAGATCGTGAGGCCCTCGATCGCGTTCTCCACCAGGAAGGTGTCGAGCGCGCCTTGGTCCTTGAGGTAGAGGTCCTTCTTGCCCTTGCGCACGCGGAAGAGCGGGGGCTGCGCGATGTAGAGGTAGCCCTTCTCGATCACCTCCGGCATCTGCCGGTAGAAGAAGGTGAGCAGCAAGGTCCGGATGTGCGAGCCGTCGACGTCGGCGTCGGTCATCAGGATGATGCGGTGGTAGCGCAGCTTGTCGATCTCGAAGCTGCCCGCGTCGGAGACGCCGCAACCGAGCGCGGTGATGAGCGTGCCCACCTCGGCGCTCGAGAGCATGCGATCGAGGCGCGCGCGCTCGACGTTGAGGATCTTGCCCTTGAGCGGAAGGATCGCCTGGAAGTGGCGGTCGCGCCCCTGCTTCGCGCTGCCGCCGGCGCTCTCTCCCTCGACGATGTAGAGCTCGCTCTTCGCAGGGTCCTTGCTCTGGCAGTCGGCGAGCTTGCCGGAGAGGCTGGTGATGTCGAGCGTGCCCTTGCGGATCACCTCGCGCGCCTTGCGCGCCGCGTCGCGGGCCTTCGCGGCGATGACGGCCTTCTCGATGATCTTCTTCGCCGTGGCCGGGTTGCGCTCGAAGAGGTCGGCGAGCTTGTCGGAGACGACGTTCTCGACGATGCCCTTCACCTCGCTCGAGACGAGCTTCGACTTCGTCTGCGAGTCGAAGCTCGGGTCGGGGTGCTTCACGCTGATGACGCAGGTGAGCCCCTCGCGCACGTCTTCGCCGGCGAGGCCCTGCTTCAGATCCTTGAAGAGGTTCTGCGCCGTGCCGTAGTTGTTGATGGTCTTCGTGAGCGCCGAGCGCAGACCGGTGAGGTGCGTGCCGCCGTCCTTGTTGTGGACGTTGTTGGTGTAGCAATAGATCGCCTCGGTGTAGGAGGCGTTCCACTGCAAGGCGACCTCGACGGTGACCGGCGCGGCGAGCGTCTTGCCCGTGTCGTGCGTCGCGTCGCTGCTCGCGGCGATCGAGATGACCTCCTCGTGCAGCGGCTCCTTCGCCTTGTTGAGCAGGGCGACGAACTCGGCGATGCCGCCGGCGTAGAGGTAGCGCTCCTTCTTGCCCTCGCCGCGCTCGTCGACGAGATCGATGACGAGGCCGGCGTTGAGGAAGGCGAGCTCGCGCAGGCGGCTCGCGAGCACGTCGAAGCTGAACTCGGTGACGCTGAAGATCGTCGGGTCGGGCTTGAAGCGGACCTTCGTGCCCGTCGTGTCGGCGTCGCCCTTCGGGGTGAGCGGGTTCTTGGGCGCGCCCTGCGCGTAGTCCTGCGACCAGAGCTTGCCGTCGCGCTTGATCTCGAGCTTGAGCCACTCGCTGACGGCGTTGACGGCGCTCACGCCGACGCCGTGCAGACCGGCGGAGACCTTGTAGCTCGAGTTGTCGAACTTAC